>JAZODE010000023.1:0-21467 GCA_045596885.1 Victivallaceae bacterium
AATACTGTTTGGCTTTGTTGCCAAAGGCTTGTTTCTTTTCAGGTGCATCAATTTTATTAAGGCGTATGCGGAATTTGCCTTTATCAAGATTATCTGAAACGGTAATGGTATCACCGTCAGAAACGCCAACCACCTTACCAATGATTTCAGCGGAAAAGAGAGTAAAAGAGAGTAAAAGTAAAGAGAGTAAAAACAGTGGTTTCATGCTGTGGTTGTTTCCTTTGAGTTTTGGGAAAACACCACAAAAAAAGAGGTGCATCCCTGTTTGCATACCTCAACACGCCTACCACAGCGTCCCAATAAATACAAAGCAGAAATGCACCGTGTATGCAAAATGCAACACGGCACAAAAATTGTACTTTATTGGGATAAAGGCTTTTATACAAGGTGGTAGTTTGTTGAGATAGCCTTTTTATGCTGTATGTAATTTTCAGTTCAAATGGTTTTCAGTTCTGTTTTTTCGCCTTTCCTGTTGGTTAAAATAAACACTCCACAATATAGCACTGCAAAGGCAAAATTTCAACTTGAAATTGCTGATTTTCCGTAATGGGAACTGCCAAAAATTCTTACTTACGACCGCCTGGAAGAGATCTTCATTCCTCCCCGGCGCAAGAGGAAAAATGCCGATCCCTCACAGCTTGGCGCTTTCAAGGAGTTCCACATCCCCGGTCTGCTGCAGCCCATTCTGGACCACGGCAGTCTGGTTGCCTTCAACAACATTTCCCGCACTCCCGGCAAAGAAAAGGCGGCAAAGTTCTTTTATTTCCGGGCGCCCGACATCAAAGGGGGCGTGCTTTCAGCACAGTGGCTCTGCGGTATCGACTCCCAGGGCGGTGATACCCCCATCTACTTTGACGATCTGGAGCTTTACCGCCTGTCAAAGTAAACTTACCTCTTTTTAAGTACGGCGGTGGATTCCGGGAGCATACGGCATGCCTTGAGAAAGGAGAGATAACCGAATCCTCCCGTAAGCAGAAAGAGTCCTGCAAGCAGAAGGATGAACCATTCACCGTTTCTTACATAAAATGTCCGTTCCGGGGAAAAGGTGTATTTCACCGGAACGATCCCCATGGCGCGCCCCCGCTTGATCTCAACGCGTCCGGGCTGATCCGGAACATCGAGGAAATGGGAAAGAGTTCCGTCGGGATTTACCACACCTGAGCCCCCGTTGTTGCCGCATCTGACCATGGGGAGCCCGGTTTCAATGGCACGCATGAGAGCGTTGGCAAGGTGCTGTTCGGGTTCGCTGCTTCTGGGATACCAGGCATCGTTTGACAGGACCAGCAATATCTCAGCTCCTCTGCTGGCGAACTCCCGTGTAAGATATCCGAAAACCCCTTCGTAGCAGATGGCGGTACTGACTTTGGGACCTCCGGGGAGCTCCAGAGGGATGCAGTTGGTTCCCGGAGTCAGGTCTCTGCCCATGTCGATCATGCGGATGAGGAATCCGGGGATCAATCCACGCAGAGGAATATACTCCCCGTAGGGGACCCGGTGGATCTTGTCGTATTTGTACTTGAGACGCCCTTCAGAGGTAAAGTAAAGAGCGCTGTTGGTGATGCCGTAATTCTTCTTATCCGGAAGAGGTGCGAAATCAAGAGCTCCGATGAGCATGGGGGTACGGCATTTGCTGATGAGGGTGCTGAACTCCTGAGCGAACTCTCTGCCCCAGGGATGAGCGGAACGCAAAGGAATGGGAACGGCGCTTTCAGGCCAGACAATGAGTGAAGGCTTGAGTTTGGCGGCTTTGTAACTCATTGAAATGTAGGTCTCCAACGCCTCTTTGAACTCCTTTTCCCCGGCGTGGCGGCGCTGGGAAAGATCCCCTTGTATCAGTGCCGGAGACCATGTTTTATCCCTCACAGGCATAAGGTGTTTCATGCGGTACTCCCCCCATCCCCAGTTGGCGGCGATGAGCAGCGCCGCAGGGATCAAACAGAGCTTCCCCCCCCGGAGTGTCACACACCCCAGTGCCGCCCCTCCCAGAGCTGTGAGAAAAAGGACGCCGTAAGAGCCTGTCACAGAACAGATCTGCAGAAAGGGCAGATTGCGGTACTGGGTGATGGAAAGATCGTTCCAGGTGAAAAGCCTTGAGCGGGTCCATTCAATGAGGGTGTAGGCAAGGGCGGCAAAGAGGACGAAGATCAAAGTTCTGTACCAGGGCAGGCGTTTGAGAAGGTAATCCTTTTTAACGGTGTACTCCTCATTGGCGGCGGCAGGAGTGTAGAGGATCCCTTTTGCACCGGCGGAGATCAGGGCAGCTGCGGCGGCGGGCCAGATGGCGAGGACGGGGGCAAGAAGATAGGGGACGATCCATTCGATCTCCCGGAGGAACTGAAAGGAGAAAAGAGCCCATCCCAGCCCCCAGACCCATCCGCAGAGTGCGGCGCGTTTCCATTCAAGGCGGTGGGCGCACCAGACCAGAGGTGCCAGAGCGAAAAAACCGGCAAAGGAAAAGTTCAAAGGGGGGAGCGCTGCGGAAAAAAGGAGTCCCCCGGAAAAGCTGAAAAGCAGAAAACACCAGAGGGGCGTCACTTTCAGAAGGGGCATTTCACCGGGGAGCGCAGGGGGATTTTCCCCTTTGGCAAAGAACTTATTCAAAAAACTCATCAAAATAACGTTCCTTATGTTTGAAAAAAGCGTGTTCATGCTGTAAATTACACCGTGAACATTTTTTCTGCAACCTGAAAAAGAAGTTTTCGCACAAAAAAAATTGAAAATTTCAGGAATTTTTTAAGATGGAAATCAGTGAAATCAGAAATTACGATCATATCGTGATCGGCAGCGGACTGGCAGGACTGTCAAGTGCACTGCATCTGGCAAAGTCCGGACGCAGTGTGGCGGTCATTACCAAAAGAGAGATCGACGAATGCAACAGCCGTCTGGCTCAGGGCGGTGTCGCCTGTGTCATGGACAGACTGGATACCTTTGATGAACACGTTCAGGATACCCTGACCGCCGGCGCCGGACTCTGTAAAGAAGAGGTGGTGCGCGCCATCGTCGAAGAGGGGCCCGCCGCCATCGCCGAACTGATTGAACTGGGAGCCAAATTCACCACCCGGGGGGACCTGGGGTATACCGACGCCCGGAGCGAGTTCGATCTGGGGCGCGAAGGGGGACACCACAAACGGCGGGTGCTCCACGCAGGCGACATCACCGGCGCCGAACTGGAACGGGTCATGGTCGAAGCTGTGAAGGCACGACCCAATATCACCGTCTTTGAAAACCACATCTGTGTGGATCTGGTGGTGAGCCGGGGCTTTGACAAAAGCTCCCCCAACCGCTGTTTCGGGGCATACGTCCTTGACATCAGCAACAACAAGGTCATCACCTTTCTTGCTCCTGCCACGGTCCTTGCCTGCGGCGGAACGGGCAAGGTCTATTTGTACACCAGCAATCCGGATGTTGCCTGCGGTTCAGGCATCGCCATGGCGTACCGTGCCGGGGCTGAGATCGCCAATATGGAGTTTGTTCAGTTCCACCCCACCATCCTGCACCACACCACGATCCGCTCTTTCCTCATCAGCGAAGCGCTGCGGGGCGAAGGGGCTGTGCTCAAGTGCCGTGAAAACAAAAACAGCGAACCGGTGGAATTCATGCACAAATACCACCCGATGAAGAGTCTGGCGCCCCGTGACGTGGTGGCGCGCGCCATAGACTCCGAGATGAAGCGCACCGGCGAGGAGTGCGTCTATCTGGATATCAGAATGCACTCCGAAGAGCATCTGAAACTGCGGTTCCCCAACATCTTTGCCAAGTGCCTTGAAGCAGGAGTCAACATGGCGAAAGATCTGATCCCTGTGGTTCCTGCGGCACACTTCATGTGCGGCGGCATCAAGACCGGCATCGACGGCGCTTCAAGCATCGAAGGGCTCTATGCTGTGGGTGAGACCGCCTGCACAGGGCTCCACGGTGCCAACCGTCTGGCTTCCAACAGTCTCCTTGAAGCTCTGGTGGTCTCCCGTTTCGCCGCAAAGAGCATAAACGAAAACTTTGACCGCTTCAAGCTGAACCGTCCTTCTGAAGCGGACTCTTTGAACTGGACAAGCGGCAACGCCACAGACTCCGACGAACAGGTGGTCATCGCCCACAACTGGGATGAGATCCGCCGGTTCATGTGGGACTATGTGGGCATCTACCGTACCAACAAACGCCTTGAACGCGCCAAGAACCGGATCAAACTGATCCGTAAAGAGATAGAGAAATATTACTGGGACTTTACCGTTACCGCCGATCTGATCGAACTGCGCAATATTGCCACCGTGGCGGAGCTTATCATCGACTGTTCTCTGCTCCGGCACGAAAGCCGGGGACTCCATTACAATGCGGATTATCCCTTCCTTGATCCGGAACTGGAGTGCGTGGATACAGTCATCCAGCGGAAGTTCTGACACATTGAGGGGATTTCAAAAGCAATGAAGATCAAACTGCCCATTTCATCCAACGCCCGTTATGTTGTTTCCGCCTTGCAGGAGTCAGGGTACGAAGCCTACATCGTCGGCGGTGCCATCCGGGATCTGCTCCTGGACCGCACCCCGAAAGACTTTGACATCGGCTGCTCCGCCACTCCGGAAGAGGTGCGGCAGCTTTTCGGCAGACGCAGTGCCCGGATCATCGGCAAAAGATTCCGTCTGACCCATGTGACGGTCAAAGGGGAACTCTTTGAAGTCAGCACTTTCAGAAAGGCGCCGGCTGAAACGGAACAGCACGCCAAAGAGCCCGCAGCAGAAGAGGAAAACTGCGAAAATCTCATCGTCTCAGACAACTCCTGGGGCAGCGCCGTGGAGGACGCATGGCGGCGGGATTTCACCGTCAACGCCCTTTTCTACGATCCTGTCAAAGAGGAGCTTTACGACCACACCGGCATGGGGCTGGATGATATAAAATCCCAGACCGTCCGCGCTATCGGTGAACCGGCTTTGCGCTTTGAAGAGGATCCGGTGCGTATGCTCCGGGCGCTGAAACTTGTGGGGCAGTTCGGATTCACACTGGATTCCGCCACTGAAAATGCCCTCTTTGCCAAATTGGAGCTTCTGAAACTTGCTTCCCCCTCCCGGCTGGCGCTGGAACTGGAAAAGATCTTCGGCTCCTGCTGCGGCGACCGCCACCTGAGAGCCTTCCACGACTACGGGCTGCTGGAGTATTTTCTCCCCGAACTCAACCATGTCTGGGATACTCCCCCCATGGACCGGGCGCTCGATATCCTCTACGAACGCAACTGCCGCCTCGATGAAGGACGCTACCGCAACAGTGTCTCCCTTGCCATGGCATGTGTGGCGCTCCCCTTTGTTGAGGAGGAAATGGGGATCGGACCGGGTATGCCCATCCCTCAGAAAAAGTGTCAGGCAGTTGTGTCACGGGTCCTTGAGAGGATCTTTCTGCCCCTGCACATGATGATACGGCTCAACCTTTCTGCGGAAAAGATCCTGACGCTCCAGACCATTTTCGATCAGGGGAAATGTCCTCAGGAGCTTTTCACTTCACGCTCCTACCCCAATGCCCGTGAATTGAAGATCATCCGCTCAGCCGTTGACGGGGGAGACCCGGAGCAGACCGACAAAGAGTGGCCGCTCCCGGTGACGGTGAACCATCTCCGCCGCTCAAGCTCCTCCAAAGGAGCCCCCCGCAAGCGTTCACGGAAGCCCAAAAAAACAGAGAAAAGCGCTGAATAAAAAAGTGTTATATGCTTATACTCAAAGCACCCACCCGGGCGGAGTTCATGGTCAAGAACTCCCGGTTCATCGCCGAAGCCGCTTTCGTTGACACCCCCGAAGGGGCACGGGAGCTCTGGCACGCCCGGAAGGTACAGTACGACAACGGCGGACACATCGTCTATGCCTTTATCACCGGTCCTCAGGGAAATATCATGGGGTGTTCCGACGATGGGGAACCCTCAGGGACCGCCGGACGCCCCATGTTGGCTGTCCTCAAAGGAAGCGGCTTGACCAATGTGATCGTCACCGCCGCCCGCTGGTTCGGGGGCACCAAACTGGGGACAGGGGGATTGGTCCGCGCCTACTCCGACTGCGCCCGGCTCGCCCTTGAGGAGGCGCAACTCTGCGAACTGCTCCCCATGGAGCGTTTCGGCATCGTGCTGCCCTACAACTTTTACGATCAGGCGAAAAGGCTCTTTGAAGCCCACGGATTCACCATCCTCGACGAGGAATTCAGCACCGCTGTCACACTCAGGGGAGAAATCAGGGAATCCGACGCCCCCCGGCTCAAAGCAGAACTCTCAGAACTGACCTGCGCCAAATGCCGCTTCATTTAAGCCGCCGTCCCCTGTAAAGGTCAGGAGCAGCAGAAGCAAACTTTCTTTTTTTGATTTTTTTTTACTTTCGGTGTAGACAAATCACTGCAGAGCGTATAAATTATGCAATGAACAAAAAATCAAATTTTACGGAGTTTCACAATGCTTTATTTTCTTTCCCGGTTCAGTGCAGAGTTCGGTCCCTTGCGTCTTTTTGAGTATGTTACCTTCCGGGCGGGGGGAGCGGCTATCACCGCCTTTTTGATCACTGTGCTCCTGGGAGGAGCTGTGGCGCGGCTTTTGAAGTCGCTCCATGCTCAGGCAGCGGACCGCTTTGAGGGACTTATCGCCCCGGAACTCATTGATAAAGCCAAAAACAAAACCCCCTGTATGGGGGGGATCCTCATTGTGGCAGCCATCGTCCTGAGCGCTCTGCTCTGGTGTGCCCCCGGAAAAATCGCTTCGCTGCTCATTTGCGGAACCATCCTCTTTGCCGCCGTGGGTTTTGCCGACGACTACCTCAAGGTGGTCTACCGCAACCGTGACGGTATGCCCGGCAAATGGAAATTCCTCATAACTGCCGTCATTGCAGGCGGCGCTGTTGTGCTCCTCAATGCCACTCCGGGGGTGGGGGGCGTTATGAACCAGTTTACCATCCCCTTCCTCAAGACTCCCCTTGCTCTGGGCAGTGTGTTGTGCGGCATCATCGCCGTGTTTACCATTCTGGGCTCCTGCCACGCCGTCAACCTGACCGACGGCAAGGACGGACTGGCTTCAGGGTGCACCATCTTCTGTATGCTCACCTACGCCATACTGACCTATCTTATGGGACACCGGGTCTTTGCCGACTATCTGAACATCCCGCATCTGCTGGGGATCCAGGAGGCGGTGATCTTCGCCGCCGCCACGGGGGGCGCCTGTCTGGGGTTCCTCTGGCACAACTGCTACCCTGCCGCCATGTTCATGGGGGACACCGGAAGCCTTGCTCTGGGAGGCATCGTGGGCATGATGGCAGTGCTGACAAGGCAGGAACTTCTGCTCATACTGGTGGGGGGTATCTTTGTGATCGAAGCCCTTTCAGTCATACTGCAGGTGGCTTCTGTGAAGCTCACCGGCAAGCGCATTTTCTACTGTTCCCCTTTCCACCACCACTTTGAACATCTGGGGTGGACTGAAACTCAGATCGTGGTGCGCTTCTGGATCATTGCCGGGATCCTCGCCCTTTCTGCCCTTGCCACACTGAAACTGCGCTGATATGGATCAACATACTGCTTCAACATTTTCCAAAAAGTTCATCTCCCTGAGCTGTTCATGGAGCTATTGCAAAGACTCCTTTGCAGAGATCTTTGAAAGACTTTTGCAGCAGGGCGCCTTTCTGGAGTCCGGTCCCGGGGAAAAGATCTGGGAGACCCGCACCAAATATGTGCTCAAACTCCCTGCCGGGGAGAACTTTGATGTGGTTTACAAAGGGTACCGCAAGATCAGCAAAGTTTACAGCTATCTGCTGCGTCCGTCGCCCTGCGGTCTTGAGGCGGTCAACTATCAGCGCATAGCCGATCTGGGGATCCGGGTCCCGGAACTCCTTGCCGCAGGGGAAAAGCGTTTTTTCCATCTGCTCAAAGGAGCCTTTATCATCACCCGCTTTGCCGAAGATTTTGACGACGGCAGAGCTTTTTTGCCGGGAGCTCCCCTGGCAGGGGAAGAAAAACTCAAAGAGGAGTTTCTGCGCCGTCATCTGGAACTTCTGGCACGGTGTCATGATGAAAGAATACTCCACCGGGGCTTTACCCCAGCCAATATCATGTGGAAAAAGCGCTCCGCCCCCGATATAGAAGGCAACGCCCTCGATCTGCTCTGGATCGACCTTGCCAGCTGCCGCCGCCTTCCCCTTTGGCTCATCAACCGGAAATGTCACAAAGACCTTGCCCTCTGTCTGAAACCTTTCGGATTTTCCCGGGAGCAGTACGCTTATTTCATTGAACTCTACTGCGCCGCCAGAAAAAAAGTCCCGCCTCAGCTTCAGGTGCTGAAAGCGGAACTTCTCAAATGAAACGCAGTTTATTTGTTTTCGCAGCTGAACTCAAGTTTTCCCTCTTTGAGTTCCACTTTGACGGTCATCCCCGGGAGCAGGGTGTTGGCGATGAGCAGCCTTGAAAGCGGGGTTTCCAGAAGCTGGATCACGGCACGCTTCAGAGGACGGGCACCGAAATCGGGATCGAATCCCGCTTCCCCGATAAAGTTTTTGGCTTCATCACTGACATCAAGGGAGATCTCCTGAGCATTCAGCCGGGCGCGGACCTTTTCAAGAAGCAGATCAACGATCCGGCGGATCTCAGCTTTGCCCAGAGCGTGGAAGGTGAGGATCTCGTCGATACGGTTGAGGAATTCCGGTCTGAAGTGGAGCCGCAGCTCCTGCGTCAGCTCCTCTTTCAGCGCTTCGGGGGCTTTGCCTGAGTTCAATATCATGGCGCTGCCGATGTTGCTGGTCATGATGATGATGGTATTCTTGAAACTGACCGTCCGCCCCTGAGAGTCGGTGACGATACCGTCCTCAAGGATCTGGAGCAGGATGTTGAAAACATCCGGATGCGCCTTTTCGATCTCGTCAAAGAGCACCACCGAATAGGGACGGCGGCGGACCGCTTCGGTGAGCTGTCCTCCCTCCTCGTACCCCACATATCCGGGAGGCGCCCCCACCAGACGGGAGACGCTGAATTTTTCCATATACTCCGACATGTCGATCCGCACCATGGCTCTTTCATCGTCAAAGAGCTGTTCGGCAAGGGCCCTTGCCAGTTCCGTTTTACCCACCCCCGTAGGTCCCAGAAAGATGAAACTTGCAATGGGGCGGTTAGGGTCATTGAGTCCGGCACGGGCACGGAGTACCGCTTCTGAAACGGCGGTGACGGCTTCATCCTGCCCCACCACCCGGTTGTGGAGCCGGTCGGCAAGGTTCAGGAGCTTTTCCTTTTCGCTCTGGACCAGCTTTGCCACAGGAATCCTTGTCCAGCGGCTGATGATGGCGGCGATATCCTCTTCGTCCACCTCCTCCTTGAGCATCCGGGCGGCGCCTTCGCTGCGGATCGCCTCTTCGGCATCGGCGATCTGCTTTTCAATGCCGGGGATGGTGCCGTGGCGCAGTTTGGCGGCTTCTTCCAGATTGTAGGAGCGTTCAGCCTTTTCCAGCTGGAGCTTTGCCAGATCCAGAGATTCCCGGTACTGGCGCAGATCGGTAATGGCTTTTTTCTCCTTTTCGTAACGGGCACGGAGCTCCTTGCCCGCCTCTTTCAGATCGGCTGCCTCCTTTTCCAGATCGTTGCGCCGTTTGATGGCGGCGGCATCTTTCTCGTTGCGGAGTCCGGTGATCTCGATTTCCAGCTGCATGACCCGGCGTTCATTTTCGTCCAGTTCTCCGGGACTGCTGTCGATCTCTGTGCGCAGAGCGGCGGCGGCTTCATCCACCAGGTCGATGGCTTTGTCGGGGAGAAAACGGTCGGCGATGTATTTGTCCGAAAGCACCGCCGCCGCCACAAGGGCGCTGTCACGGAGCTTCACACCATGGTGGATCTCGTAACGCTCCTTGAGTCCCCGCAAGATGGAAATGGTGTCCTCGACTGTAGGGGGATTGACCATGACAGACTGGAATCTGCGCTCAAGAGCCGCATCCTTTTCGATGTACTTTCTGTACTCGTCAAGGGTGGTGGCACCGATACAGTGGAGTTCGCCCCGTGCCAGCATGGGTTTGAGCAGGTTGCCCGCATCCATGGAGCCTTCGGAGGCGCCTGCCCCCACAACGGTGTGGAGTTCGTCGATAAAGAGGATGATCCTGCCTTCGGCGCTGACCACCTCGTTGAGTACCGCTTTGAGACGCTCCTCAAACTCTCCCCGGAACTTGGCTCCGGCGATGAGGGCGCCCATATCCAGACTGACCAGCTGGCGGTTTTTCAGATTTTCGGGCACATCGCCGCGGACGATACGCCGTGCCAGCCCTTCGGCGATGGCGGTCTTGCCCACACCGGGTTCCCCGATGAGGACAGGGTTGTTCTTGGTGCGCCGGGAAAGGATCTGGACCACACGGCGGATCTCATCGTCCCTGCCGATGACAGGATCAAGTTTGTCCTGCATGGCAAGAAGAGTCAGATCTTTGGAGTATTTTTTCAGCGCCTCAAAGGTCCCTTCGGGGTCTGCCGAGGTGACACGCTGGGTGCCCCGGATGGTCTGGAGCGCCTGCAGGACCTTTTCGCAGTTGATACCGGCGTTGTTGAGGAGTTTTTCCGCAGCGGAACCGGAACCGTTGAGAATACCCATGAAAAGGTGTTCCACACTGATATATTCATCGTTCATCTCGTCGGCTTTTTCAGCTGCCCGGGTCAGGACGGCAGAGAACTCTCCGGAAGTGTAGATCTGTCCCTGATTGTTCCCCACTTTGGGCAGAGAATCAAGAGCCCGTCCCAGCTGTTCGGCAAGAAGTGAAGTGTTCATCCCCAGCTTGGAACAGATGGAAGTGACCAGTCCCTCTTTCTGATCCAGCAGAGCGCTGAGCAGATGAAGTGCCCGCAGTTCATTGTTGCCCCTTTTGACGGCGCAATTCTGAGACTCCATAAGAGCCTCCCGGCTTTTGGTTGTGAATTTTTCCATGTTCATAAATATTTCCCCTCCTTCCTTATAAGGTAAAAGAATTTTTTGTATTCATCCACCATTCAAGCAAAAGCCGTGCCAAAGTTTTTTTGGAGAGCAGAAAAAAGAAAGAGCGTGCCACATTGTCACGGTGTGTGTCAAAGTGACCCGCCCTTTTCACTCTGGCACACCCGGGGAAAGATGCCGGGAAAGTTATTTCCCCACGGGGGCAGCAGTGGGGAAATAGCGCAGTTTTTTCAAAACAAAGAACAAGGTGATCCCCAGTATCACAGAGGTCAGGAGATAGGAGGCTGGGAAGTTCAGGATCAGGATCCAGTACTTTTTTGAAAAGAGGGGAAAGAGGCAAAATACCCAGAATACCCGGAAACAGCAGATCCCCACCAGGGAAATGGCTGTGGGCAGCACCGAATATCCCAGTCCCCGCAAGGTTCCCGAAAGCACATCGAGAACCATGAAGAGGAATCCGGGGAGCAGCTGCAGCATGGCTCTTGTATGGGCGAACGCCAGCAGCTCTCTGCTGGGATTTTTGACGCACCACGGGAGCCAGAGGTCAAGGGTGAAATAGGCGATCCATCCCAGAGTGATACCGATGAGCAAGGCGTATCCGAGATTCCAGAAAACTCCTTTGATGATCCGGCTTTTTTTCTTTGCGCCTGCGTTCTGACCGGTAAAGGTGATGGTGGTCTGGTGCTGGGCGTTGGCGATGCTGTTGATCAATCCGCCCACGGCAAAGCCGATCATGGAGGTGGCGGCAATGGCGCCGGGACCGAATTCATTGTTGGCATGTGCAACGAGCAAATTTGAAATGGCAAAACATCCGTTCTGCAATCCTGCGGGGAATCCGTTGTAGCAGACCTTGCCCAGAATGGAAAAATCGATCCTGAAGAGTTTGCCGAAGTAGAAGCGGTAGGCGCCGTGGGCACGGTACAAAGCTCCCAGAATAAGTATAAGTGAAAGATACTGTGCCGTGATGGTGGCATAGGCGACACCCAGTACGTCAAGATCAAAAACGATGACGAAAATGATGTTCAAAACCACATTGAGAATGCCCGACGCCGTCAGAATGACCATGGGCAGATTGGGTTTCCCCACGGAACGCAAAACACAGCATCCGAAAGCGTAGACCACCACCGCAGGTATCCCCAGCAGGATCACCCGGAAATAGGCAAGACTCTCCTCCATGATGGTTGCCGGGACCTTGAGCAGCTCAAAGGCGCTTCTGCCGAAAACAAATCCCACAATGAGCACAGCGATCCCGCACACCAGCCCCAGCACCAGTGAAGAGTGAACAGCACGGCTGACGCTTTTGTAGTTCTTTGCCCCCATGGAGCGGGCGACCACCGCACTGACGCCTGCCCCCATGCCCAGAAAGACCGTCATAAGCATACTGGTCACAGGACTTGAACTCCCCACCGCCGCTACGGCGTGTTCAGCGTTCTTTGCGAAGCGCCCCACGACGATCACATCGGCGGCATGGAAAAGGATCTGGGTCACAAAGGTAATGGCAAGGGGGAGCATGAACTTGATGATCTGAAGAGGGATCACCCCTTGTGTAAGGTCCATTTTTTTGGTTGAAGTCATGGTGCTGTTCCGGTAAAAGTGTCAAGTTGGTGCTTAAAAGAGATAGTTTCATAAAATACACCGGGAAAGGGCGGTTGTCAAATTTATTTTAAATATAATAAGGGAACCGTGAAGCAGCCGGGGCACAGCTTTGGCACAGTGTGACACAAAGTGTGCCGTGGCACAGAATGTGTGACAATTTGGCACACATTGGCTTATTTTGACTCTTTTTTACTGCATTTTTAATGTTGGCACGCTTTTTGCTTATACGATGGGTGTAATGCAAATAATAACAAATGGGCATCGCCTTTGAAAAGAGACGGCGTCCGAAACATGAAGGAGATTCAATCATGGCTAAAATTCTCGGTATCGACCTCGGAACCACCAACAGCTGCATGGCTGTCATGGAAAACGGCGAGTACAAGATCATCCCCAACGCTGAAGGCGCCCGGACCACTCCCTCCATCGTCGCTTTCACCAAGAACGGCGAGCGTCTGGTGGGACAGACTGCCAAGCGTCAGGCAGTGACCAACCCCAAAAATACCATCTTTTCCATCAAGCGTCTTATGGGACGGAAATTTGCTGAGACCCAGCGCGAGCGGGATCTGGTTCCCTACGAGATCGTCAGCGCCGCCAACGGTGACGCACACGTTAAGGTGGGCGACCGCAGCTACTCCCCTCCGGAAATCTCCGCAATGATCCTGCAGAAGCTGAAAACCGATGCTGAAGCCTTTCTGGGCGAAACCATCACTCAGGCGGTGATCACTGTTCCTGCTTACTTTAACGACAGCCAGCGTCAGGCAACCAAAGACGCCGGTAAGATCGCCGGTCTTGAAGTGCTCCGCATCATCAACGAGCCCACCGCTGCGGCTCTTGCCTACGGACTTGACAAGAAAAGCGAAGAAACCGTTGCGGTCTACGACCTGGGCGGCGGTACCTTTGATATTTCCACCCTTGACATCGGCGACGGTGTCTTTGAGGTGAAAGCCACCAACGGCGACACCATGCTGGGCGGTGATGACTTTGATCTGCTCATCATCAACTACCTTGCTGACGAGTTCCAGAAGGAAAACGGTGTGGATCTGCGCGCCGACGCTCAGGCGCTCCAGCGTCTGAAAGAGGCGGCTGAGAAGGCAAAATGCGAACTGTCAAGCTCCATGAGCTCCGACATCAATCTGCCCTTCATCACCATGAACGCCTCCGGACCTGTCCACTTGAACATGACTTTGAGCCGCTCCAAGCTGGAACAGCTCTGCGATCCTCTTCTTGAGCGCACCCGCATCCCCTGCCTCAACTGCATGAAGGATGCCGAAGTCAGCACCGCTGATGTGAAAGAGGTGATCCTTGTGGGCGGTATGACCCGTATGCCCAAAGTTCAGGAAACCGCCAAAGCCATTTTCGGCAGAGAGCCCCACAAGGGCGTCAACCCCGACGAAGTGGTGGCTGCCGGTGCCGCTATCCAGGGCGGTGTCATGGGCGGACAGGTCAACGATGTGCTGCTCCTTGATGTGACTCCCCTGTCACTGGGTATCGAAACCATGGGCGGCGTCATGACCAAGCTCATCGAGCGGAACACCACCATCCCCACCCGCAAGAGCGAGATCTTCTCCACCGCCAGCGACAACCAGCCTGCTGTGGATGTCCGTGTGCTCCAGGGTGAGCGTGAAATGGCAAACGCCAACAAACAGCTGGGTATCTTCAAACTTGACGGTATCGCTCCCGCTCCCCGGGGCGTGCCCCAGATCGAAGTGACCTTTGATATCGACGCCAACGGTATTCTCCATGTCACCGCCAAAGACAAAGGCACCGGCAAGGAACAGAATATCACCATCACCGCCTCCAGCGGCTTGAGCGACGCCGAAATCGAAAAGATGGTCAACGAAGCCAAGGCACACGCCGACGAAGACAAGGCCATTAAGGACAAGGTGGAAACCAAAAACCGTGCAGACTCCATGGTCTATCAGCTTGAGAAGCAGATCAACGAGTTCGGCGACAAGGTCCCCGCTGAGGTCAAGAGCGAACTCCAGACCAAGCTGGACGCCCTCAAAGAGGATATCAAAAACGACAACACCGAAGGCATGAAAGCCAAGATGCAGGAGATCGAACAGCTTGCCATGAAGATGGGCGAAGCCGTTTACGCCCAGCAGCAGGCTGCCGGTGCCGGAACTCCTCCTCCCCAGGATGGCGCTGCCAACGGTCCCAAAGCGGGCGGCGATGATGTGATCGACGCTGAAGTTGTCAAGTAATAAGGCAAAAAATCCCACAGGGATCCGTGGAAAGCGGGTCCCCATTGAATGATTTAACGGGAACAATCCCAAAACAAACATAAAAGGAGAATTAAAAAATGGCTAACATCCAACCCCTCGGCGACCGCGTCCTGCTGGAGCTCTGCGAGAACAAGGAACAGATGAAGGGCGGTATCTTCATCCCCGATTCCGCACAGGAAAAACCCCAGGAATTCCGCGTCGTCGCTCTCGGTACCGGCAAGAACGATGAAAACGGCAACAAGATCCCCTTTGATGTCAAAGTCGGCGACATCGTTCTGACCAGCCGTTACGGCGGCACCGAAGTCAAAGTCGGTGACAAAGAGTACAAAGTCGTCAATCAGGACGATATCCTCGCCATCGTCGGCTGAAGATTTGAGAAAAAAGTTTTTATTTAAGGAGAATTTATATTATGGCTAAACAACTTGTTTTTTCCGATGAAGCCCGCCGCGGCATTCTCGAAGGCGTGACCCTCCTTGCCAAGGCTGTCAAAGCCACCCTGGGTCCCAAAGGCCGCAATGTGGTCCTTGACAAGAAATTCGGCTCCCCCCAGATCACCAAAGACGGTGTCAGCGTCGCCAAGGAGATCGAACTCCAGTGCCCCTACGCCAACATGGGCGCCCAGATGGTCAAGGAAGTCGCCAGCAAGACCAACGATATCGCCGGTGACGGTACCACCACCGCAACCGTTCTTGCCGAAGCCATCTACCGCGAAGGTCTGAAGAACGTTACCGCCGGTTCCAATCCCATGGAACTGAAGCGCGGTATTGAAAAGGCTGTTGAAGTCGTGGTCAAAGAACTGGCTGCCATCAGCGTGGGCGTCAGCGACAAGGTCGCTCAGGTCGCCACCATTTCCGCCAACAGCGACGCCACCATCGGCAACATCATCGCTGAAGCTATGGAAAAGGTCGGTCAGGACGGAACCATCACCGTGGAAGAAGCCAAGACTCTGGAAACCACTCTCGACGTCGTCGAAGGTATGCAGTTCGACAAGGGCTATCTTTCCCCCTATTTCGTCACCAACACCGAGACCATGGAAGCTGTCCTGGATGACTGCTATCTCCTGATCCACGAAAAGAAGATCAGCAACCTGAACGACCTGCTGCCCCTGCTGCAGAGTGTCGCCAAGGAATCCAAGCCCCTCCTCATCATCGCTGAGGATGTGGAAGGCGAAGCTCTTGCCACTCTGGTGGTCAACAAGATGCGCGGCATCCTGAACATCTGCGCTGTCAAGGCTCCCGGATTCGGCGACCGCCGCAAAGCCATGCTGCAGGATATCGCTATCCTGACCGGCGGCACCTGCATCACCGAAGATCTGGGCATCAAGCTGGAAAATGTCACCATCGAACAGCTGGGTAAAGCCAAACGCGTCACCATCACCAAAGAGAACACCACCATCGTGGAAGGTGCCGGCACCAAGGAAGCCATCATGGGCCGCGTTGCTCAGATCCGCCGCGAGATCGCCGAGACCACCAGCGATTACGACCGCGAGAAGCTCCAGGAGCGTCTTGCCAAGCTGGCTGGCGGTGTTGCCGTCATCAGCGTCGGTGCTGCCACCGAAACTGAAATGAAAGAGAAGAAAGACCGTGTGGACGACGCTCTGCACGCCACCCGCGCTGCTGTTGATGAAGGTATCGTCCCCGGCGGCGGTACTGCTCTGATCCGCGCTGCTGCCAAGCTTTCCGGTCTGCAGCTCACCGGCGACCAGGCCATCGGTGTTGCCATCATCGCCCGCGCCATCGAAGAACCCCTGCGTCAGATCGCCACCAACGGCGGTTACGAAGGCAGTGTTGTGGTCGAAAAGGTCAAAGCTGCCTCCGGCAACGAAGGTTTTGACTGCGCCAGCGGCACCTACACCGACATGGTCAAGGCCGGTATCATCGACCCTGCCAAGGTTGTCCGTACTGCTCTGCAGAACGCTTCTTCTGTTGCCAGTCTGATGCTCACCACCGAGTGTCTCATCACTGACATCAAGGAAGAAAAAGAACCTGCCATGCCCGCTGGCGGTATGGGCGGCATGGGCGGTATGGGCGGCATGATGTAATTCATGTTCCGTCTGTAAGAGACCCCACGGGTCCCGGGGAAGGAGCTCCTCCTATGGCTTCTTTTCCGGGGCCTTTTTTATTGTGTCTGTTCCCAACATGGGTAGGTGAAATTCAGACATCAATATTTTACTTGTGGATGGTGGAATTTTTCTTTTTATTGAGATATTTTTATTTACAAAGAATAGTAAAAACGCTAAAAAAGAAAATCATCACATTATAGAGGCAATTTCAAAACTCCTCAAAATTGTCAAAGCGCCCTCGCTTTGATCTGATAAAGGGAGCGTTTTCGGCTGTTACCTTGCAGGTAGCACCCTCAAACTACCCTTTACAGCTCTTTGCGAATGACATCTTTGCCATTTTTTGAATGACTTTTGAAATTACCTCTATAGGTAAAACTGTATGATTTACGCTCCAGTACCCTTACTTTTACCCTTACTAAGAGGTAATACCTTTACTCGTTTCCAGACAGCTGCAGGACCTTTGCCAGTACACTCTAAACAAGAAGTGTGGTCTTTCATAATTTTACGGATCAGCTCACGGCTGACACCGGGGCACTGCTGTTCAATCTGACGGATGGTGAAAGTGCCTGTAAAAGCATTGATCGCGTTGATGATCTGCTCACTTTTCTCTCCTCTGGGGGCTTGGGTATTTTCAAAACGGGATTCAAATTCTTTGTAGACATTTTTTAAGGTGAAGAGCAGGTAGTTGATATAGGGCCAGGCATCGTGAGAACCGGTGTGCCAGTTCAGAGAAGCAAGTTCCAATGTTTCGTAATACTGATCTTTGGTAGATTCGATCATTTTTTCAATGCTGATATAACGTCCTGCTTCGTAGCCCAGCTGATAGAGCATCAGCAGCAGAAGCAAACGTGAAACACGACCGTTGCCATCACGAAAAGGATGGATGCAGAGAAAGTCAAGATTAAAAGCTGCCAGAGCGATCAATGGAGAAATGCGATTGTCCCGTAAGGTTTCCTGATAGCCTTTGATAGCGGCATTGAGAGCTGACTCAACCTGATCGGGAGCAACGGTTTTGAAACGGACTCTGGATGAACCATCAGCATAGGTTTCAATAATGTCGCCTGCATCCTCTTTGAACTTGCCGGAATCCCAGATATTGGGACGTGTCAGAGTATGGAGTTTACAAATGGTCTCAATGGAAAGGGGCAGTTTGTCAGCATCAGTATGAATCAGATCAAGGGCACTGCGATAGCCCCGGACTTCCTCTTCGTTACGGTCACGAAGATTGGTGTTACCAAAGATGACAGTACCGATACGCTTATCATCAATAGCCACCCCCTCAATTCTGTTTGAAGAAACAGCACTTTCGATCATCGAGAACTCACGCAGCTTCTTCAAACGCTGAGGAGACTGTTTTGTATAAAGGTCCTGATGCCCCTTCATTTCAGCCAGTTCTTCCAGTCCCCACGTCGTCGCCATCGGAACCGATTTCAAGTTTTTCAAAAAGTAAAGAAAGGTATTCATATCAATATTTCTTGGTTGTAAAATTCTGTACTAAATGCCAGAAACGATAATGTATTACACTTGCCCCCTTTGGCTGGACAACTTTTTCTAACAGATCGGTGTAAACGACTCTGTTTTAATATAACCTTTAGTTGCCGAATTGCAAGTCCCGAAATAAACTTCATCCGCAAGTTTGAAAAATCGGTGCCATTCCATGTAACTGTTCCTTGAACAATGAATTACAAATAAATTATTCTTTTTCTCAGATGAAGACTTGAATGAGTTCAGATCATCTGTATCTGTTTTAGTGACAATGATTTCCACGCACGCCTGGCATCCAAAGCAGGCAGATTGTTTTTGCGTCCGGGAAGATCGCTGAAATCGAAATAATTTAGCTGCAACTGTATTATGGATAATTATTTATATAGAATGGCACCAATTAATTTGTGTGTTAATTCCTTATTTATCATGAATATACAAGGAATGGCACCAATTTTCACAAGGAATGGCATCAATTTTAGAGGTGCTTTTCCCCCAAAGGAGGACTCATTGACTGGAGCGTGAAACTTCCGGAACAGTGACCGTCCACAAAAACGGCATTGGCGTTTTTGTTGTGGCGGAACCGTACCGTACTGGTCACATCGGTCCTGAAGGGGAAACAGTTGATTTGCAGACGGGGGAACGCTGTGTCTTTGAAGTACAAAACAGCTCCGCCTGAACCTTCGACGATGCGCGAACCGTCAATGGTGAAGATCTTCTGTGAGGGGTTGGTGAGTTTTGAATATTTTTGGAACAGCCATTGATTGCTGTCCGTGTCCAGGTGCGCCACAACAGCATTATTGGCAGCATAGGTCCATAAAAGAACTTTTTCTGTAACATCAGCTTTGCCGTCACTGCTTTTTTTGCCGATGGCATTGATATGCCCCGAAGCCGATGGACAGTAAAGCGGTTTGAGCTGACTCATGGAAAGGGGCGTTATAAAGAGCCATTTGAACTTGGTGGTATAGCGGATCAATCCCGGAGCCTGATATCTGGCGATATTGACTGCACAGGCATCATTTTCCGAGTTGTCCCGGGGGGTGAAATCGTTGTAGTCTCCGGCGTACATGGCGAGGGCACTGCCGTAACCTTTGAGGTTGTTTATACACGTTGCACTGCGCGCCCGTTCACGAGCCTGCTGCAAAGCGGGCAGCAGCATGGCAGCAAGAATGGCGATAATAGCGATAACGACCAATAGTTCAATCAGCGTGAACGCTGATCGAGTGCTGTTTTCATTTTTTGAAAAACAGTTCCGGCGGGCGACAGTGACCGGCAGTCCGATCAGGAGAAAACTTGAGTGTTTTCGCTGTTTATCTTTGGCAGAAGGAAATTTTACTGTTTCAGACATGATTTGTTACCCTTTGCTTTTTTTTGAACGGGGAAAAGATTCTTTTTCAGCATATTGCGCTTGCCCCCTTTGGCTGGACAACTTTTTCTAAAAGATTCGGTGTAAACGACTCTGTTGTAATATAACCTTTATTTGCTCCAATTGCAAGTCCCGAAATAAACTTCATCCGCAAGTTTGTACTGCAATGCGGAATGAAATCGGTGCCATTCCATGTAACTGTTCCTTGAACAATGAATTACAAATAAATTATTCTTTTTCTCAGATGAAGACTTGAATGAGTTCAGATCATCTGTATCTGTTTCAGGCGACAATGATTTCCACGCACGCCTGGCATCCAAAGCAGGCAGATTGTTTTTGCGTCCGGGAAGACCGCTGAAATTAAAATAATTTAGCTGCAACTGTATTATGGATAATTATTTATATAGAATGGCACCAATTATAAAGAATAAAAGCTGATAAAATAATTTGCTGTTTTTATAATAATTACTCATTGAAAAATAAGAAAACAACGATTATATTAAAAAGAATATTTTATTTGGGAAACAGGAGAATTCCAATGTCCGATTTGGATAAAACAATGGCTCCGCGCCGGGGACCGGTCAGTTCAGGTGCGGATGATGTGACTATGCCCGGCAAGCGGGATCGCAAGCCGGATGGCAGGTTCGCAGTCGGCGACCTCATTATGAGACGGTACAAAGTTCTGGCTGAACTCGGTCAGGGCGGCATGGGCGTGGTTTACAAGTGTTTTGACGAAACTGCGGGTATTGAGGTGGCGTTGAAAGCGCTGCCTCCGGAACTTTCGCACAATACACTTGAAATGGAAGATATCAAAGAGAATTTCCAGCTGGTATCAAAACTTGTTCATCAAAATATTGCCATCTCCAAGAATCTGGAGCGGGATGATTCCAACGGCAATTATTATCTTATTATGGAGTGCTGTGAGGGCGAAGATTTACGCCGCTGGATACGGAGAAAGCGCAAAGACGGAGAATTGAAACTTGAAGATGTTTTACCGATCATCCAACAAGTAGCCGATGCGCTGGATTATGCCCATAAGCAAAAGATCATTCACCGCGACATCAAGCCCGGCAACATTATGATCAATGCCGCAGGAGAAATCAAAGTCCTTGACTTTGGTCTGGCAGCGCAGATCCACACCAGTATGACCAGAGTGAGTATGGCATATCACGGAACCAGCGGCACCGGTCCCTATATGGCTCCGGAACAGTGGCGAGGCAGAGCGCAGGGCGCCCCTGCCGACCAGTACGCTCTTGCCGTAATGACCTACGAAATGCTTGCCGGACATTTACCCTTTGAAAGCACCGATGCGGCAGTATTGAAACAGGCTGTTCTTGATGAAACCCCGGGCGATATCACCGGTATTCCCAACAATGCACAAGGTGCCGTCAAGCGTGCCATGAGCAAAGACCCATCTGCACGTTTTGAAAGCTGCTCCGATTTTGCTGCCGCTCTGGGCGGCAAGAAGATCAAAGCCGGAAAAACTGTTAAAAAAGGTAGCTTGGGTAAATGGATAGCTGCCGCACTTGTAATTATTTTGCTTGGCGGAATTGTTTTTTATTTCTCAGGCAAAGAAAAGCAAAATCCGATAATGACGCCGGTATCGGATTTTGCTCCGGCACCCGAACCGGCACCGAGTGTTGCACCGGAGCCTGTTCAAACACCGCCTCCAGCACCAGTCGTTCCGGTGCAACAACCAACTAAAGATGAACGGGCAATCGCGCAGAAGGTTCAGCAGACTTATCGTTTGCAGGCAAGTGTTTTGAGTAAAAAACGGGACATTGAATCTGCAAATCATGATCCGGGGCAGAATTTCGGCAACTATTTGAAAGAGCTGAAAGA
>JAZODE010000024.1:0-5453 GCA_045596885.1 Victivallaceae bacterium
CGCCGTGCGTAAACGCAAAAAGGGGGCAAGATTTCTCCTGCCGCCAAGCGTTTCCCGCTATCACCGTTCCGGGAAACCGAAAAGCCTACGTTGTTCGTTCCAGTCTTCCGGGATGTTTTTCATAATTTGTGCGATGGATAACCCATCGGGTTCTGCTCCGTTCACGATGGCTTCAACAATATCCGGAGCAAGGTTGTTCAAGCCAAGTACCCGCGTTACATGATGACATATCTCTATGAAACAAAAGAATGGGAAGAGATGGTAAAAAGGGTTGACCGTCAGGTTGCAGAAGAGGGCGGCTCGACCGGCAGCAATATGGCTGAACCACTCCGGTTTGCTCCGGACCCTACCGTAATGCCTGAAAACCTGTCGCCCGAAGAGCTCGCCAGAATAGAAAAAGAGGTAAGAGAAGCTCGAGAGGCTCTTGCCCGTATGGCTGAATAACTTTCACCGCCTCTTACATAAGCACGCAAAAGACCTTTGCGTGTTTTTTTATGCCCTTTTTTCTTGAAAAGTCAAGTGCTTTTTTTGTCTGACAAGTCTGACCAGTCTGACCCGTCTTCGCTCCGCTACGCCGTGGCGAGCAAGTCTGACACCCCCAAAATGAAAGGCTTACCCCATGAACTACACGATTTTTGACGGTCCGGCTCTGAATGATCTGCACTTTGAGCCTGACCACCCCATAAAAAAATTTCCCCCGTTTTTGAAAACAGGGGAAAGTCTTCCGAAAATTCAGCAGTTCAGTTTTGTCACCATGCCATATTCATTATGAACTCAGCCTTATTTCCCGGATCAAGTTTGACCGGTGTAAAAACAGGTTCCATAGTGGAAAAAGTTCCGCCATCCCAGAAAATGACGCCGTAAGGCTTGACACCCCCAAGAGTAACTTTGAGATCAGGCAATCCGGAGCTTCGCAGGAGAAATTCTCCAACAGACGCCGGAATGAATTCCTTGACTTTGTAAGCTTGGTCGATCAAGTCAATGGCTTTTCCAAAACGGGCGATCTTGAGCGCCTGGGAACGGGCAAAACTTTTGCTGCCGAAATATACCCTCCCCTTCACAGTGGAAAGATGGTTGGGCAAGTTATGAAAGCGGTACGCAAAGGTCACAGATGACGCCCGGTTATTGGTCAAGGAACTTTTTACCGTAAATCCCTTTGCTTTGAAGATAAAACTCTTGACAATGCGCACTCCAGCCATGGTAGACAGATCACGAGAGCTGAGAGTCCGGGTCAACTCAACACGGATCCCGTTTGACTCTTTTGCCATTTCGGTGATCTTGAAACCTCTGTCAACATTCAAAGCGACCTTTTTAGGAGCCCAGAAACCAGCGGCGCCGAATCCCAGAGAGTAAACAAGTTCTTTCCCCTTTACCTTGAGCGAAGCAACACGCCCACCGGAAGTGGGATCAAGAAGGGCTGTATATTCCTTACCGCTGAGCTGCAGATAATCTTTGCCTGCGACTTGCACAGCCTTCAAACTGACGCCGGAGTTGTTGAGCTCGTAAACTGCTTTGAAGTCGTTAGCCGGAGTGTCTGCAGCCTCTTCACTTTGAGTCTGCTGCAAATACTTTTCTTCCCATGCCGCTGCTTTGCAGATCTTTGACAGACGCTTTTTCATCATATCATTCATAACGCTTTGAGTAATGACTTTGCCCTTTGTCCGTGCTCCGGGGCAAATGGCAAGCAGATTCCAGCGCAAAGCGCCGACATGGATCGTGATACCTTTTTCCAGCTGCGCTCCGGAAAAGACGCCAAGGGAGTAATTTTCTGAAGAGTTAACGGTGTATCTGCCTTTTTTGTCAAGATCTTTTACGGAAAGTTTGACGAAAACCTCCCCCTTCTGCCAGAAGTTGCCCACCGCAACTGCCATTTCTTTACCTTTGCGGAAGGATTTCACCTGAAGGATAGATGCCTTCTCAAGTCCGGGCAGACGCTTTTTGAAGTTGCCGCCCTCGCTCCAGTAAGCAGGGAAGAAAGGACGGGGCATGGGAGTAAGGGCTTTGACAGATGCACTCTTGCACTCTTTGCCCTTCATCACAGTTTCTTCAAAGTCTGCTATGATCGTGTTGACTTTAGCAAGATGGTTCCAGTAACGGTGATCGTAGCCTTTGGGGAAATAATACCCGAAGGAGCCTTCCCACCCCTGCAGGAAAAAGCACAAGGTATCAAAAGCGAATGCCTCCGGTTCAGTCGCCCAGGTACCGCACTGGAATCCGTGGGGCATGGCGATAAGTTTGGGGCGTCTGGCAGGATCTTTCACATAACGCCTCACAAACGCCTTGTTGTCCTGAGCGGCAATATAGGTGATCAGATGGATACCGGGGTAGTAGTTGTATTTTTCAGTAAAGCTGCTGAAAATGTAGGGTCCCCAGGGCTCGATGATGGGCAGTTCTGCCATGTAATCAAGAGGGGAGTACTGGGAGAAATGTTTTTTGTCTGATTCAATCAGCTGACTCCATGCGATTTCAGGAATAAAATGGGAATCTTTGCCAACCTTTTTCCCCAGAGCGTTGATATCTTTTTCAAGAGTCACACAAAGTCTGCCGTGCTGCCATCCGCGGAATTTCACCCATTCATCTTTCCAGGTGTCGATGATCTGCCGGGGCCACTTGGCACGGACATCCTCAGCTTTGGCTTTTCCCTTCATCCAGATAACGAACTCCTCACAGCAGCGCTTGCAGAAACAGCCTTTGTAATCCAGATAATAGGGCTCCCAGTTGGGCATGATCTGATCGGCGACATCCTCTTTCACAATGAGTCTTTCAAGCATTCCCAGAACTTCGGAACGATAGAATTTGCCTCTTTTGTAGACTTCTACCGGACAGGTCTTCACCATCCCCCGCTTGAAGGGTTTGCCATCCATCTGGCGGAAATAGGACTCCTCGGTACGGTTGGCAGTGCCGCCGAGACGGTATCCGTTACAAAGCAGATGGGGCTGTGAATAACGCGCCAATCCAATGGTTTTGACACTCTTTTTCACAATATTGCTGGCGCCGTGGATGGCGTTGAGTCCGCTTCTGCCCAGAAAGTCCCGGATCACAGTCACTTTGTCCTCGGGAAGATTGAATTCGTGGACAAGCTGCACGCCGCTAACAAAAATAGAAGGTCTCTTGCCTTTGAGGGGTTCGATCACTTTAAGGTTGAGAGTTTTAAGTTCACCTTTCCAATTTCCTTCTGAAAGCTGGTATTCAAGGGGATAAAGTTTGGCAGATCTGGCAACTTCAGGGATCAGTGTCACAGAAGGAGCAGACCACATGCCGTAGCCGTCTTTTCTCATGCCGGGTACAAAACGCTGCACATCAAAAAGGGCGGTGGTACTGCCGTCAGGATTTTTCTTTTGGGAGAGCAGTTTGTTGTTCACATTGCCTGAATGGAGTTTGAACCCGGCAGGGATCTTGAGGGTCATCCGCAACTTTTTGTATTTGATATTCTGCTCATTCTGCATTTCAAAAACGATGGTGCCGGGCTGTTTTTCACCGATGCAATAGGTATTGTCAATAAAAGTCCAGGGAGTCACATAAATATTGGCACCCTCCTTTGCAGCTACCTTGACCAGCTGCACATCGTCCAGACAAACTTTTCCCTGCCCGTAGAGGGTAAAGCTGAAATCCAGCCGCCGGGTACCGGGAGGAACCATGAAGGAAAGTGCCCGTGTGTCGTAGTCACGGGGAAGAGCAACGGCGTGGTTGATCAAATCCCTTGTCCGCTTCAGCTTGCCCCGGGTACCGGGGAGCAGATCGTAAAAGTGTACAAAGACACGAAAACTGTTGATGCCCGGGGCTTTTCCTGTAAAACCTCTGACTTTGAAAAGCAGCGTATACTTGACAGGAACTTTGGACTCAGGCAGAGCAATGGTCTGAGAAAAAGAGTTGCTCATCCAGGGATTGCCATCCTTATTCTGTTCGGCAGCCATTTTTTCAGGAGTCAGGATCACGGCACAGGCGGATCCGTTTTTTCCCCCTTTGGGGTCAATGAACCGCTGTTGTCCCGCAAGGATCCGCTTGCGATGTGCTTCGTCCTTAAGACCAGTCCTCCAAACATAGCCGCCTACTCTCCATGGTGCATCTTTGCCATTGAAAACATTTTTGCCTTCAAAGCCGCCGCATTTGACTATGTTGACTGCATTTTCGCCAACATCTGTTCCACCTTTAAAAACCGAGAGATCCACCGAAACTCCCCCCGGATCAAGGGCAAAAGCCCCCAAAGCCAGAGCGGAAACCACTGCTGCAAACCCTTTTTTCAACATTATTTCTTTTCCTTTCCGTAAAAAAAAAGTCCCGTACAAATGACGGAACTCTCAAATTTTAACATTACCAATCTTTATTCCCGCTCTTAGGGAACCAGAAATAGCTGTAATAAAGTATATCAGTCCGCCATACCTGATAGTAAGGCAGCCGTGCAAAATCCACCATCTCAACATGACCGTCGATAAAAACAGTGTTAAAAGCTCCTTTCAAGGAAGCAAGGGTCCAGATATCTGGCGGCTGGACTCCACCTTTGTGATTGGGGATGGGAAAGGTTCCGGCAGAGCTGCTTTCAGCAGAATAGAAAAGACGGGGTTGAGCTCCCTCCCCGAAAAAGGCGGAACGGGAAGGCTTTTTCACCCTTGAATGATGGACAATACCGGAACTCCCGGGGACAGTACTGAGTTTCAAATTTTCACTGACTCCATAACGGTAGGTAGATGAGCTGGAATCGATCCTGTATCTGTCAAGACCATTAACAGAGGGACAGGCAAACTTGCTGACAGTCAACTTTCCTTTGTTATAGTCCCATCCTCCAAGGGGGGAAATCTCATCACTCCCGAGATAGGGGGCAAGTTTTCCCCGTGCAGCACTTCCTGACAAAGCAGAACGGCTGGATTGGGATGAGCGGTTCGCATTGTAAAGCATGGGGAAAAAACCCTTGCTGTCATCAACATACATCAACCCTGCCTTGCCGATGGAGTGAAAACTGTTGGAGCAATGGGTCACCCGGGCGCGCTCCCGTGCCTGCTGCAGAGCCGGCAAAAGCATGGCGGCAAGGATCGCAATAATAGCGATCACAACAAGAAGCTCTATTAAGGTGAAGCTGTACAGCTTCACCTGCCCATGGGCAGGTGAAAAACCTTCTTCTTTGCCATAAACACGATCACAGCAGAGATGGGATCTTTTCACAAGTAACTCGATAAGAGTAAAAATATTGCTTTTTTTCATGGTTACGATTTTCCCGATATCAAAGGTTCTGAATACACCGTGTTAATATAGCACCTTTTTCAATTTTTTCAATCGGCAAGTAAAAAAAAGGTGCCTTTTCAGACACCTTTTGCAGAAGAGGTAATTTCAAAAGTCATTCAAAAAATGGCTTTCGATGCCATTCGCAAAGAGCTGCAAAGGGTAGTTTGCACTTGCTACCTGGCTTGTCCCGCCGTAGCTTTATGCGGAGGGGGAAAGGTAACAGGCGCTTGTCCCGC
>JAZODE010000025.1:0-45974 GCA_045596885.1 Victivallaceae bacterium
GAGGTAATTTCAAAAGTCATTCAAAAAATGGCAAAGATGTCATTCGCAAAGAGCTGTAAAGGGTAGTTTGAGGCTGCTACCTGCAAGGTAACAGCCGAAAACGCTCCCTTTATCAGATCGAAGCGAGGGCGCTTTGACAATTTTGAGGAGTTTTGAAATTGCCTCTCTCAGTAAAAAGATGAATTTTTTTTATTTGAATGTGAATAAAAACTGTTGCAATTTATGTGCAGAGGTACTATATTATAAGTATGACTTTACAAAAACAAGGGGAAAAACAAGATGAAAGCTTTGAAACTGACAGCTGCCTGTGCCGCTGCTCTGCTCATGCTTTGCGGTTGTTACAGCGATGATAACAACTACCTTACCCCGAAAGATTTTGCGCCCCGGCTTGAAGAAGCCGGCATTAAAGTCCACTCCGTGCGGGATATCCCCGGAGCCCCCTTCAAAGCCACCTCCGGAGTCGCCATTATGGTGGAAAACTCCGAGATCGGTGTCTACAAGTATGACCGGACATCTAAAGTCCAGGCAGAACGGATCGCCAAACGCAAACGCACCGGTAGAACCTATATCAACGGTATTCCCTACCCCGTTGAAGTCCACGGTTCATTCATGTTTATGGGCTTGGAAAAAAACATCCGTAAGCATGAGATTATTAAAGTGATCCGGCGATTTTACTGAAACTTGCCAAAAAATCCGCCGCTCAAATGCCTGTCGATAAAAAGGACAGGGAGCGTGCCGGAAGAAAAACAAAAGTCTAAGGAGTTAAGAAAAAAATGGACAACGAACTCAAGCAAATGGGTAAACGATTGGGCGAACTTCGCACCATCATGGATGTATCAGTTGCGGAAATGGCTCGAATTACGGGCATTACCGAAGCTGAATACATTGCTCATGAGGCTGGGGAAATTGACAGCTCCTTTACATTTATTTACCGCTGCGCCGAAAAGCTGGGCGTGGATATGAGCGCCCTTGTCACAGGGGATACCCCCAAACTCAGTTTCTACAATGTGACCCACGCCGAAGAGGGCGGTATGCCCATCAGACGGCGGGGCGGCTTTGAATATCTTCACCTCTCCCCTCTGCTCCAGGACCGTCAGGCAGATCCCTTTCTGGTGACGGCTCCTCCGCAGGAAGAGGACAACCCCATCCACCTTTCCACCCATGCCGGACAGGAGTTTGACTACATCCTTAAGGGCAGACTCAAAGTCCAGCTTGAAGATAAGATCGAATATCTGGGTCCCGGAGACAGTATCCAGTATGACTCCTCCCGTCCCCACGGCATGATCGCCATCGGTGACGAAGAGTGTCAGTTCCTGGCAGTGGTGATCCGTTCCGAGGGAACAGCCCCCGAACTGAGTCTGGCTTCAAATGCCGTTGCTCCCTCTGCAGCAGACAAACTGCTCTATCACAACTTTATGAGCGAAACGCTGGATTCAGAAGGTATGCTCTCTGATGTGGCGTTCCACTATCCTGACAACTTCAACTTTGCCTTTGATGTGCTGGATGCGCTGGCGGAGAAAAAACCCGATCAGACCGGACTGCTTTATGTTGACAAGCACCGCAACACCAGACACTTTTCCTTTGCCGAACTTGCCCGCCGTTCCGCTCAGGCTGCCAACTACCTGAGCTCCATCGGCATCCGCAAGGGCGACCGGGTCATGCTGGTGCTGAAACGCCACTACCAGTTCTGGGTGGTGCTCAACGCACTGCACCGTATCGGCGCTGTGGCGGTCCCTGCTTCAAACCAGCTGCAGGTCAAGGATTATGTCTACCGTTTCCAGCAGGGCGGCATCGTGGGTATCGTCTGTACC
Source organism: Victivallaceae bacterium (assembly GCA_045596885.1). Lineage (GTDB taxonomy): Bacteria > Verrucomicrobiota > Lentisphaeria > Victivallales > Victivallaceae > UBA1784. The sequence goes on from JAZODE010000025.1 coordinate 1,812, forward strand.
CCTGACGACGGATGCGCCGACTTTGTGGACCTCGCCGCAAAGGAGTGTCCTGAATTCAAATACAAGATCATGGTCAACAAACCCAGAGAAGGGTGGCTTGACTTTGACACTGAGGTGGAGCGTTTCAGCGGATTCTTTGAACGCCCTGCTGATTTGAAAGTGACTGATCCCTCCATCATGTTCTTCAGCTCCGGCACCTCAGGTTATCCCAAGATGGTGGAACACAACTTTACCTATCCTCTGGGTCACATCATCACCGCCCGCTGGTGGCACAACATCCAGCCCGGCGGCGTCCACCTGACCATCAGCGACACCGGATGGGGCAAGGCGCTCTGGGGCAAGATCTACGGACAGTGGCTCTGCGAAAGCACCGTCCTTGCCTACGACTTTGACCGCTTTGATGCCGCAGACATCCTGACTTTGTTCAAAGAGTACCAGATCACCACATTCTGTGCGCCGCCCACCATGTACCGTTTCTTCATCCGTGAAGATCTTTCCAAGTACGATCTTTCCAGTTTGAAGTATGCCAATATCGCCGGTGAAGCTCTCAACCCTGAGGTCTTCAACCAGTTCTACAATGCAACGGGCATCAAACTTATGGAAGGCTTCGGCCAGACCGAAACCACCATGACCATCGGCAATCTGGTGGGCATGACTCCCAAGCCAGGTTCCATGGGCAAACCCAGCCCCGCCTACAAGGTGGAACTGGTGGACCCCGACGGCAAGCCTGTTGAAGTGGGCGAAGTGGGCGAGATCTGTATCCGCACCGAAAGGAACAAGACCTGCGGCATGTTCTCACGCTACTACCGCAACGAGGAACAGACCAACGAAAGCTGGCACGACGGACTCTACCACACCGGCGATACCGCCTGGAAAGATGAGGACGGCTACTACTGGTATGTGGGGCGTACCGACGATCTGATCAAGAGCTCCGGATACCGCATCGGTCCCTTTGAGGTGGAAAGCGTTCTTATGGAACTGCCCTATGTCCTTGAATGTGCCGTGGTGGGCGTTCCCGATGAAGTCCGGGGACAGCTGGTCAAGGCTTATATCGTCCTCACCCCCGGAAAAGAGGGGAACGACGCTCTGGTCAAGGAGATCCAGGAGTATGTGAAAAAGCACACCGCTCCCTACAAATATCCCCGTGCCGTGGAGTTCATCGACGCCATGCCCAAGACCATCAGCGGCAAGATCAAACGCAACGAACTGCGTAAACGCTGATGAAAAAAATCGCCATTCTCGGCGGCGGCGTCTCCGGCAGAGGCGCCGCTTTGCTGGCGGAGAAAAAGGGCTCTTCTGCCGTGATCCTCAATGACGGCGAAAATAAAGGGCTCCCCGCTGACGCCGGTTTGATCGTTGCCAGCCCCGGAGTCCATCCTTTGCGTTCTGCCCTTTACAAGGCGGCGCAGGAGTCCGGCAAAGAGTTTATCAGCGAAATGGAGTACGGTTTCCGTCACTTTAAAGGACGCGTTGCCGCCATTACCGGAACCAATGGCAAAACCACCACCACGGAGCTGACCGTCTTTCTCCTCAGGGAAGCGGGGTTCAACGCCGTAGCGGCGGGGAATATCGGCGTCCCTCTTTCTGAAGTCGCCGCACAGGAAACGCAGCCTGATATCGCCGTGGTGGAGGTCAGCTCCTTTCAGCTGGAGCTCATCGACACCTTTGCGCCTCAGGCGGCAGTGCTCCTCAATCTGGAGTCCGACCACGAAGACCGCTACGCAGGGGGCTTTGAGGAGTATTGCGCCGTCAAAAGAAAAATATTTGACCGTGTCCCTGAAGAAAACTGCATCAGGGGACTTTCCTTTGCCGACGCTCCCCGCCGTGTCCTTTATGAAGGCGACACCCTTGTTTGTGACGGCAGAAAACTCTTTAATGTCACTCTTACAGAACTTTCAGCGCCCCACAACCGCGAAAATCTGGCAGCGGCGGTGGAGCTCTTTTTGCGTTTTGCTCCGGATAAAATCAACATCCTTCCCGAAGCGGTGAAAAAATTCCGCTGCGGCAGGCACAGGATCGAGTTTTTCCATGAACGCCAGGGGAAACGCTTTTACGACGACTCCAAAGGAACCAATCCTGCTGCTGTTGTTGCGGCGGTCAAAGCAGTTCCGGGGAAGATCGTTCTTCTGGCAGGGGGGCTTGACAAAGGCATGGATTTTTCCATATTGAGCAGTGTGGCGCACCGGGTCAGAGCGGTGGTCCTCTACGGCCAGTGCCGGGAACCCATCGCCCGGGTCTTCCGGGAGTCCGGCGTCCCCGTCTGGGATTGCGGCACCGACTTTGAGTACGCTGTTGATACTGCATTGCACACCGCCTGCAACGGGGACGCTGTCATGCTTTCCCCCGGCTGTGCCAGTATGGATATGTTCAAGAACTATCAGGAACGGGGCGAAAAATTCAAAGAACTGGTCCTGAAAAAAGGCTGAAAAGTGCTTTGGTAATTTTCCGGCGTTTTGAAATTCCCTCAAAAAATCACTTTTTGTTTCCGGGGACGGAACGTCTGAATCCGCCGGGCTCTTTCCGGCTGATGAGCTCCATGTTTGAGATCCATGAACGCTCATGCTTCTTTCTGAACGCCTGAACGGTTTTGTACTTTTTATCAAAGTCCGCCCGGTTGACCGGGGTGTCGTTGTGCACTTTTTTGAAGTGCGCTTCAGCGGCGAGTTCCGAAAGACGGGCGTGTTCCAAACCCAGCTGGAAGAATTTGACGGATTCTTTTTCTCTGGCGGTAACAGCTGCCTTTTCAGCCTTTTTCAGGATCGCCGCACCTTTGGCAAAGTGGGCAGGAGTGAAGAGTTTGACACAAATATCCCAGTTGTTCCAGACATTGAAGGTCCAGCCCAGTTCTTTTTCCATTTTTCTGATATCCTCCGTGGTAACATGTGCTGTGCTCTTTTCCCAGAAATCGAAGTACTCGCGGATATATTTCCCCGCTCTGCCGAAACTGTTGAAGTATTCATCTGCGATCTCTTCAACAGTCAGGTCTGACCGGTAAGTCAACCGTGCCAGCACATACCAGAGAGGTCCCTGAGTGGCATATTCGCCGCGAAATGTGTCAAAGTGTACCATGCGCATCCGGGGCTGCTGCAGGATGCGGCGATACTCCCCGGCAAGCTGTCTCCAGTATTGCAGCGGATAGACGCCGCCGGACCAGGTGGTATTGGGACGGAACTGCATGATGCAGCCGGTTTTCATCCATCCGTCCCACTCCTGACGGGTCTTTGCCATTTTCTCTTTTGTAAGGGGGAAGAAAGGAGTCCCCACATAGCCCACCAGAATATTGGAGTTCAGCTTGACATGGCGAGGCGGCAGAACGGTATTCAAATAGGCATATCCCTGAACAGAAACTCCGGGATGGATCTTGCTCAAAGCCTTCTGAGTTTCCAGCCAGAATCTGGCATAACGGTCAGAAAGGGAGTTTTTATCATAGCTGTAGCTGCCCCCTTCATCCACGCCGAAACCGCTGAAACGCTCACCGTTTGTGGGGACACGCTTGTTTTTCCAGTAATCAGCGCCGTTGGGGTCGAACTCCGGCATATCCCATGCCCGGCATCCCTTGCAGGTACACATGCCGGGGGTATCATTTTCGCAGATGCTGATAAAGTTTCTTTCTTTGAATTTGCCTTTTGGCCCGTAGCCATGCTTATAGTTCTCAACGATCTGCTTCATCAGAACGGGGCTTGAAACGCACATGGTGATCCGCTTCCCGGAACGGTCCCCCTTGAGAGGGCGGCGGGTCCCGTCATGAAGCCGGGCAAAGTATTCAGGATGTTTCCTGCCGTACCGTTTCCACCAGTTACCGAAGGCGTGTCCCTTATGGAACCAGTTGCAGTCCACGAAGCGGTGGCGTATGCCCCAGAGTTTGGTCTGCAGGGAGTGGCGGACTCCGAATTTTTTGTCATGCCAGAGTTTTGCGCTGCTGATCGGGCTGTAACTGAAGCTCGCAGTCATCAATCCGGGGGCGGATTCACGGTCAAAGGCTTTGACGGAAATATTCTTTGACGGAGTCACATAGATCCCCCCATCATCAGGACGGAGCCAGCGAACTTTCAGCTCACGGTCAAGAAAATCGTACACCGCAAGAAGTGTGCCGGAACTTGCCACACACCAGCCTACCATAGTGCGTTCGGGGCACGCCAGATTCTTGGAACTGATCTCAGTGTCATTGCCAGCGAGATAAAGATCCTTTGCTCCGGCTTTTACCCGCCAGGCGTGGTTATTTTTGTTTTTCGGGGCAGTTCCGTATCCCAGATGGATACGGTTGGGCAGCTTGCGGGGAGCGCTTTTGACCGTAACAGGCAGCCGGACTCCTGTAATGAGCTGTATATGTTTCTGAAGTTCTCCGGCGGCAAATTTAACTGAGCTGACAGGTTTTTCCGGCAGAGCGATCTCAGCGGCGGCTTTGCCGTTTTTGACGATCTCAACGGCGCTGAGTGCTGAGAGAGCTGCCAAAACAGACAGCAGTGTAAAAAAATGTTTCATGGATCTGAACTCCTTATCTTTTTGTTATGAGTGGAAAGGGACCAGTATTACCGTAAATGGATGTGGGAGTAAAATAGATCTCCACACCATCAACAGCGGTACACAACTGCCTTTTACCGGCGGATTTGACATGACCGCCGAAAGCCAGGATATTGGTCCTGCCATTGTGCCGCAGCATGATACCGCCCCGGTTGTCCGTACCGGTCACCGTCTGCCCCGGCAAAAACATCATATTCGGCGAGCTGTAATAGGGGAACCAGTGGCAAGCTGCGTTTTGTTTGTAATTTGCATTTGCCTGAGCAGCTCCATCCATGTAGATTGCCAATTCACCGGATCCGGGCATCCGTTCGATCTGTGCCCGGCTCCAGGGCCCGGGGCGCGCCTTGTCTCCGGGATAGAGTCCGAAAAGCTGATTGTAGGCATAATTGTTGTAAGTTCCACTGGGGTTGGCATCGCTTCCGATGGGGGGAACATGGTTGTTGGCTTCCCCGGCGCAGGAAAAAACAGTACCGGAACTGATGTACTTGAGGTTGAAAAAAAGAAGTTGTATTGAGGCCCCGCTCCATTTTTTTCCGCCCTCATAATGGGTGAACCTTGTGGGGCAGAATTTTGCGTCTGTCGTGTAAGAGTGATAGGCAAATCCGATCTGTTTGAGATTGCTGATACACGAGCTGCTTTTCGCCACATCCCGTGCCCGCTGCAGGGCAGGAAGCAGCATTGCAGCAAGAATAGCAATAATCACTATAACGACAAGAAGTTCTATCAATGTGAATTTCAGACGGCGCATTTTTTCTTCCCTTGCAGTTTTATTGTTTGACAAATTTTATCAGAATGACTCCGGAATTCCCTTTGTAGTTGATGTCGATACCAGTTTCGCACTGTTCAAAATAGACCTTCTCAAGTTCATTGTGTTCATCCAGCAATTCCACCTGAGTCACCCTGACGGGCGTATCAAAGGAGATATGGACCGCCCCCGTGCCGGTGTTGGTGCGGTAGGCACTGATGAGAGCGGCGTATTCCCCTTGTTCATTGCATCCAGCAAGGGTATAAACGGGCTCTGCGGTTTCGCAGGTGATCCGCTCCGGATAACGGACGATCTCTCCGTAAGCCTTCAGTCCGTAGTAGCTTGGAGAGGGATCAAACATATTGTAGAGACCATATCCACTTGCCGTGCCGGTGGTGTAGTAGCCCCCCATATCCAGCGGCGTATCCTGCCATGCGGTCATGACGGCGCAGAGCATGGCAGCGCTGTCAAGACCTTTGCTCTCGATATAGTATCGGGTCAGAAACTTTCTTTTTGTTTTCAAATCGCTTTTGGGAAACCAGCGGGGACGGGGAGGATGGTAGTGCCACTCGTTCAAATGGAGTTCTGCTGTTTGAAAACCGGCGTCATCCATCATTTTTCTGACATCAATAACCAGATCTTTGTATTTCTGCACTGAGTCGCTGTACATGTGGCAGGAATAAAAATCCAGAGGGGCATTGTGCTCTTTGCAGTATTTCAGAAAATCTGCGGCATATTTCCGGGGGGAGCCATGAGAGGGACCTCCGAACTTCAACTCGGGGAAGAGTTTTTTCAGTTCAGAAGCAAGTTCGCAGTAGAATGCGTTGAATTCTTCAATGGTCCCTCCGAACTGTCGGGGGAGTTTACGCTTGACGGGAAGATCGTTTTCCCACTCCCAGTCCCAGTTTTCCGGTTCGTTCCAGATCTCCCAGTACCGGATATCGTAATGGTGTCCGTTCCATTTTCCATAGTTCAAATGGCGGATGATATTGGCACAGACGGCGGCATATTTTTTGACATCCTTTGGCTTATCGACCCAGTATCTTTTCCGTCCGTGCTCAATGCTGACTCCCAGACGGTACATGACCTGAGTGCCGCAATCAAGGATCTCTTTGATGTAGTCGTCAGTATGGTCAAAGTAATAATTGGCAGGATCTTCGGCATCAAAGTCCATATTGGGGAATATCTGGGGGATATCCACCAGACGCCTTCCGGGGTTTTCGTAGGGGGCATCATGAAGCCGGGTCAGAGGGATATTCAAGGCAGCAAAATCCGGTCCATAGTCGCTGTAGGGGTGATCTTCGGAGTTGGCGATCATAGAAGGACCGAGATTGCCGCCATTGATCTTGCGGATTTTTCCCGCAGGTGTGGAAAGATTGATCTTTACTTCAGAACGGGTCATATTTTTTCTCCTGAAATGACAAAAAGTAAATTTTGATGTTCCTGAGGTTATATTAGCATTTAATGGTTGTTTTTACAAGACCGTGAAGGTAAAAAAAAAGATTTATAAAAAACAATAATGGTACATATACTGCAAGTTGTTTGAAATAATCGTGTTACTACACAGCACAATGCCCGGCGGGCAAAAAAAACTCCCCGTTTTTTTTGCGTACTGACTTGAAATAAAAGCCTTTTGATACTATCTTATATACCATTTTCTGACGGAACCAATGGAGCAAATACCATGAGCAGGATCAAACGTTACGAAAGTATCCGCAACACCTTGATGCTGGAGCTTTTCAACGGTAATTTCAAGGTGGGGGATCTTTTTTCCACTGACAGGGAGCTTTGTCTGCGTTTTCAGGCAGCGCGGAACACTGTCCGCCACGCCGTCGCCCAGCTGGTTTCGGCTGGTTATCTGACCCGCTGCCGCCATGTGGGGATCTGCGTGGGGGAAAAGTATATCCCCCGGAAAATCGCTCATCCGGTCGCAAAGATACTGCTCATACTCCCTTCGTGGAGTTATGTGAACGGCAACAAATACGAAACGCTTCTGCTGCCTCTTCTCAACTCAGGGGAAGGACTTTCACAACCTTATCATCTGGAACTGGTCTCAATGGAGGAGTTTGAACAGCCCGCATATCGCTTATCCGGCGCTTGGACCATCGTCATGGCGGTCGATCCTCAGGAACTCTGCCGGAAAAAACTCCGGCGTCACATGGATTCAGGCGGCAGAGTGCTGGTTCTTTATTCAGAAAAAAAGTTGCCCGGATGCTGTGAATTCACCGCTGAAAACTTGTGCAGAAATGCCGTCAGACATTTTTATGAACTGGGACACCGCAATATCGGTATGCTGTGCCACTTTGCCGGACACCTGGTGAACTGGCAATGGATGGTCTCTTTTGTCAAGGCAATGAACGAATTTTCACTGCCCATACTCCCCGGAGCACTTTGCGACGGCTATCTGCTTCAGGAGTACCAGGGAGAAGGTTTTGACCGGGTGACTGCCTGGATCTGTGTCAACCGGCGCAATTTGAACAACTTTCTGGAGTACAGCCGGAAAAAGGATTTGAAAATACCCGATGATGTCTCAGTGCTCTGCACCGACGAGGCAGAAGATCTTTCACTGGGAATAGGCAATTTGAACTGGGATGTCCGGCAACTTGCTCTTCTGATAGATCAGCAGGTTGTCAATTATACCCCGGGTTCATTCCCTCTCGTCTATGAAGTGGATCCGCGGAAAAGCACAGCGCCTCCCAGAAGCTTCAGAAAATCTTTTTGATCTTGAGGAGCTTTGAAATTTTTTCATACGGCTTGAAAAATTCCTGAAAGTGTGCTAAATTTAGATAATGTGCAACTTGTTGTTCAGATTATTTACAAAAAGGAACTTTATATGAAGAAAATCTTGTTTTTGCTCTGCGCCGCAGCATTGCTGCTGAGTGGATGCCGGAGCAGTGCTCCGCAAAATGTCCCCCCCATTGAATTGCGCCAAAACAGCGCTGTCCGGATCGTGATCCCCGCTGAACACGCCAATCCCGGCATTGAAGTGTTTCTGAAAAAAGCCGCCTCGGTGATCCAAAAGGGATTTGCCGAAACTCTGGGCGTCAAGGTAAAAGTTGAAGTGGAAGGCAAAAATCACGCTTTCAAAGGTACAACGATCTTCCTCGGCAACACCAAAGCCATCCGGGGCATCGGCATCGAACCATTGAAGTTTGAGAACTTTAACGCCGTCATCGCCACCCGGGGCGGAGATATCTTCATCGCCGGAAGTGACCGTGAGCGTTTCGGCAAAAAAGGCAGAGTCAGACACAACAGCCAGTGCGTGCTGGGGACCATCACCGGAACAGTCCGATTTGTGGAAAAATTCCTCAACGGCAGATTCCTGCTCCCCGGCGACAACGGTCTGGACTTTGTCAAAGCCAAACTGCTGGTCATCCCTGAAAATCTGACCATGCACATCAAGCCCCAAATCATCATGGGCGCCGGACGCGCCAACGGTTACATCTACGATTACTCCAACGCCAACCCCGGCTACGGAAAATTCCGTTTGTACGGCGGACACTCCTACTACGATGCGGTGCCTGCGAAAAAATATGCAAAGAGCCATCCTCAGTACTTTGTTGAGCGCTCCGGCAAGCGTTCCGCTCTGGGAAATCACCTTTGCATTTCCAATCCGGAAGTCCAGGAGCTGATCTACAAAGAGATGCTTTCCAAGCTGGATGAAGGGGCAGAAGCTGTGGAACTTGCCCAGACCGATGGTTTCACTCCATGCCTTTGCGTAAACTGCAAAGCCTTCGGCAACACCGGGGATGACTACGGCGAAAAGATCTGGATCCTTCACCGGAGTCTTGCGGAAAGACTCCTCAAAGATCGTCCCGGGAAAAAGGTGGTCATCATCTGCTATCCCCCCAACTTTGATCCGCCCAAAACCTTTAAGGCATTTCCTGCCAACACGGTGATCGAACTTTGCAAATACTCCGACACCGTCTTTGATGCCTGGAAGAAGATCTCTGTCCCCGGCGGTTTCCTTGTCTACATCTACAACTGGGGCAACTATCACATTACAGGATATACCCCCAAGTGTCCTCCTTCCTTCATCGCCAAACAGGTCAGGACCTTTTTTGACAACGGCGTCATGGGGATCTACCGTTGCGGATTCGGGGAACTTTTCGGACTTGAGGCTCCTGTCTATTACATCTTCGGTAAACTCCTTGAAGATCCTTCTTTGAACCACGAAAAGCTCCTTCTTGAGTTCTACGAGCGCGCCTACCACGAAAGTGCCGCCCCCATGCGCAGCTTCTTTGAAGCGCTCCACCACGCTCTTGAGCTGTTGCCCTGGATCAAAGAGACACGCTATGCCGTTTCCCAGCGTCATGTTTTCGGTACCCTCTACAACCCTGAACTGATGGATACTCTGGGGAAAAACCTTGAACGCGCCGAAAAACTGGCTGTGCAAGCCAAAGTCAAAAAACGCCTCTCCCTGGTCCGTGCTGAATTTGAATATTTAAAATCCATTGTGGATGTGATCCAGATGTACCGTGCCTACCGCACTGCCCCCAACTGGCAGAGCTTTGATCTTCTTGCCAAAGCTCTTGAGGCGCGAAACGCTCTGGTCAACAAACTTGCCCCCAAAGGCAGAGTGGGCAAATTCAAAGATTTTCCTGAGATCCGTTTCTTTGACGGCGCTTCAAAGGCGTACCTCATGGATAACGGACGCTCCTCCACTCTGGGCGCTCCCTTCAACTGGAACACCCGTATGCTCAAAGAGAAAAAGATCCTCCCCGGCACCATCAAAAAACGCATGACCGTCAAAAAGCTCTCCGGCAAAGTTGAATTCAACAAATTCGACTCAGGCGTCTGGAAGGACCTCAAATGGGAAGAACTGGGCGGCATCCAGCTGGGGCCCATCGTCGAAAAGACCCGCTTCAAAGCGGCGTATGATGACAAGAATTTCTACATCGCCGTGGTCACTGATCTTGACCCCAAAAAACAGTTCCATTCTCTCGGCAATGACGGTCCCTGCTGGAGAAATGACTGCATGGAGATCCTGGTGGATCCTCAGGGAATGCGCCAGAGCTTCTACCACATGATCTACACCCCTGCCAAAGACTCCCGCTTTGATGAGGCTTTCGGATTCATCACAGATCCCCTGCATCCCCTTTACAACAAGCACGATACCGCCTGGAACGGCAAGTGGACTTACCAGTGCCGCCGTGAAGGAGACAAGTGGTACTCTCTCTTTACTCTGCCCTTCAGCGATATGAAGATCGCCACTCCCAAACCGGGCAATGTCTGGACCATCAATGTGGGCAGAGAATCCCGTATCATCGGCGGCAGCGGCAACGAGATACCCGAACTTTCACTCTGGTCCCCCAATCTGGAAAATGCCGGATTCCACGACCGTGAAGCCTTCGGCGAAGCCGTCTTTGAATAAATGAGGTCCAATACACAGAAACGGCAGGAAAAGCGCCTGCCGTTTTTTTATGCCGTAAAAACTACCTCAAAGCGGCACGGAGCCGGTACTCTCTGGGGGAAATACCCATTTGTTTCGAGAAAAACCTTGAGAAATAGAATTCGTTGCTGAATCCCAGCTTGCAGGCGATATCACGGATGAGGATCTTCTCTCTGAGCAGTTCACAACAGGCACGGCTGACCAGCAGACGGGTAAGGAATTTTTTTGGGGTGATCCCTGTTGAACGAGTAAAATTCCTTGAAAAACACTCCCGTGAAACACCGTGGAACTCTGCCAGTTCATCCACCGTCACCTGTGCCGGGGGACGGCTCTGCAGGTAATCGAGCTCCTTTTTGAAAGGAGCAAAACGGGTGACGCTTTCCCATGACTCCTGACTCATGAGTTCCCCCAGACAACCGGCAAAGTCCGCAACGATGCCTTTGAGTTGCAGAGCACTTGAAAATTCAGACGCCTCATCAAAGGCTTTTTGCGCCCTCAGGAGCCATTGAGGGTCCTGAAATTCGCAGATCCTGCCGAACTCTGAAAAAATATCCACCCCCTCATAAAGTTCAAGGGTGAAGTGGATGGAAATAAACTCAAGTTCATCATCCAGCAGCATCCGGCACTTGCGGTGCAAGGGGGCAAAATAGGTATGCCCCTCTTTGAAAACGAGAGAATCTTTTTCATCTTCCATACGGCACTTGTCACCATTGGGATTTTTAAGCACGATGAAAAAGCGGTTGACCGGAAGAGCATTCAAAAGGTGATCCGCAACAGGATAGGTCCCCCGGGCAAAGTGCTGCAGTTCCAGATTCAGCCGGTTTGAGGTCAGAAGCGTGTTGGATTTGTTTTTTACAGGCATTGCAAGCTCCTTTATGTTCCGGCATTAATATACTCTTTCTTTTTTTGCATTGCAATCACAAAAGTATAAGTTTTCTTCTTTTTTTTCCATTCAAAAAAAGACTCCGTTGGGTTATATTATAGCGAAACATCAAAACAAGGAGATCATACCATGCTCTACACGACCTTTGACGCTGACCGTGAATATCTGGTCAACAAGTTCCGCAAACCGGTTTTTGAAGAAAATTCCGGTATCTCTCAAGATGAAATCAAAGACTCTGTTCTGGGGTTTGCTGCTCCTCTGGAAGCGGCGGGACTCCCCAAACCGGTCATCAAAGCACGCTGTTTTGAGTATGTCTGCCGCAACATGTTCATCGATGTGGATCCCCACGATGATTTCCCCGGATTCGGCTGCTATGATAGAAAAAAACGCCCTCTGTCTCCTCTGCTGAGCAAGTGGAACTATGAGATCGATACCACCGTCAATCACGACTGCGCCCAAATCTGCTGGAAACGGAATGAAGCAGGACTCCACATGATCTGGAAGGACTTTGACCACTCCGTCCCCGACTGGGAGGCATTGACCGCACTGGGCTTCCCCGGGATCCTTGCCAGAGTCAGAGAATACCGGGCGCTCCACGAAAAGAATGGCACTCTCACCCCCGTCGTTGCCGCCCACTTTGACGGTATGGAGCTGACCCTCAACGCCCTGCTGGAGCATCTGGGGAAACTCATCGACTTTGCCAAACAACACCATCCGGGCAACCCCAGGATCCAAAGGGAGATCGCCTGTCTGGAACAGCTCCGCACCGGGGCACCTCAGGACTTTTATCAGGTCCTTATGTTGGTATATCTGCAATTTTACTACTGCGAACACATCGACCACATGCAGGTGCGCTCTCTGGGGAGCAACCTTGACGGTCTGCTGCTGCCCTTTTACGAAAAGGATTTGAAAGAAGGGCGCTACACACTTGAAGATATGCGGCAGTTCCTCACCTGTTTCCTTATGCAGTGGGGCTCAATCGACAACTACTGGGGGCATCCCTTCTTTCTGGGCGGCACCGCCAAAGACGGTTCCACTCTTTACAACGAGGTCTCTTATCTGATACTTGATGTCTTTGATGAACTCCATATCCCGACCCCGAAGATCCAGCTTAAAGTTGCAAAAAACACCCCGCAGAAACTCCTTGATAAGGCGTTCCGCATGATCCGTGACGGACACAGCAGTCTGGTATTCTGTTCTGAAGAGGGGATCAAAAAGGTGATGATGGGTTACGGCGCTTCTGAAGAGGAGGCAAGGACCTGTAATATCACCGGCTGTTACGAATTCTGCGCCCGCGGGCGTGCCAACGGCACCGGTGCCGGACATGTCAACTTTATGAAGATCTTTGAACTTATTTTCAACAACGGTGTTGAGCCTCAGACCGGATACACCGTGGCGTGTTCCGCCTTGAAGCTGGAAGAGATCAAAGACTTTGATGATTTCCTGAAATCCTATCTGCGTTACCTTGACGACATCATCGACAACGTCATCAAATGTGCCGACGGCAACGAGCGCAATCTTCATGAAGTCAACCCCTCTCCTCTTTATTCTTCCACGATCCTCAACAGTTTGAAAACCGGCAGAGACGCCTTTTCAAACGGCAATATTTACAACAATTCAACCATACTGCTCTGCGGTATCGCCACGGCGGTGGATGCTTTGATGGCGGTAAAAAAGTTTGTCTTTGAGAAAAAAGAGTTGACCCTTTTTGAGTTCAAAGAGATACTGGCAAAGAACTGGGAAGGTGCTGAAGCCTTGCATTCAAAGATCTTGCGCGACAAGGATAAATTCGGCAACGGCATCGAAAGTGTGGACTTTTACGCCTTTATCCTGAGCCACTACGCCGGACGCCGGATCAACGGCCGCCCTAACGGCAGACTCGGGCAGTACCGTGCCTCAGGACACTGCGCCCGGCAGTTCATTACCATGGGGAAAATAACCGGCGCCACTCCCGACGGCAGAATGGCTGGCGAAGAGTTTTCCAAAAACCTTTCCCCCACCATGGGCATGGATAAAAGCGGTGTCACCGCCCTTATCAAATCGGTCTGCACCATGAACGCCATGGATCTGCCGGGAGACTTTCCCCTTGATGTCATGATGCACCCTGCGACCGTTCAGGGGGAGGAAGGTCTTGCCGCACTGCGGGGATTGCTTTACACCTACTTTGCCAAAGGGGGACTTGCAGTGCACTTCAACGTCTTTGACGCCAAAGTGCTGGAAGAAGCCCAGAAAAATCCTGAAAAGTACGCCAATTTGCAGATCCGTGTCTGCGGCTGGAACGTCCGCTTTGTGGAGCTTGCCAAAGCGGAACAGGACGCCTATATCAAAAGAGCAAAAAATGTAGCGGAGTAAACTATGGAGATCACAGGAATACTTCTTGATACCAAACGCTTTGCCGTTCATGACGGTCCGGGGATACGCACCGCCTTTTTTACTAAAGGATGCCCCTTGAAGTGTATCTGGTGCCACAATCCCGAAAGTGTCGCACCACAGCCCCAGACGGGATTTTTCCCGCACCTCTGCCGCAGCTGCGGCAGCTGCCTTGATGTGTGTCCTGCAGGGGCTCACCGGATGGAAAATTCAAAACACATCTTCCATCACACTTTCTGTCAGCAATGCGGTGCGTGTGAAGAGCTCTGTCCAGCTTCTGCCATGAAACTTTACGGCAGAAAAGTCACCGTCGATGAAGCCCTTGCCGTCGCTCTTGAGGATCGGGATTTTTACACTGAATCAGGGGGCGGCATCACGGTGTCAGGGGGTGAACCCCTGATACAGAAGGAGTTTACTCTGTCTCTTTTCAAGAAGGCAAAAGCTGAAGGACTCCATACCGCTCTTGACACCTGCGCATTCGTTCCCCGCCGATCTCTTGAAGAGGCGCTGGCGGTAACGGATATGTTTCTTGTGGACTTCAAACATGCCGACTCAGAGCAGCACAAAATTCTTACCGGGCAGCCCAACGAACTCATCAAATCCAATCTGGAGTTTCTTTCACAGCAAAAGGTCAGGATCGAGATCCGCATCCCCTTTGTGCCGGGGTGCAATGACTCTGTGGAAAATATGGAACAGACAGGGGCATTTCTGGGAAAACTCAATATTGAGAGTGTGAAACTCCTGCCCTACCATTCCCTTGCCAGAAACAAATACGCAGCTTGCGGACTCACCGACACCATGCCCGAAGCGGACTCCCCCACAGAAGAGGAGATCGCCGCCGCTGTTGCCATCCTTGAAAAGTACGGCGTCAACGCCCGCTCCGGCAGAGCGTAAAGGACTTTCTTTGTCAAATCCATTTCTTACAACTTGCAAAACGAAGCTCTCTGTGGTATATTAGCCCCGGAGAGTTTTTCTGTTTGCAACAGGATTAAGGAAAAATTTTTATGCACGATCAACGTTCATTTTTCGGCAACATGGTCCATGAGTATGCCGTGCGCCGGATCCGGGCTCTGAACAAAGAGCGCACCGCCAGAATCGAAGCACTCCGCACCCGTGAGGATGCCGAAAAATATGTGGCAGATGTCCGGGCGAGAGTCCGGAGCTGTTTTTCAGTTCCTGCCGACCGCTCCGTCCCCGAGGTCGAACTTTGCGGCACCGTCGAAAGAGAAAAGTTCACCGTTGAAAAAATCATCTATTACAGCCGTGAAAACTTTGGTGTCACCGCCAATTTGTATCTGCCCAAAACTCCGGGGAAGCACCCGGCTGTCCTCTTCCTCTGCGGACACAGCGCCAACGGCAAAGCCGCCGACGCCTACCAGTGCGGCGCTCAGAATCTGGCTCTGCAAGGGTATGTGGTTCTGGTGCCCGATCCCATCTCTCAGGGGGAACGCTGGCAGTTTGCCGATGTGCCCCACGCTCAGGGGATCAATGGGCAGTGCTGCTGTGAACACTCCATGCTGGGCAGAGGATTGCGGCTTTGCGGCGATTATTTCGGCAACTGGAGAGCCCACGATGCTCTCAAGGGGCTGGATTACCTTCTTTCCCGCAGCGAAGTCGATCCCGCCCGTGTGGGCGTGACCGGCAACTCCGGCGGCGGTACCATGACCAGTTTCCTCAACGCCCTTGACGACCGTTTCACCATGGCGGCTCCCAGCTGCTACATCACCAGCTGGCGGCGGAACATCGAAAACGAGTTCGGTCCCGATGTGGAGCAGATCCCCCCCAATATCCTTGCTCAAGGGTGTGAAATGGGTGATCTGATCCTTGCGCAGGCGCCCCGTCCGGTGCTTCTTCTTGGGCAGAAGAACGACTTTTTTGACCACCGGGGGCTCATTGAAACTTACACCCTTGCGAAAAAGGTCTATGAACTCCTCGGTGCCGGAGAAAATCTGCAGTACTTTATCGGTCCCACCATTCACGGATACTCCATTGAAAACCGTGAAGCCATGTACAAATTCTTTGCCCGCCACGCCCATATCGAAGGAGATGTGACAGAATCCGATGAAACGGAGATGATCCCGGAATCTGAGTTGAGATGCACCCTGACAGGACAGCTTCTGACCAGTCGCAAAGAGCTTGCCACTGTTTCACACCTGGTATCTGCCGAAGCGGAAAAGCTGACCCGTGAACGCCCCAAGCTCAGCGTGCCGCAGCTGAAAGAAAAGCTCCGGCAGGAGCTGAAACTCCCTGAAAAGATCGAAGTGCCTTACAGCCGTATACTGCGCCCCTTTTACACCAGTTCCATCTACGGCGAACGCATCACCCTTTCCCGTTTCGCTCTGGAAGGGGAGGAAGGGCTGCTCACCACCTTGAAGCTCAACCGGGACTCCTACTTTTTCCACTTTCCCAAACTGGAAAAACTGACCCTCTATCTCCCCCACCTTGACGCAGGGAGCGAAGTCTTGAAGATCGACCGGGGAGCGGAAGAGTTCTACGCAGGATTCGACTACCGCAATACCGGGGAATCCCTCACTTTGACAGGTGTCCCCGGGGATGAGTACCGGAAATTCACCTCCACCTACAATCAGGAGTACCACTACGACAGCATTGAACTGATGTTCGGCTCTTCCATGATCGCCTGCCGTGTCCTTGACACGCTCCGCGCCATTGAGTTTCTGAAAGCAAACGAAGTGGCGCATCTTCACCTTGCCGCAAGAGGTCTCGGCTCTTTCCCGGCGCTCTTTGCAGCGCTCCTGTCAGATAAGGTGGAAAGCCTCACCCTTTACGATGCGCCGGGCTCCTCTTATCTGGATATGGCGAAAAAACGGATCACCCGCTGGCCCCAGTCCGTCATGGTGCCGGGGATCCTCAAATACACAGACCTCCCTGAGATCTGCGAAGCCATCAAGACAGAGAAACCCCTCAATATCATCAACAGTGTCAACGAACCCGTCCCTGAAGTCTGACGGCTTGAAAACACACAGAGTTCCCTGCCGCTTGGGGAAGACAGAGCGCACAGGGAACTCTTTTTATCTCAAAAAGCTGCTGAAATAAAAAATTACCTCTTGAAAAAAAGCTCAGTTGATGCTAATTTACAAGTGGTAATTTGTTTATAACCGATGACCGAAAGGAAAATCTTATGCACAATCAGCGTTCCATCTATGGAGGTATGCTCCAGGAATATGCCGTGAACCGTCTGCGGGATTTGAATGAAGAGCGCACGAAACGCATCGATGCCCTGAAAGACCGCAGCGATGCGGAAAATTATGTGAAGGCAGTGCGTTCCCGTGTTCAGAGCTGTTTCAACATGCCCTCTGACCGTTCTGTCCCCAAAGTCGAACTCTGCGACACAGTTGAAAGAGAAAAGTTCAATATTGAAAAGTTGATCTACTTCAGCCGTGAAAACTACCCTGTTACCGCCAATCTCTATGTGCCCAACACGCCGGGGAAACATCCCGGTGTCGTCTTTGTTTGCGGACACAGCAACGATGGCAAGGCTTGCGAAACCTACCAGCGGGGCGCTCAGAATCTGGCTCTGCAGGGGTATGTGGTTTTGCTCATCGACCCCGTCAGTCAGGGGGAACGCTGGCAGTTTGTGGATGTGCCCCACGCTCAGGGGATCCATGGAGCGTGCACCAGTGAACACTCCATGATGGGCAAACAGCTCCGGCTTGCCGGAGAGTATCTGGGAGCATGGAGAGCTTACGACGCCTTGCGGGGATTGGATTATCTTCTTTCCCGCAGCGAAGTGGATCCCAGCCGTATCGGTATTACCGGCAACTCCGGGGGCGGCACCATGACCACCTTTGTGCAGGCTCTTGACAGCCGCTTCACCATGGCGGCGCCCAGCTGCTATGTGACCAGCTGGCAGCGGAACATTGAAAACGAACTGGTCGCCGATGCCGAACAGCTCCCTCCCGGCATATTGGGTAAGGGGTGCGAAATGGGGGATCTCATTCTTGCCTATGCGCCCCGTCCCATACTGCTTCTGGGGCAGAAAAACGACTTTTTTGATGCAAGGGGTTTGAAGGAGACTTGGGAAAATGCCCGCAAGGTCTACAAACTTTTGGGGGCTGAAGAAAATCTCCAATTCTTCATCGGTCCCACCGATCACGGATACTCCATCGAAAACCGTGAAGCCATGTACAGCTTTTTCGGCAAACACGCCGCCCTTGCCTCTGATGTGAAGGAGTCTGCCGACACCGAAATTTTCAAAGCATCTGATTTGAACTGTACCGCAAGCGGTCAGCTTATGAGCAGCAGACCTGAATTTTCAACGCTCCACAGCCTCCTTGAAAAAGAGGCTCTGGCAGCAGAAGCGTCAAGAAAGAAACTTTCCACACCTGAGTTGAAGGCTGAACTCAAAAAAGCTCTGGCTCTTCCTGAGATCATCGATCTGCCCTACTGCCGCCATCTGCCCACCATCGGCTGGAGTTCCGTCCCCCGGGAGCGTGCTGTCTTTTCACGCTTCGGGCTGGAAGGGGACAAAGGGGTCGTCACCACCTTGAAAATCTGTTCAGGGCGCAATTACAAACATTTCCCTGAAATGGAAAAACTCACCATCTACCTGCCCCATCTGGACTCCGGCAGCGAACTCCTCAAGCTGGATCTTCCCCTTGAGGAAAATCTTGCAGGCTTCGACTACCGCAACATCGGCGAATCCCTTGCAATGACCGGCTCTTTCGGCGCTGAATACCGGAAGTTCTGCACCGTCCACAATCAGGACTACCACTATGACAGTATCGAACTGATGTTCGGTTCTTCCATGGTCGGCCGCCGGGTCCTTGATATACTGCGTGCCGTTGAGTATGTCAAGACCAACGGGGTGAAGGAACTGCACCTTATTGCCAGAGGACAGGGAGTGATCCCCGGCGTTCTGGCGGCGCTTCTTACCAGAAAGGTGGCAAAGATCACCATTTACGATGCCCCCAAGTCCTACATGAGTATGCTGCAGAAGCGTGTGACCTTCTGGCCCCAGTCCTGTATGGTTCCGGGGATCCTCAAGTTTACTGATCTGCCTGAGATCTACGCCGCACTGGAGTCAGAAAAGAGACTTGAAACAGTCAACTTTGTCAATGAACCCATCCCTGAAGTATAAAGGAAAACATATTATGAATCCCGCAATAGAACTCCCCAAACCCCTTTTTGTTTCCATCATCCCCAACTTTGCCGGTGAAGAGGAATATCTTGCAAAACTGATCCGTGAGCGTTACAAAAAAACGGGCATCACCGACTATGCCATGTCCTACCCCCAGCATCCTCTGGGCGACGACATCTACGACAAGACCCGGATCCAGAAAGCTTCTTTCCGCAAACTCAAGGCTTTGCTTGAAGATGAGAAAGAGATCCGTCTGGGTATCCTCTTCCAGACCACTCTGGGGCACGGTGGCTACTGGAATCTGGCGCCCCAGTGTGCCATTGAAGCGGACAAGATCCTCAAAGCCGACGGCACTGAGACCCACCGCTGCTGCCCTCTGGATCAGAGATTCCTTGACTACATCTACAACTGTGTCGCCATGCTCTGCGAAGAAAGACCCGCTTTCACTCTGGGGGACGACGATATGCGGATGTTTGACGGAACCTGTTACTGTGACCGTCATGTGAAGATGATCTCTGAAATGCTGGGCAAAGAGTATACCCGTGAAGAACTTGCCGCAGCCGTTGAAAATGCCGGTCCCCACGATCCTGTGACCATTGCTTTTGAAAAAGCTCAGATCAAAGCCATGGAAAAACTTTCAGAGACCATGCGCAAAGCCATTGATTCCGTCGATCCTTCCATCACCTGCGGCTGCTGTATCGTTTCCACCCGTTACGATTACGCCGAGATGGAAACACGGGTTCTGGCAGGGGGCAATCTGCCCATACTGCGTATCAGCAACGCCCAGTATCTCGAAGCCCATGTCAAAAACGATGCCTATACCCACTCCACCACCGGATTTCAGGTGGTCAACGCCCGCAACTGGGGATTCAAGCTTCTGGACGAATCCGACACCTGTCCCCACAACCGTTACAGCAAATCCGCCCGCACCATGCACCTGCACATTACAGGCGGCTTGCTTTCCGGACTTGACGGCGGCAAACTCTGGCTGGATCAGGGAGCACATCCTTTGCGTGAAGTCTCCCGCCCCTACGAAAAGATCCTCAGTGAAAACCAATATTTCTACCGTCAGGTGCTCCATATCAGCAAGACCTGGACTCCTGCCGGGGGCGTGATCCACATTCCTTCCCTTGACCGTGAACCCTACCCCCACAAGGGTCAATTCTTCACCTCTCACGGCAACTGGAGTATGCACTGTTTCGCCAAAACAGGATTCCCCGTCCGCTTTGAGGACACCTCTTTCAAGGGGGGCATCTCCCTTTTGAGCGGCGAACAGATCGACTACTACACCGATGAAGAACTGCGTGACATGCTTTCACATGCGGCGCTCATCGACGGTCCTGCTGCCGTGAAGCTGACGGAGCGGGGCTTTGCTGAAATGATGGGCGTCAAGGCTGAAAATATTGCCCCCAAAGGCAATGTGGAAGAGCTTAAAAGCTCAGGCGTCAGAATGGGATTCCTCGCTGCCAACGCCACTCCCACCCTGACCGCCCTTCCCGGAACTGAGGTGTTGAGCGAAGTCCTTTTCGCCCAGTACAAGGGCTGCACCCCCGAACTCTGCATGCCCGGCAGCACCTTTTTCACCAACGCTTCAGGGGGCAAGGTCATCGTCAGTGCCATCAACTTGAAAGAGTGGCACTACATGCACATTCTCAACCCCGGCAGAAAGCTGCAGTACATTGAATTCCTGCAGCGTCTGGGGGGCGTTCCCTGTTATCTGCCTGATCTGCAGGATGCCCGCATTTCCTGCGGTTTCATGCCTGACGGCGCTCTGGTCTGCGGGGTTTTCAACTACTCCTACGACCCGCTGGAACTCAAATTTGCCGTTGAAAAGATGCCTCAGAAGATAGAAAGACTCACCTCTTACGGCATGTGGGATGAGATCCCCTTCAGCGCCCTTGACAATATCGCAGAGACTGCACTGCAGCTGGAGCCCGGTGTGGTTGGGATCTATAAACTCAGCTGAATTTAAGGAATTTCAAATATGAGCGAAGAAAAAATCACCATTTCCCCCTGGGCACTTGACGATCCCTCTTTTGTTGACCGCCGTCTCTACCAGAATCAGTACGGTGTTTATCCTTACGCCGCCCGGATCCCAGCCAGTCAGGAGGAACACCGCAGTTTCCGTGACTCGGTCCGCCGCAGACTGCTCCTCAGCGCCGGACTTGTTCCGGCAGTGGAATTCACCCCCTTTGAGCCTGTGACCACCTCTCCCCGGGTGGTGGATGGTGTCACCATCAGCGATGTGGCAATAGAGACTCTTCCCGGATTGCGCCTGACGGGAAACTTTTTCACCCCTGAGAAATTCACCGGCAAACTCCCTGCCATCCTCTGTCCCCACGGACACTGGACCACGGGAAGAGTCTGCCACAAAGCCACCGGCGGCGTCATCATGCGCTGCATGGAACTTGCCCGTCTGGGATTTGCCGTTCTGGCATACGACATGATCGGCTACAACGACAACAACGACTATCCCCACTACTGGGATGTGGAAACCAGACAAAAAGCCTATTTCAACGGCGTTTCCCCCTTCGGGCTCCAGACCGCCAACAGCCTGCGGGCGGTGGATTTCGTCGCCTCACACCCCGATGTGGATCCTTCACGCATCGGCTGCACCGGCGCTTCCGGCGGCGGCTCCCAGACCTGGTTTATCGGGGCGCTTGACGACCGGATCAAAGTACTTTGCCCGGTGTGTATGCTTTCACTCCACTTTATGGGGGGATGCTCCTGTGAAGAAGGTCCTCTGCTCCGCAGCCGGGGGCTGACCAGTTTTGACATCGTGGCGGCGGCGGCGCCCCGTCCCATACTGCTGCCCAGTGTCACCGGGGATTGGACAAATCTCAATCCCGACTACGAAGTTCCAAAACTCAAGGAGATCTACAAGCTTTACCACGCCGAAGATAATGTTGAAAATATCCACTTTGACGATGGTCACAACTACAACCAGCGCACCCGTGAATATGTGTACGCATGGTTCGTCCGGCAGCTGCAGGGCAAGGATATGGGGGAAAAGATCCCCGAAAGCACCGACAAGGTGCCCGCTCCCGAACAGCTGTGGCACGGGGGCAAGGAGCCTGCTCCCGCTTCAAAGGAAAGTTTCGACAAGGCATACGCAAAATCCAAAGCAGCCTACACCGCCAATGCGCTGAGCTGGGGCAGCGATTTTCTCCTCTGGCAGAACCGCACCTGTGACATCCTGCGTCAGATGCTTGAAAGCGACACCCCCACAAGAGATGTGGTCAACCGTGTCACCCACGGCAACTGGAAACTCCCGGAAGGGGAGGTCTGGACCATGGTGGTCTCACGCAGAAATATGGGAGACATCATCCACACCTTCCGCCTGCGCCCTGCGGATGCCATGGATTCCGCAGACGCCATTCTCTACCCCATTGAAAACAAGTGGCAGGAGTATTTCAACGACGGGGAAAAGTCCAGTGTCACCCAAGAGCTTTTCAAACGGGGCAAACACTCCTGGCTCATTGAACTTTTCGGTACCGGCACATCGGCGAAATATCTGGATAACCCCACCATAAATGATGATCTGGCTCTGAGCGCCGCCTGCAATGACTCCTGTTACACCATGCGTGTTCAGGACATCGTCACTTCTTATGTGATGCTCAAAGAGCACCACTACAAAAAGGTCACTCTTGCCGGTGTTGCCGTCAATGCTCTGCCGGTGCTGGGGGCTGCTGCACTGCTGGGATGCCCTGCGGTAGTGGATCTTTCAGGAGTGGACGAAAGCGCCTGGGAAGAAAAACTCAACTATCAGGTCCTCATGGGCAAGATCGGCGGACTCAAAGGTCTGGCGCTGCTCAATCTCCGTGCCAATGTCACATTCTGCGGTGTTTCAGGGGAACTGAAAGAGCTGCTCATTTCCATGGGCGCCAATGTCTCTGACAAAAAGCTGATGGAGCTTCTCTGATGAAGGGAACGCAGATCTTCCTCAACGCCATACTGGCAGGGCTCTTCATCGGCATTGCGGGAACCGTCTGCATGGCGGTCCCCCATCCGGTCACGGGAGCCTTTCTCTTCGGTTTCGGATTGCTGACCATCGTCAGTTACGGCTTCAAGCTCTACACCGGCGCCATCGGATATCTGGCGATCCAGGGAAAGAATACCCCCCGGTATCTCTTTGAACTGCTCCTCATCTGGGTGGGCAACCTTGTGGGATGTTTCTCTGTGGGCTTTCTGGTGCGCCAGACCCGGAGCTTCCCCGGTTTCGCCGAAAGAGTCGCCAATGTCTGCGCCGCAAAAACGGGAGATTGCTGGACAAGCTGGCTGATACTTTCCTTTTTCTGCGGCATACTCATGTATGTGGCTGTTGAGACCTTCAAGCGCAAAGATGAACTGGACGCCGTGGTGCGGGTGCCGGTGCTCTTTCTCTGCGTGGCGATCTTTATTTTAAGCGGCTTTGAGCACTGTATCGCCAACATGTACTACTTTTCCGCCGCCGACGCCTGGAGCTGGAAGGCTCTGGGCGCCATCGGCGTCATGACCCTTGGGAACTCTCTGGGGGGAATGTTGCTCCCCGTGGCAGGACATGTCAAAAAGTTATGAAGTACCAAAGTGCTTTCAATGCCCTGAGCGTCAAACTCAGGGCGCTTTTGCTTGACTCCGGAGCGGGGCACGACTACGATCACACCTTGCGGGTGATGAAAAATGCCCGCCTTCTGCTGCCGGAAGAACCCGATGCCGATGAAGAGACCGTCTCTTTCGCTGCCTTGCTCCACGATTGCGCCCGCCCGGAGGAACACGCTTCCAAAGGCAAGGTGTGCCACGCCCTCAGGGGGGCGGAGCTCGCCTTTGAACTCCTGCAGCAAGAGGGGCTCCCCCTTGAATTCTGCAAGGCAGTCTCAGAAGCTGTCCGCACCCACCGTTACCGGGACGGGATCAAGCCCTGCACCCCGGAAGGCAAGGTGCTCTTTGACGCTGATAAACTGGACTCTCTGGGGGCAGTGGGACTGGGGAGAGCTTTTCTCTTTGCCGGTGCCTGCAGTGCCCGGGTCCACAACACCGCAGAAGAGGCTCTGGCAGGGGAACCTTACGGCGTTGAAGATACCGCCTACCGGGAATATCTGGTCAAGCTGCGCCACCTGCCCGATGCCATGCTGACCCCCGCAGGGCGCCGGTTGGGGAAAGAGAGACTTGAGTTTATGACCGCTTTCTTTGAAGAACTTGACAAAGAGGTCCGGTAAGCACTGTTTTTTTACTGTGAACTCCATTTGCAGATTGAAAAAAGAACCATTTCAAAGTATATTATGAAGATGTCAACTAATTTCAACGAGGAGCTCAAGAGCGATGAAGCGGGTACTCTCTGTTCAAGATATTTCATGTCTGGGAAAATGTTCCCTGACGGTGGCGCTGCCTGTCATTTCTGCCGCCGGGATCGAAACGGCGATTTTGCCAACAGCAGTTCTTTCTGTACATACCTGGTTCAAATCCTTTACTTTTCACGACCTGACCGATGAGATCTCCCCCATCTGCAAAAACTGGCAGGAGCACGATTTCGGATTTGACGGCATCGCCACCGGATATCTGGGCTCCTTCCGCCAGATCGAACTTGTGGAAGAGGTCTTTGCCATGTTCGACAAGCCCGGAATGCTCAAACTGGTTGACCCGGTTCTGGGGGATCACGGCAAATTTTATGTGGGCTTTGACAACAAGTTCGCCAAACGCATGGGGCAGCTCTGCGGCAAGGCGGATGTGATCGTGCCAAACCTGACAGAAGCCTCATTCATGCTGGGCGAGGAGTATAAAAACGGTCATTATGACGAGAAAAAAATCCAGGAACTCCTGAAACGCCTTGCGGATCTGGGGTGCCCCAATGTGGTCCTCACAGGCGTCACATACGAAAAAGGCAAATACGGCGTCGCCGCATGGAACGCAGAAAAAGGGGAGTACTCCACCTATTTCGGCGAAGAACAGCCCGGCACCTTCCACGGTACAGGGGATCTTTTTTCGGCAGCTCTTTTTGCCGCTCTGATTTCCGGACAGCAGATGCACAAAGCTCTGGAAACGGCTGTGGAGTTCACCGTTGAATCCATCCGCAAAACTCTGGAAACTCCTGACCATATCCCCTACGGTGTTGAATTTGAAAGGGCGATCCCTTTGCTGCTGCGCAAATTGGAATTGATATAAATTTTACTCTTTAAGGAAAATCAAAAATGCAGATCTACGGTTTCCCCAATATCTCCCAAAGCCGCTGTGACGATGCAACACTTGCTCTGGCGGCATCTGAAATGAGTGCTCTCTGTATCAGGCGTTTCGGCAGACAGGATAAAAACTGGAGCGTCCAGTTTCAGATCGACAGTGCTCTTCGTTCTTTTGAAGTGGTTTTCAAAGAGAATGTTCTTTACATTTCCGGTCCCACATCTGTGGAGATCCTCTACGGCGTTTACGACTTTGCCGAAAAGTTTCTGGGGTTCTTTTTCTTTGAGCCCGGAAACGACCTGCTCAATGGCGAAGGAGAAGTGGAACTTGCTGAAGGCGTGCTGATCCCCGCCCGCAAAGTACCTTTCTCCGTCCGGGGCTTCATCCAGGAGTACCCCTTTGATGAGAACTCCCCCCTCCTCGCCGACTGGATGGCAAAGAACAAATTGAATTTCCTCAATGTCTGGATGAAATACTACGACGAACTGGACTCCGCCGGCAGAGAGGCTTTCAGGATCAGAGGTATTGAGATCCAGAGCGGCCACCACAACTTTGACTACTGGATCCCTGCTGCAAAGTATCACAAGGAACATCCGGAATTTTTCGCTGAGATCGACGGCGTCCGCATCAAGCCCGAAAAGGACGAAAATGCCCTGCTGCTGGGAAAACAGCTCTGTACCACCAACAAGGGACTGCGGAAAGAGATCGTCAAAAATATGGTGGAGTACATCGAAAGAAACCCCGAACTCAAATCTGTGGGACTGACTCCCAATGACGGTTTCGGCTGGTGCCAGTGTGAAGAGTGTTCCAAGTTCTACGACAAGAGCAAACACGGGGAACTCTACTCCCTTTCCACCCACGTCTACATCGCTGACAGGATCTATCACGACATGGTCCGCGATGTGGCACAGCAGCTGGGGGAAAAACGCCCCGATCTGGACCTTTATTTCTGCGCCTACATCAACTACTGCCGCCCCTCTGAAAACTTCAAACTCACCCCAAATCTCACGGTGATGATGGCTCCCTACTGGCGGTGCATCAACCACCGGATCGACGAAGAATGCCCCATCAACTCCCATTACGCCGACGACATCAAGGCATGGTGCGACTGCAAAGAGGGGGGAAAAGTGGTGATCTATGAATATTACATGGGGGTCAACTTCTATCTTTCTCTGCCCCAGATCTTCCACCGCACCATCTTTCAGGAGTGCGCCTGGTATGAGTCCATCGGGGTGGACGGCATAGCCACTCAATTCCATCCGCCCCACTGGAGCGTTTACGGGATCAACTTTATCGCCATGGCAAAAGCGCTCCGGGGCGAAAAAGAGGAAGAGGCTGTGCCCATGATGATGAAGGCTCTTTTCGGCAGCGACGCCGCAGAAGGAGAAGCCTTTTACGAACACATGAAGAGCATCACCGCCTCTGCGGGTCCCTGCCATGTGACCTATCCCTACGCCCTTTTCAGCCGGACGGAGCTCGCTTCCTACGCAGAAGCGGTGAAACTTGCCGATGCACTTTTGAAAAAGGCTCCCCGCAGCAGATTCAGAAAAGAGCTCCGCATCTGGGCGGAGTATCTCTACCGCTACAAATCTCTTTTTGACGCTTACCACGCCGGATGCGCCGGGATCCCCGAAATCGACCATCTGTTGAGCTGGGTCCATTCCCACCGGGATACCCATGTGTTTGTCCACAACCGCTTCGATCCCTACTTTGAAGCGTGGCGCACCGCCATCCGGCAGGGGAAGGAGTATCTGCACTTCAATCTGGACTGGGAGGATGATTATATCCGTCAGCACCGGAAAACTTTGAACGGAAAGTAAAAAATGCCCCACCGTTTTCCCCCACACGAAAAACAGCCTCAGGTGATGATCCGGGAGTTTGAAGGAGATCTGGTTCCCTTTGACGGTGAACTGCTCCAGACCCGGCTCATCGGCTGTTTCCTTGCCGCAGGCTTGCGGGAGTCCGTGGATCTGCCTCAGGATATCGTGCTGGCAGTTGAGTACACGCTCCGCAACGCCCCCCGCAGCGAACTGGTCTTCGGCAGGGGGGAACTGGAGCGTGCCGTCACCCGGCTGCTGGAGGAGATCGGATTTCCTGAAGTCGCCAAACTTTACCGTTCCGGCACCGGCACCGAACACGAACTTTTTGTCACTCCTGACGAAAAGACTCTCTGTGAAATGCTCCGGGGGCATCTGGGGGTATCGGGGGAGCTTTTCAACAAGGTCATTGCCAAGGTCATTGAGGCGGCAGATACTTTGGAGATCCGGAGAGCGCCTGCCCATCTCTTTCTGGAACTTGCACGCTACTACGAAAGAGAGCTTGAAAGAAGCAGCACACGCTGTGCCGTTGAAAGGACTCCTGAGATCACCGTTTCCCGCAGCGAGATCCTTGCTCTGCTCCCGGAAAGCGCCAGAAAAATGACGGAAGAAGGGATCCTGAGAATAGACGGAGTGACCACCTTGTTCCCTTGTGTCCACCTCTTTTTCAGCATGGAGCGCTTCGGTGCCATGCACAACTTTGCCGTTCCTGTCACCGAACTTGAAATAGAACCCTTTCTCTACGATGCGGGAGCCGTTCTGGCTGAGGTGCACAAATTGATGGAGTCCAAACTCAACTGTACGCTGCCGGTGATCCTGGGAGTACCGGACATGTTTGATTTTATCGCCGACTACGCAGACGGCGACCGGGAACGCTCAGGGAATCTGGCGGCAGAACTGGGCAAAGTCCTTTGTTCCTCCTTCTCAAGGGGAGTCTATAAACTCAATCTCAACTGAAACACAATATGCTGAACTATCTGCAAATCGACAACTACGCCCTCATCGAACACTCGGAAATCGAATTTTTCCCCGGGTTCAATGTGATCACCGGTGAATCCGGCGCCGGAAAATCCATCATGCTGGGAGCTCTGGCTTTTCTCATGGGGGAAAGAACCGGACAGAATGTACTGCGATCAGGAACATCCCGCTGCAGTGTCAGCGCTATTTTTACCGTGCCCGGATCCCTGAGAGCCAATGCCGCACAGCTTCTGGAAGAAGCGGGGATCGAATTTGATACCTCTTCCGGAGAGCTTTCTCTGCGCCGGGTGCTCACATCAAGCGGCAGCCGCCAGTTTGTCAACGATCAGCCCTGTTCAGCCAAACTGACAGGAGCCCTTGCTTCTTTGCTTATCGACCGTCAGAAGGTCAATGAGCAGCTTTCTCTGCAGCAGCCCGCCCGGCAGCTGGAGCTCCTGGACCGCTGCGCAGGCACTATGGAACTGCGCGCCCGATGCGCTGAGCTTTGCGGAAAACTCCGTGACATCCGCCGGGAGCAGGAAACATTTCAGCAAAATCTGCCCAATGAAGCCGAAGCCGACAGGCTGAAACTTATGCTTGATGAGATCAATGCCGTTTCACCGGAAGAAGGTGAAGATGAACTCCTTGCCGACAAGTTCCGCATGGCATCCAATGCCCGGGAGATCATCGCCGCCTCAGAAGGTCTGGTGCAGCTCCTTTCCGAATCTGAAAATTCCATTACCGACCAGTTGGGGACAGTCTTCCGGAAACTGGACGATCTGAGCCGTCTGGGGGCGGCGTGTGATGAGCTTTCTTCAGAGTGCACCGTTATTCAGGAAGGCATCGAACATCTGGCAAGAGAGCTTGCCGATCTGGGGGCAAAGGTGGATCTTGACCCCGAAGAACTTGCCGCCATCGAAACACGCATGGGAGAGATCTTTACTCTCAAGCGGCGTTACGGACCTTCACTTGAAGAGCTTTTCATCAACCGTGACCGTGCCGCAGAAGAACTTGCCAGATACGATGCCGCCGCCGCCACAGCAGCGGAGTTCAACGCCCGGATCGATAGGGTCCGGAAGGAGCTGGAAGGCTGCTGCCGTGAACTTTCTGCCAAACGCAAAGAGGCGGTCAAAGGATTTCTTGCCCAAGTGGAGGAAAAACTCAAATTTCTGGGTTTCGGCAAATGCCGCTTTGAAGCAGAGTTCGCCCCCTGCGAACCGGGCCCTGCCGGAGCAGACAGATTTGAAATGCTCTTTTCCGCCAATGCGGGCTCCCCGGTACAGCCTCTGCGGAAAATCGCCAGCTCAGGAGAACTTTCAAGGCTTATGCTGGGACTGAAAACAGTCCTCGCCGACGCCGACGATGTGCCGACGGTTATCTTTGACGAAATCGACATGAACATCGGCGGAGAAACTGCCAATGCCGTGGGCGAAGAGCTCCACAATCTGGGCAGAAGCCGCCAGATCATTTCCATTTCCCATCTGGCGCAGGTGGCGGCGCGGGCGGATCACCACTTCAAGGTCGCCAAACACACAGAAGAGGGCACTGTCCGCAGCGGCGTGGAACTTTTGAAAGATCCGGAGCCGGAGATCGCCCGTATGCTGGGCAATACCCCGGCAGCGCGCAAGCACGCAAAAGAACTCCTGAAAGAGCTCCGTGGTCTTTGAGATGAAAAAAAGGTATTTGCCCCTTGACAAAAAGGCAAAGCGGAGATATTTTACACTGCTGTCTTTCAATGTAACGCCCTCTTGGGGCGGATCTCTTTTTTTACAAGGTGAAAGAATGAAATTTTTTTTCTGTTTTTTTCTGCTCTTTGCGCTGACGGTGCTGCCGGGGAAGGAGCCCGGTTCAGAGCTGCGCCGCCTGAAGAGCCGGACGGAGTTCCAGCAGCAGGAAATAGAGCGTCTGACAGCCCTGCTTGCCGAAAAGGAAGGAGAGCTGAAAAAGCTCCGTATCTGGATGAGCAACATCAGTGCCGACAGCCGTTTCACCACTGTTTCCCAACGGGAACAGCGGCTGCTTCACGCCTTGAAGATACTTTCGGATTCCTCCGGAAATATGGCGCTGAAAACCATGGAACTGGCAGAATTGCTCCGTCCCCGGCTCAATGCGCTGCCCCTTGCCTCTTCTGAGCGTGTCCGTCTGGTCATGGCTCTGGAGGATCTGGAACGCAGTGCCGCCAGAGTCAGCGCCATTGCCGACACTGCCGCAGCCCCTGAGGATAGACTCCTGAAAAATGTCCGGGTGGCAGCGGTCAGAAGCGAACTGAATATGGCTGTGCTTTCAGCAGGCGCCCTGCAGGGGATATTCCCCGGGATGACCTTTGTCACAGCAGATGGAAAGATCCGGCTCCGGGTCATGGAGACCCGTTCCATGATCTCCGGCGCTGTTCCTGTATCAGGCGATATCAACAGTTTGACTCCGGGAAGTTCCGTGAAACTGGAAATCATCAGAAGAGCCCCCGGAGTCCGGAGAGAAGAAAAATGAACACAATCGAAAAACCGCTCCTGAAGGTGGGCATCGTCAGCGATATCCAGGCTCTCCCTTCACGCCATGAGTGGGGAATGAACAATTTCAAAAGGGCGCTCGCTCTTTTTCAGAAAAAAAACATAGACTTGCTGGTCAACGCAGGAGACATCGCCGAAGGCGGCGATCCTGATACCTACGCCCTTTACTGGGAACTGATCGAAGAACATTTCCCCAAAGGGACCCTTGAACACATCAGCTGCGAAGGCAACCACGACTGCAGCGGCGCCCCCTTCCCCGAAGCCTTTGCCAAAGTCTGCAAAGGACTGCGCCGGGAGTGCGTCAATCCGGAGCACCGCATCATCGGCGGCTTTGACTTTATCACCTTTGCCACCTTTGACCGTATCCACTATGCCCCTGAAGAACTTCCCGCCCTTGAAAGAGAGCTGGCAAAAGCTGTTGCCCGTGCGCCGGAAAAACCGGTGTTCGTCATCACCCATTTTCCCCCGGCAGACACGGTGGCGGGCAGCCATGACAGCGCCGGATCTGCAGGACTCTTTGATGTTTTCAAAAAGTTCCCTCAAGTGGTCTCTCTTTCGGGTCACACCCACTATCCTCTGGCAGATGAGCGCTGCATCTGGCAGGGGGAGTTTACGGCTGTACAGACATCCACTCTTGCCTACGGATGTATGTCCGAAGATAATCTTTTCAATACGGTCAACGGCATATTGCCCTTTGCAAGAGAGGTGACAGAGGCGATTTATATGGAGCTTTACACCGACCGTGCGGAACTCCACCGTTACAATGTGACGGACAAAAGAGAACTGGGTCCCGTCTGGCAGATCCCGATCCCTTATGTTCCTGCCGAAGCGCCCCACGGAAAGTGCCGTTCACAAAAGCGGCAGGCTCCCGGATTTGCAGATGATGCTGAAATACTGCTGCGCTTTGATTACGGTTACGCCTACATCATCTTTGACCGCTGTATCACAGGGGACTACGCCCAATATTACCATGTTGAGATCTCAGAGTACGACGAAGAGAAAAAGTGTTTCGGTACTCCTGAAACATTCCGCTATGGGGCGGATTTTTACCGCTTTGAGTGCAACCGGCAGGAAAAACTTTATTTCAAACTCCCCGGTACTCTGAAAGGGGGCACCTTGTGCAAATTCCGTATTTACGGCGTGGAATCTTTCGGCAAAAGGGGCGCTCCTCTTGAAATGGAGTTCCGACTCTGGAAGAACTACAAATTCAAAGACGCCGCAGGTCTCTACCCGCAAGAGTAAAAAGTGCCCCTTTTTCCAAGGTGATACTTGAGGCAATTTCAAAACTCCTCAAAATTGTCAAAGCGCCCTCGCTTCGATCTGTTAAAGGGAGCGTTTTCGGCTGTTACCTTACAGGTAGCAACCTCAAACTACCCTTTACAGCTCTTTTCGATTGGCATCTTTGCCATTTTTTGAATGACTTTTGAAATTACCTCACTTGAAAAAATTATTTTTCATGTTATAGTATAACCATTCTCCAACTAACAACAACATTTGAGGTGAACAATATGAAAATCGGTTTGAGCAGTTACAGTCTTTCCCGTGCCATCGCTTCCGGGCAGCTGGGCGTTCTTGAAGCAATCGACTGGATCGCCAACGCAGGCGGCGAACACATGGAAGTCGTCCCCGGGGGTGCCTGGGATATCCATGTCCCCGGCTTGCCCGCCAAACTTGTCGCCCGTGCCAAAGAAGCCGGGATCGACCTTTCAAGCTACACCATCGGCGCCAACTTTATCCAGCCTGATGCCGACGCCCGCGCCAAAGAGGTCGCCCGCCTCAAATCTGAAGTCGATATCGCCGGAGAACTGGGCGTAAAATTCATGCGTTACGATGCGGGGTACCGTCCCATTCCCGAAGCCACTGTTGAGAACTTTGAAAAAGATCTCCCCGTGGTTGCTGACTGCTGCCGCGAAGTGGCTGCCTACGCCGCCAAATACGGCATTACCTGCAGTGTGGAAAACCACGGATACCATTTCCAGAACTGTGAACGGGTCCACCGTCTGGTGGATATGGTGAATCTGCCCAACTACCGCACCACCCTTGATGTGGGCAACTTCCTGTGCGCCGACGGCGACCCTGTGGCGTCTGTCAAAACCAACATCGGCATTGCCTCTTTCATCCACTTTAAGGATTTCTTCCTGCGTACCGCAGGCAATCCCCCCATCGGTGAAGGCTGGAGCCGCACCAAAGCCGGACACTATCTGCGCGCCACCGTCATCGGTCACGGCAGCGTGGAACTGGTTCCCATCGTCAAGATCATCAAGGAATCCGGCTACGACGGTTATGTTTCCATCGAGTTTGAAGGCAAAGAAGATTGTCTCTGGGCTTGCAAGGTCGGTCTTGATAACGCAAAACAGCTTTTTGCTGAGGCATAAAAAATCATGGATGAAGGTCTTGACCCTCAGGTCAAACTGAAACTGCTTGAAGCAGCGCGCGCCGCTGAGCCCGATTATCCCAATGTAAAAAAGGGTATCGGCTGCGGCGCAGCGGCACTGGTGGCAGGAGTCCTTGTGGGACTCTTTGCCGTCTCATTCTTCCAGCAGCTTTCCATCCTTTCCAGGATCTCCATGATAACAGGGATCGCCCTCATCGCCGCCCTCATCGCAGGGGGCGTGGCGGCGTTCCGGCCACCATTCAAATGATACTTGAATTTTCATCGGGCACTCTGGAACTGACTCCCGGCAAAGAGGAGCCTTTTCCGGAGGTCCTTGAAGGTATCTTCAAAGCAGACCCCCGCACCGGGAACTACCGGGCGCGGGGGTGTGATTATGCCGACACCGTCATGGCACTGCGTCTGGGGAAGATACCTTTCAAAGATCTTGCCGCAGATTACAGTTTTGAAGGGGATTGGGAGCTGAAAGAAAAGATCATCCCCCGCCCCCATCAGAAGGAAGCCCTTGAGCGCTGGCAAGATGCCGGCTGCAAAGGTATTGCGGCACTCCCCACCGGCAGCGGCAAAACTATTCTTGCCGTCATGGCGATCGCCGCCGTGCAGCGGCGCACCATCGTCCTTGTGCCCACCATAGATCTTCTCACCCAGTGGGCGGCAGTCCTTGAAAGATTTTTCAAAGTCCCCGTCGGTATGCTGGGTGGCGGTTCAAGGCAGATCGAAGCTCTTACCGTCAGTACATACGACTCCGCCGTGCTCAACATGGAGTTTATCGGCAACCGTTTCGGCTTTCTTATTGCCGATGAGTGCCACCATCTGCCCGCCCCGGAGACCCGTCTGGGGGCATCCTTGTGCATCGCCCCCTACCGGCTGGGGCTTTCCGCCACTCCGGAACTGCCCCCTGACCGCATGGAGATCATGCAAAATCTTCTGGGGGAGATCGTCTGTCAGGTCAATATCGACGAACTGGAAGGCAAAGTCCTTTCCCCCTACGAAGTGAAACACTGGGAGATCCCCCTTGACCCTCAGGAGTTCGCTCTTTATCAAAGCGCCCGCAAGTATTACCTTGATTTCATCCGGCGCAACGGCATCGATTTCCGTCAGGAGTCGGGGTGGAGCCGCTTTCTCGCCCTTGCCGGACGCAGCGCCGAAGGACGCCTTGCCTTCCGTGCCTTTCTGGATCAACGCCGCCTTGCCCGGGGCGGAGAAGCAAAGATCCGGGCGCTCTGGGAGATCCTCAGGCGCCATGCAGGGGAACGCATCATCATCTTCACCGCCGACAACGGCGCCGCCTACGAATTGGGAAGGCGTTTCTGTCTGCCGGTCATGACCCATCTGACCAAAGCCGCCGAAAGGAAAGAGTTCCTCGACAAGTTCCGTGAAGGCACTTACCCTGTCCTCGTCACCAACCGGGTCCTCAACGAAGGTGTGGATGTGCCCGCCGCCGCTGTGGGGATCATCCTTGCCGGAACAGGAAGCGTCCGGGAGCATGTTCAGCGTCTGGGCAGAGTGCTCCGGGCTGCCCCCGGCAAACCTCAAGCGATCCTTTACGAACTGGTTAGCGCCGGTACCTCAGAAGAAAGTGTCAGCACCCGCCGCCGCGCCCATCGCGCCTATACCCGTTGAAAAGATCTGTGATCTTCCCTTGAATTGATCCAGTTTCAGTGGTATATTAAATACAGTGCCGGAAAGAGTCTGACCGACTTTCCGGCTTTGATATTTTTGAAAAGGGTGCGGATCATGACAATTTTTGCTTTTCTTCTGATCGTTTTTTCTGCGGGGCTCCATGCCTCCTGGAATCTTCTTGCCAAACGCTCCACCATGAGTGTTGCCTTTTACGCCGTGATCTGTATGACGGCGGCATCCTTCTGGCTCCACACCCAGTTCTGGACTCCTGTCGATGTGCCGGACCTGCCCTGGCTCTTTTTCCTCTATGTGCTCTGCTCCATCACCTCGGATCTCTGCTACTGTCTGGGGCTGGTCAGGGCATACCGGACTATGGAAATGTCAACAGCCTATCCCATGATGCGTTCACTGCCTCTTTTGCTGACGGCAGCGGTAACGTCACTTGCGGGGTGGGGAGCTCCTCTGACGCCCCTTGCCCTCCTGGGAATGGGGATCGTTTTTGTGGGGTGTCTCATGATGCCCATGAAGGACTTTTCAAGTTTCCAATGGAAAGATTACCTTTCGTCAAAGATGTTCTTCATCTTTCTGGTGGCTTGCGGGACCACCGGGTACACCATCTTCGACAGTCAGGCGCAGCATGTTTTGCGTGAAGCCTATCCCGACCTTGCCAAACCTGTTGTTTCCATGACCTTTTACTCCACCCGGGGCATCTGTCTGAGCACCCTCATGGGGCTTGCAGTGCTGCTGATCCCCGGGGAAAAGAAGAACTTTGCCAAATTTTTCAAAGAGCGGGATTGGAAACCCTTTGCCGCCGGAGCCTTTGCTTCTCTCACCTATATCACAGTGCTGATGGCGATGAATTATGTGACCAACGTTTCCTACGTTCAGGTATTCCGCCAGCTGGGGCTGATTTTCGGACTTCTGGGGGGCATCTTCATACTGAAAGAGCGTCCAACGCTCCCCAAATTCATCGGTGTTGCCCTGATCATCACAGGACTTGTTATCACAGTCCTTTAAGAAGCTCTTCCAAATGGCGCCTCATGGCAGCGTAGGAACAGAAACTGGTTCGGACACAATAGGGAAGGTGTCCTGTTTCACGGATGTGGGCGTCCCATTTGGGGTTGATACACCCTCTTGCGTTGATGATGGGACCCCAGTCGCCTACAGTGACACCGGGGATACGGTTTTCGTCCCGTGGTGAAAGATTCTGCTGCCACTCCTCAGGGAAGAAGGCGAGCCACCGGGGGCGGTCGTTGAGCCATGTGGTGGTGGTCAGAGTATCAGCGCCGTAGCGCAGTTCCGTTTCCTTCATCAGCAGCTTGAAGCACAGGATAAGGTACTCCGGATCCTCAAAGATGGAGTGGGGGGAAACGGTGTTGTAGATGTGAAAAGCGCATTTGCGGGGCGTTTCGGCACTGGGGGGATCGTATTTCAAAGTGCCGCAGTTCCACGAAGGGGGCGTGCCGACGCCCCGGGATTTTGGGTAGGTCTCTTCAGCCCTTGCGTTGATCTCTTTGCCGCAGAGCGCCCACATTTCCTCTTCAAAGGCATCCGGGGGCAGAGGGGCAAGTTTATCTGCTGTTTCCATGATGAGGCGGCAGAGGGGGATCTCCTGCCATTTTTCGATATCGTAGTGGATCAACCCGTGAAAGAGCAATGGGGTGTGTTTGCTGACACACTCACTCATGGATTTTTCAGGGGCGAACTCCCCCTTGAGCCAGCGTGAAGCGTAGAAAAAACAGAGCCGTGCCATTGTTTCGATGGAAAGGATGTGCTCCTCCATAGTCTTCAAATCAGACATAACTGCATCTCCTTAAAGACAGATCATAATGATCCCCGCCAGACAGCATCCCAGAGAGGCAAACTGCAGCAGAGAATTCTTTTCTTTGAGTATGAACATACTGTACAGCGAAAAACCCACCAGACAGGAGCCCACCAGAAGGGGATAGGAAACAGAGCCCAGACCGCATCTGGCAAGAGCATCCATACCGGGAAATTGGAATATTATGGCAAAAATCAACCCGAAAAACTGCAGAGCAAAGGTGAAGATCCAGAGCCATTTGGATTTGAAGTTCTCTTTGAACATATTCCAGTTTCTTTGTAAGAGTACCCGGATCACCGCTGTACTCAATACGCCGGAGGCAATCCCCATAGTACGGAACACCGGAGTGATCTTTTGGGCAGATTCAAAATAAGAGGGCAGATTGGAAAGATTCTGGACAACACCTGTTATAAGGAATGCGGCAAAAGCCATAAGTTTCCATTTGCCCTTCTTTGAGGAGTTTTCCTTGCCGAATCCGGAAAGAGCCAATGAGAGCAGGATCAAAAGGAGTCCGGCGATCCTGACCGCTTTGGGTTCCACGCCGAAAAAGATCATCCCCGTCATAAAGGGAAAGATCATAGCCGACTGGATGATCGCCCAGATAATGCCGTTAGGTCCCTTTTGCATGGAAAGAGCCATCAGTATGAGCATGATGCAGTTCAACGCGCCTGTTGCCCAGTAGTCCAGCCCCACCCAGAAAAGGGTCTTGCCGTCGATGGTGTTGATATCCGTTCCCGGCAGCAGAAAGGAACACGCTGTGACCGTGATCACAGCTCCGGTCAGCTGCAGCACAGCGGGATCAAGTTTCTTTTTGGGGGCAAGCCCCATAACAGCACCGACCACGGTCCAGCTCAGACCGACGAGCACCAGACTGAAAATGCCCCAAAGCATCTTACTTTGTCTCCCTTAAAAGCATAACCAAAACAGAGGATGACTTATTTTTTCAAAGCCATCCAAAAAAAAAGCCATCCCCAAAAAAGCCATCCAAAAAAAAAAGCCATCCCCAAAGGAACGGCTGTAATTTTAATGGTGCGCTCACGGGGACTCGAACCCAGGACCCAGTGATTAAGAGTCACTTGCTCTACCAACTGAGCTATGAGCGCTTGATGTTACATAATATAGCCCCTGTTTTTGAAAATTTCAAGCTGAAATTTGAAAAAAATTTGAAAAAAACAGTTTTTCTCCCCGAAAACGCCCTTCCGTAACATGAACCAGGGAGCGCCGTAATGGACTTTACAGCACTCCCCCGTATCTCTGAGGCAAGGGATCACCAGTTGTCGTTCTTTTTGTCTCCCCGCCAGAAGGTGCGTTCGGCTGTTGTTGGGATCTTGCCCAGAGGCAGCAGCTTCACATCACCTGACCAGAAGAGAAAGTGGGCTTTACCGTCGTGGATGGTTGCAATGCGGGGCAGAAAATTATCATACTGCCATGAGCAGTGGTTGCCTTTGGTTTCTGCAAGAAGCGCCACCCGGTGGGGTCTTGAGACCCGGTTGATGGAAATGGTCTTGACATAAGAGTAAGAGTTGATGCCCAAAAACATCTTACAATACACTCAACACAAAAAAAATACAAGTGCAATTTCTTGAAAAAATGGATTCCCGTTTGCTTTCAAAGCTGTATGGTGATATATTAAAGTAAACCAAATAATCGAAAGGATGGATCTTATGAGCCGTGAACGTTGGAGCTGTGAAAAAGCGTGGGAGTGGTACAACAATACACAATGGCTGAGAGGATGCAATTTTCTCCCCTCAGACTGCTGCAACCGCATCGCTTTCTGGCAGGAGCTGGACTTTGAAAAACATCTCGAAACCTGCGACAGGGAACTGCAGCTTGCAAGCTCCATCGGATACAATACCATCCGTGTGATCCTTGAACACATCGTCTACGCCGAAGAGCACGACTCCTTCATGGTCCGTTTTGAAAGATTTCTTGAAGTCGCCGCCAAAAACAATATTTCTGTCATGGTCTGTTTCGGCAACGACTGCACCGTGCCTAAAAACGCCGCCTACCGGGCGCCCCATATAGGGGTGCAGGAGTACGATTGGGGCTATCACGGGGGCAGAAAGAACTCCCCCCACGGCAGCAATCCGGGTGCCATAGGATTCAGTATCCTCGACGAACCCGATACCGCCAAAGTCTTCTTTGACATGGTCAGTGAAGTCATCAGCAAATACAAAGATGATAAGCGCATCTGCGTCTGGGATCTTTTCAACGAACCCGGCAACAACAATCGCCACGAGATCTCCGTT
This sequence comes from Victivallaceae bacterium, assembly GCA_045596885.1. Lineage (GTDB taxonomy): Bacteria > Verrucomicrobiota > Lentisphaeria > Victivallales > Victivallaceae > UBA1784. The sequence goes on from JAZODE010000025.1 coordinate 40,338, forward strand.
CCCCATGTTCAGAAGATTTTTGATGTGGCAAGATCCTGTGATCCCTCCCAGCCCTTGACATCAGGAGTCTGGACCGGCTGCCATGATTTCAAAGCGGCAGAGAAGGTGGCTCTTGAGAACTCCGATGTGGTCAGTTACCACTGCTACGGCAGTTACCGTTCCAATATCTTCTACATTTCCAAACTGCGGAAGCACAACCGCCCCCTGCTCAACACCGAATGGCTCCACAGACCCTTCCACGACACCGTGGAAGAGATGTTCCCCCTTTTCTATCTGGAAAAGGTCAGCTGCTGGAACTGGGGATTTGTAGCGGGACTTTCCCAGACCTACGAGCCCTGGGAATCCATGTGGCGGCGTATCGACGCCGGTGAAGGGGGCAATATCGACGTCACCAAGTGGCAGCATGACCTTTTCCGCCCCAGTCTCCACCCCTACGACCCCAAAGAAATCGAAATCATCAAACAATTCTGTCAATACGCCGATGAGGATTGGGCTGAGCGTCACTCCTGATCTTCACGGTTTCTCAAAAAAGCTGTTGCAAACCTTAAAACAAGGTAAGCAACAGCTTTTGTTCAGGGAGTTTTGGTGAAAGAGTCGCCAACGCCTCTTTCCCCGCGACACCGCAGAACCAGTGAAATCACCCGCAACTGAAGGTATGACCGATAACCTGAGCCCCCCAGTACTGGATGACGGTCAGAGTGTGCATGAGTGTCAGGCGCGGCGCATTTTACGGACATTTACAGACTGAAACGGACATTTACGGACTCAGTTGGTGCGCCGCCCCGTTGATTTTCAGGACTGCCCCTTTTTTTATTTTCGACTCCGCAGTGGCTCAAAAATCAAAACTTAGTACAAAATAACAAAAACAGAGTATTTAAAACACAAAGGGAACTTTCTACCTCAATTCCGGCGGCTGCACACCGGAATTTCCCTCAGAGGTATCAAAGTTCCGCTCAGTGTTAGTTAAAACTAATTTGTTGCTATGATAATATAATCCTTCTTTTTTGAAAAAGCAAGGGACATATTGAAAAAAATTTAATTTTTTTTGTCACTTGAGGTAATTTCAAAAGTCATTCAAAAAATGGCTTTTGAAATTGCCTCACTTGTAAAAAAAACGCTCCCCTGTTAAAAGGGAGCGCTTTAACAACCCAGAAGAATCATCTTACTTGCTGAGGATATATTTCTTGAAGTCCACCTTGACAGGGAGCTTTTTTACATTCCTGTGGTCGGCAACAGCTTCAGCGGCGTTGCCGCCGGCAAGGATGATACCGCCCCGCTCCACGAATTCAGCAAGAACCTTTTTATTGTAAGGCAAGGTCATATATTTCTTTGTGTCGGCACCATCGGCATGGGGCAGGACCAGAAAATCCAGATGTCTGAGCCATCCTTTGTTGAATTCACTCATCATGATATAATGAAGATCGATATCAGGGTGACGCTCAAGATCAAGCATAGTCCAAATGGGATCATGACCGATAATGGCAGAACTCAGGATCCCAACCCGCACAGGACGGAAATTCTTTTTTGGGTATACAGGAGTCATTCTGACGCCTGTAACCGCATAGAAACATCCCAGCATGATATCGTGGTTTTCTTCCTGATACTCCGGATGAAAACTTGTGGCAATGACTTTACCTTTTCCAAAAGTACCGTAAAGGATCGCTGGACTGCCGATGAACTTGCTCCCGTCATGCCCGGGGCGGGTAACGGAGCTCTTGAAAAAGGCAATGGGATCCCCCTTCCCCTCCACTTTGGCTGAAGGGAGCTTATAGACAATGGGACCGCCGGAGTAACGCACAACGCGGCGTCCGGGCTTGATCCCCAGGATCTTCGCCCCTTCGTTGGTGATTTCAACAGTGACTTGAGCAGTGGGTCCGGTGGCTTTACGGTGGGGCACAAAGGGGAGGAGATTCATCCGGTTGCGTCCGGAAGTCACATTAGTCATACCGGCGCATGTCCCCACATAACTGCCGCCTTTTCTCAAAAAGTCATGTACCTTTGAAATATGGGCAGGTCCAATGGCGTAAAACTGTCTCCAGGCAGCGCCGCCGGGGACAACCAGCACATCCACGGTATTGAGCTTCCCGTCACGGATATCCTGTGCCATCAAGGTCACAAGTTCTGTCTGGGGGGAGTGGGCGATCAGACTTGCCAGATGGAAAACGCCGTTCCCCCGGGAGCCTTTATCCACCAGCAGCCCCACTCTGAGCTTTTTGGGGGCAGCAGCGCCGCCCATGGCAGGGAAAAACATAAACGCCGCAGCCAAAAGTATGACGGAAAACTTTTTCATTTGACGGATCCCCCTGTTACTTGTTCAGGATATATTTCTTGAAGTCCACCGTGGCAGGGAGCTTTTTTACATTCCTGTGGCTGGGGACCGCCTCGGCGGAGTGTCCTCCGGCAAGAATGATACCGCCGTTGTCCATGAATTCAGTAAGAACTTTTTTGCTGTAAGGCATGGTCATATATTTCTTGACCACCGCCCGGTCAGCCTGGGGCATGACAAGAAAATCCAGATGCCTGAGCATACCTTTGTTGATCTCGGTCATCATTATATAGTGAACGTCGATATCAGGATGGCGTTCAAGATCGATCATGGTCCGGATGGGACCGTGACCGTTGAGTCCGGTGGCAAGAACGCCCACCCGCACGGGACGGAAATTCTTTTTGGGGTACACAGGGGTCATCTTGACACCGCTTACGGCGTAGAAGCATCCCAGCATGATATCGTGGTTGACCTCCTCATATTCGGGGTGGAAACTTGTGGCAACCACCTTGCCCTTGCCGAAAGTGCCGTAGACAGCAGCCACGCTGCCGATGAATTTGTCCACATGTTTGGGATTCTTTGCAACGCCGGACTTGTAGGTGGCAAGAGAGAAGCCTTTGCCCTCAAGTTTGGGGTCATTCACATAGTAAGCCACAGGACCGCCTGAGTAACGCACGACACGGCGTCCGGGCTTGACACCCAGAACTTTGGCGCCCTGCTCAGAAATGTCAATGGTAACGCTGGAAGTTGAACCGCCAGCACCGGCATAACGGTTGAAAGGCAGAAGATGCAACCGTCTGGGGATCTGAAGCACGTTGAACATACCGGCACAAGTCCCCACATAGCCGCCCCCCTGACGGATGAAATTCTTGATCTTGTCGTGGTGATCAAGTCCGATGGCAAGACACTGGGTGGTGGAGCCCCCTCCGGGCATGACCAGAACGTCAAGTCCTTTGAGTTTCCCGTCGCGGATATCCTGAGCCATCAGGGTCACAAGCTCCGCCTGAGGGGAGTGGGCGATCAGACTTGCCAGATGGAAAACACCGCAGCCGCTGGCACCCTTGTCGATGTAAAGTCCCACCTTGATTTTTTTGGTCTGCGGAGAGGGAACGCATTTGGCTTGGGGAGTTGTTGAAGCACAGGAACACAACAGACAGACTGCAAAAACTGCAGCCAACACCTTGGGGAAAAGCTGTTTCATGATGGTTCTCCTTAATAAATTGTTTACATTCAAGCTTCTTCCGCAGCAGTCGCAGCATTGCGGCGGCGGCGGCGTTCAAGTTCGGTCAGATAGAGTTTCCGCAGACGGATGTTCTGGGGAGTGACCTCCACAAGTTCATCGTCTTCGATATATTCCAGAGCCTGTTCCAGAGAGAGACGGCGGGGCGGAGCGATTTTCAAGCTCCGGTCGGAACCGGCGGCGCGCATATTGGTAAGCTGTTTGGCTTTCTGGACGTTGACCACCAGATCACCTTCTTTGCAGTGTTCACCGACGATCATACCTTCGTAGCAATCCACGCCGGGATCGATGAAAAATTCGCCACGCTGCTGGAGTCCGTCAATGGCGAAAGCCACAGCTTTCCCCCCTGCCATACTGACCATAGTCCCGTTGAGACGGGAGGGGATACTCCCCCGGAAGGGTTCGTAGTGGTCAAACACATGAGCAACCACAGCTTCCCCCTGAGAGGCAGTGAGAGCCCGGCTCCGCAGACCGATGAGTCCACGGGTGGGGATGAAGAAGTCGATGACCTGACGGGGCCCGCGGGCTTCCATTTCGATCATTTCGCCCCGGCGCAGCCCCACCATTTCGATGATTTTTCCGGCAAAGTCGTTGGGGACGTCGATGGTCAGGCGTTCGATAGGCTCGCACTTGACGCCGTCGATCTCCTTGCAGATGACCTGAGGTTTGGCGACGGCGAGTTCGTACCCCTCACGGCGCATGGTTTCAATAAGAATGGCAAGGTGCAGCACGCCGCGCCCGGAAACCTTGAAGGAATCCCCTGAAGAGGTTTCTTCAACTTTCAGCGCCACATCCCGTTCCGTTTCGTTGAAAAGTCTCTCCCGGAGCTGACGGCTGGAAACATATTTTCCTTCACGCCCGAAGAAGGGGGAGTCATTGATACGGAACATCATGGAGATGGTGGGTTCGTCAATGGCGATCTGGGGCATCTGTTCAGGATGTTCCGCATCGCAGATGGTGTCAGAAATATCGATCCCAGCCATACCCACGATAGCACACAAATCACCGCACTGAACATTACGCACCTCACGGCGTCCCAGACCTTCAAAAACGAAAAGCTGTTTCACCTGAGCGGGGGTGGTGGTGCCGTCCCGTTTGATAAGGGAAAGGGGTTTGCTCAGATCCAGTTCGCCCCGGTAGACGCGTCCGATACCGATACGCCCCACAAAGTTGGAGTAGTCCAAAGTGGCGATCTGCACCTGCACAGGACCTTCCCGGTGGACAGGGGCGGGAACATACTTGATAATGGCATCCAGCAGAGGGGTTATATCGACCCTTTCATCATCCACATTGTTGATAGCCCATCCATCCCGTCCGCTGGCATAAAGGGTGGGGAAATCCAGCTGTTCATCGGTGGCGTTGAGTTCGCAGAAAAGGTCAAAGACCTTGTTGTGGATCTCATCGGGGCGGGCATCGGGCTTATCCAGCTTGTTGATGACCACCACGGGGCGCAAATTCAGCGCCAGCGCCTTTTCAAGGACGAAACGGGTCTGAGGCATGGGACCTTCGGCGGAGTCCACCAGAAGCAGTACGCCGTCAGCCAGTTTCAACACCCTTTCGACCTGACCGCCAAAGTCGCTGTGTCCGGGGGTATCGAGAAGGTTGATTTTTATACCTTTGTATTCAACGCTGATATTTTTGGCAAGAATGGTGATGCCCCGTTCCCGCTCCAGATCATTGCTGTCAAGGAAGCAGTCGGCAACCACTTCATTTTCCCGGAAAAGTTTGGACTGACGGATGATCTGATCGGTCAAGGTGGTCTTGCCATGGTCAACATGGGCGATAATTGCGATATTACGGAGTTCTTTCATACTTTCAAGTTCCTCAAATGTTGTTATCCTGATAATATAGCACAAGAATAGCCTTATATCAAGCAATTACGCCTGTTTAAACGCATTTTTTATAATAAAACCGTTCCCCAAATGTCAATAGTGCAGCGCGGGATTTGAGAGGAATTTTTTGACTCCTCCCATTCAATTACCTCATTCAGAGAGGTAATTTCAAAAGTCATTCAAAAAATGGCAAAGATGCCATTCGCAAAGAGCTGCAAAGGGTAGTTTGAGGTTGCTACCTGTAAGGTAACAGCCGAAAACGCTCCCTTTGTCAGATCGAAGCGAGGGCGCTTTGACAA
>JAZODE010000026.1:0-22913 GCA_045596885.1 Victivallaceae bacterium
CAAAGAGCTGCAAAGGGTAGTTTGCACTTGCTACCTGGCTTGTCCCGCCGTAGCTTTATGCGGAGGGGGAAAGGTAACAGCCGCTTGTCCCGCCGTAGCTTTATGCGAAGGCGGAAAAACGCTCCCTTTATCAGATCGAAGCGAGGGCGCTTTGACAATTTTGAGGAGTTTTGAAATTGCCTCAAAACAATATTTTTTTTGATATATTCAGGTCCCCAATGTATAATGTACATTGACGGACCTGTCAGAGGTTCCGTCGGAAAATCTTTTTGTTACAGATGAGAACACGGAACTTTGAACTGCAGAAACAGCATTGTTTTCTTCAGGGGGTACTTACCGGTATCTTCCCTGTGACACTGCTTTTTTTCAATTTTACGCCGCCCCTCCTTTCCGGAGTATGGGCGGCAGTTGCGGTTGCAGCTCTGTTCCTTCTTACGGGGAGCGGCACTGCACTGCTTTTCAGATTTCCCGTCGCCGGAAGGATCGTTGCCGCCATCAGCATGGCGCTGGGTGTTTTTCTGCTTTTTCCGGCATTGCGTGCCGATCCTCTCTTTGCACTGTTTACCGGCGTAGCGGTGATAGCCGCTTTGTACTACCTCTTCAGTGCCCGGATCGTCCCACTTCCTGCCGCAGCTCCGGAGTTGCGCTGGGAGCATTTCAGAGGAACAGCCCTGGCCCTGACGGGCGTAACCATGTTTTCGCCCCTTTTCATCACGGATTACAAGCTTTTTTCCATGGTTTGTCTGGCTGGAGTACTGCTTTTGTTCCGTTCTGTCAGTGTACTGTTGAATTACCGCAAAAGTTCCCTCTGGCGCCGTTTGGGGATCATTTTTCTGCTTTTGATTTTTTCCGCCGGAGCAGGAGTTCTTGCATGGCAGGAGTCCATCATCTTTCCAGCCTTTCTGCTGGGGGCAGCATCTTTCGGCTTTGCCATGATCCGCAGACATGGGGATCTCAGATACCTGAGCATCATTGTTGAGCATCCGGGGAGAAGTGTTTTTCTGACCTTCGGACTCCTTTCCGCCGCAGGGACTCTGCTGCTGCGCACCCCCGTTGCCATGACGGGGGAACTCCGGGTGATCGACGCCGCATTCACTGCAGTAAGCGGCGTTTGCGTGACGGGGCTCTCAACCATTGACATCGCCCGGGATCTGACATTTTCCGGACGCTGTTTTCTTCTGCTTCTCATCCAGTCCGGGGGACTGGGGATCATGACCCTTGCCGCACTGGTGCTTCATGCCCTGGGGCGCCTCTCTCTCAATCAGGAGCAGCTCATTGCTGAATTGACCCCCTCACAGGAACAGGATATCTTTCAAAGTCTCAAACAGATCCTCAAAGTCACCTTTATCTGCGAAACTACAGGGGCTCTGCTGTTGAGCTTTGGATTTTTTCAACTCCACAACAACTGGGGCAAAGCCCTTGAACTGGGGATCTTCACCAGTGTCTCCGCCTTCTGCAATGCGGGATTTTTCCCCGGTTCTGACAACATGCTCCCCTATTCCGGGAACAGTTTTCTTCTTCTTGTCACAGCTTTGCTCATCATTGCGGGGGGCATTGCTCCGGCGGTCATTGTTTCTCTTTACCGCCGGGCAAGGGGGAAGGAAAGACTTTCTCTTGTAAACAAACTCATTACAGGAACCACACTGCTTTTTCTTCTGGGAACCCTTTTTTTCCTGCTTCTCTTTGAATGGGATGGTATTTTCAAAGAGCTGTCACTTCCCGGGAAACTGGTCAACGGCTTTTTCCTTGCCGCTTCACTGCGGACCGCCGGATTCACGACTCTCCCTCTGGAAAACTGCGGGGTCCCGGCACTCATCGTCATGCTGCTTTGCATGTTTACGGGGGGCGCCCCCGGAGGTACCGCAGGGGGCATCAAGGTAACGGCTCCGGCGCTTTTGTTTCTGACTTTGCGCGCCGCCGTCCGGGGAGATGATGAAGTGTTCCTCGGGAACCACCGGATCCCGGAAAAAAGTATTATACAATCTGTTGCCATCGTCTCTTCTGCGGCAGTAGTACTGCTGGCTGTTGTGATCATGCTGCTCACCACTCAGGATATGTGTTCTGAAAATGTGATTTTTGAAAGTGTTTCAGCTCTGGGAACAGTGGGACTCTCCCTTGGGGGGACCGGCGAACTTGATTCCATGGGCAAAGTCATTATCATGGGAGCAATGTTCATCGGCAGGATCGGACCTCTGACACTGTTTCTGCTGCTCAAAGAGAGACGGGGAGTGAAAAATCCCGGTTTTCCTCCCATCAGTATACCGTTAGGATAAAGAGAAAGGGGGATCTATGAGTAAACAGGTAATGGTCATCGGTTTGGGGCAGTTCGGCATGGCGCTTGCTCAGGCGCTGGCGGAGCGGGGCGTGGAGGTGTTGGCTGTTGACATTTCACAGGAAAAGGTGGATACCGCCTCTGAATTTGCCGCCAATGCCGTTGCCATAGATGCCGCCGATGAAACTGCCCTTGCCAGACTGCTGCCCGCCGAAAGGGATGCGGTGATCTGCTGTATGAGCAACAGTGCCAAAGAGTCCGGGATCATTTGCACCGCACTGCTGCGGCAGATGGGATGCCGTTATATCGTTTCCCGGGCGGGGAGCGCCACTTACCGCCGGATCCTTTACATGGTGGGTGCCCACGAGGTCATTATTCCTGAGCAGGATTACGGACGCCGTTTCGCCACCTATCTGCTCTACCGCGACCTGATCGCCGACAGCAATTCAAGCAGCGAACTGAATCTGACAGAGATCCGTTTGCCGCACTCCATGGCAGGAAAGACTCTGGGGAAACTTGCTCTCCCCAGAAAGTACGGCATTATTGTGGCTGCTCTGCGCCGGGAGGGTAAACTGCTGCGTCCCGATCCGGAAGAGACTTTGCAGGAGGATGATATGCTGCTCATCGTTTCGGACGAACAAGCCATCGCCAAACTTTCAGAGGAGTTCAAGTAAAGTGCAGTCGGGAAAAATAATCACTCTCAGCGTCTGGCTGATGATCTCTTTCAATTTGCTTCTGGGATTTGGAGCGGTTTGGAGTTTTCAGCGCATGGCGCCTGAAATCAGGGAGATCTTTCAACGCAATGTGGTCAGTCTGGAAAGCTGCGAAAACATGTTTCTGGCGCTGGCGGGGGAAAAGGTGGATATTGCCGGATTCAACAAGGCTCTCAAAGGAGCTGAAAGCAATATTACAGAGGGGGGCGAAAGAGAGACGCTCCGGCAGATCAGAAAGGCTTTTGCCGCTCTTGAAAAAAACACACCGGGAGCAAAGGAAATGCTTCTCAGGGAAATCAGCAAACTTTCTTTTTACAACAGACAAGCCATTGTCAAATCCGCCGGAACGACTCAGCGGATGCGCCGGGCAGGTGCCTGGGGCGTAGTCTTTATGACCTTTTTCTTTTTTATTGCCGCACTTTTTTTTGAACAGCGCCTGCGGCGCGGTTTTTTGAATCCTCTGCAGGAGCTTTCAGCTGTTTTGGAAGCACACCGGCAGGGGGATAAATTCCGCCGCTGCAACAGTGCTGAGGGCTCAAGAGATATGAAAGAACTTTTCAAGTCTGTCAACGCTCTCCTTGACAGCAGCGGCAAAGAAAAAGATCAGGGAGAATAAAGCTCCCCCGCAACCTGGGGTACCGGGGCTCAGGCTTTCGGTCATATCTCTGGTTGCGGGTAATCACCGCCTCCTTTATGCACCGCCGGTGCACCAATTGAATCCGTAAATGTCCGTTTAAGTCAGTAAAAGTCCGTAAAATACGCCGCACAGAATTGTAAAAAAAGTAAAGGGGCTGTCGCCATACAACAGCCCCTTCTCTGCACTTGGAGTTGAATTACTTCATCACCAGCACGCTGGGATCGTAATCTTCAGGAGCTTTGAAGCCCAGAAGCTCGATGCAGGTGGCGGCAAGAGAGCTGATCCCCAGACCGGAACGCAGCTCAGAAGCGTATTCGCCTTTGCTCTCAGGATCGTAAACGATACAGGGAACAGGGTTCAGAGAGTGGCTGGTCTTGCGGGAGATCTGTCCCTCAGAATCCACCTTGACTTTGCCGTCTTTGCCGTGTTCAAACATATCGTCGGCGTTGCCGTGGTCGGCAGAGATGACCAGAACGCCCCCTGCGGCATCCACAGCCTCTTTGATGCGTCCGAGGCAGAGATCCAGAGCTTCAAGAGAAACGATGACCGCCTCAAGATTGCCGGTGTGTCCCACCATGTCGCCGTTGGGGAAGTTCATGCGGATCATATCGTATTTGCCGGAGGCGATGGCATCCACCACAACATCGGTGATTTCAGCACACTTCATCCAGGGGCGCTGTTCAAAGGGAACCACATCGGAGCGGATCTCCATGTACTCGTCAAGTTTCTCGTCGAACTTGCCGGAACGGTTGCCGTTGAAAAAGTAGGTCACATGACCGTATTTCTGGGTCTCGCTGACAGCCAGCTGGCTGATTCCGGAGGCACAGAGGTATTCGTCCATGGTGCGGTCGATCTCAGGAGGATTGACCAGATAGTGCGCAGGAACATGCAAGTCGCCGTCGTACTCCATCATACCGGCATAGTAGACCTGAGGGACCCGTTTGCGGTCGAATTTGTCGAACTCAGGACCTGCTTCAAAGGCTTCGGTGATCTCCAGCGCACGGTCGCCGCGGAAATTGAAGTAGATCACAGCGTCCCCGTCCTCAATGGTACCCAGAGGAGTCTTGCCGTCTTTGGAAATGACAAAGGCAGGCAGATCCTGGTCGATGGCACCGGTCTTTTTGCGCAGGTCTTCAATAGCTTCGTGGGCAGAGGCGTACATATCACCTTCACCCAGAACATGGGTCTTCCAGCCCAGTTCGACCATCTTCCAGTTGGCGCCGTAACGGTCCATGGTGATGACCATGCGTCCGCCGCCGGAGGCGATGGCGTAGTCGGCAGAGTATTCTTTGTTGATCCCGGCGAGGAACTCTTCAAAGGGATCCACATACTCCAGAGCGGAGGTTTCAGGCACATCACGACCATCAAGCAGGATGTGGAGACGGACCTTTTTGACACCGGCTTTGGCGGCGTTTTCCACCATGCCTTTGAGGTGAGAGATATTGCTGTGGACGTTTCCGTCAGAGAAAAGTCCGATGAAATGGAGCACAGAGCCCTTTTCCTGCACCTGAGCGACAGCTTCCTTCCATGTGGCACCTTCAAAAAGTTTGCCTGAAGTGACAGCTTCTTCCACAAGTTTTGCGCCCTGAGCAAAAACTCTGCCGCAGCCGATGGCGTTGTGTCCCACCTCGCTGTTGCCCATATCAGCATCAGAAGGCATACCGACAGCGGTACCATGAGCCTTCAAGCTGGTGCAGGGGGAGTTTTTCATGAGGGAATCCAGCACGGGGGTGCGTGCCAGTTTGACGGCGTCTCCGTCCTCATACTTGCCAAAGCCCACTCCATCGAGGATCGCCAGCACAACGGGACCGCGCCGGGGAGTGAAAGCGGGATTTTTTTTCAATGCTTCAACCATTTTTTCTTCTCCTTAAAATTAACTCAGCCGCGGCGTCCTTCGCGGTGGGGACCGACGACGCCCTTCTGAGTGTTGGCACAAAAATCAAGAAACTCCACAACTTCGGGAGTCTGAGGCAGTTCAGTACGGATCTTTTCAAGAGCATTCCCCACCATGAGTCCGCTGCGGTAGTAGATCTTGTAGATATTTTTGATGTTCCGGATGGCTTCTTCAGAAAATCCGGCACGCTTGAGCCCCACAAGGTTGATGGTCTTGACACCGCCGTTGCGTCCTTCGGCGATCATGAAGGGAGGCACATCAAGAGAGAAAGCGGAACATCCGGAAACCATGGCAAAACGCCCCACCCGGCAGAACTGGTGGATCGCCACCAATCCGGAAAGGATGGCGTTGTCAAAGATCTGGGTGTACCCGGCAGTACAGGCACTGTTCACATAGATCACATTGTTGCCCACCTGACAGTTGTGTGCCACATGGGACTGCGCCATGAACATGTTGTGGTTGCCGATCACGGTACAGGTATCGGGCTTGGTTCCGGTATGAGCGGTGAATCCTTCGCGGAATTCATTGTCATCGCCGATCTGCAGATAGGTCACAGCCCCCGCCTCAACGCCGTGATCCTGAGCAGGACCGCCGAGAGTGGCAAAGGGATGGACAACATTGCGGGCGCCCATGGTAGTGTGACCGTCAACGACACAGTGTGCCAGCAAACGGCATCCGTCACCGATCTTCACATTGGGACCGACATAAACAAAAGGACCGATTTCCACACCGGCACCGATAACGGCTCCGTCGGAAACGACTGCAGTGGGGTGAATGCTCATGTTCAATAATTCTCCAGCTTTAATATTTGGACGTATGGGTCGTGCTTTTATATAATATAGTTCTTTTTTTCATGTTTCGCAAGTGAGTTATAAAAAAAAACGCTCTCTGCACCACAGATTCCTGCCATTTATTTTTTTGAGGCGTATATTCTGCAACATTTACCCATTCTCCGTTAAGTTTTTATCTGCCGTGACTGTTACGCAAACTTTATCCATACGAAATCAAAGGGGACTGTTATTTATGCCGGAGATTTGAAATGTTCCGGATAAGACTCAACTCAAAAGGATTTGGAGCCAAAAAGTGCCGGTAAATGAAAATTCCGGCAAATATGACTTGACAAAAGTACCGGAAGGCATTATATTATAGTATCCCTCAAAAACAATAAGGAGAAAAAGAAAATGGCTGCTAAAATTGACAAAGATACCTGCGCCGGTTGCGGCGCCTGTGTGGAAGCCTGCCCCGCCGAGGCCATCAAGATCGAAGGCGACAAAGCTGTCGTCGTTGAAGATTCCTGCGTGAGCTGCGGTGCTTGCGTTGATGCCTGCCCCTGCAGCGCTATCACTGTTGAGTAATCCAGCAGGATTTCCAGCAAAGGCCGGAAAGAGGGACCTCTCACGGGGCGTCCTTTTTTCCGGCTTTTATCTTTCGTTTGACTCCATACATTTTTGCGAAAGTTGCCATTTATGAAAATCATTCTTGCATTGTTGCTGACGATTTCAGTTCTCTGCGGCGGAACATTGGATTTCCGCAGCGGAAAGGTCCTTTGTGCCGAAATTTCCTCCCAGGCGCCCAGCCGTCTGAGAAAACTTGCCAATCCCATTTTTGAACTTCCTGAGACTCCCGTTTATGCCGCACTGACTGCGCTTTTTGATGAGGGACGCAGTATCAGTCTGCACGACTACGCTATTCATATTTTCGGAAACACCTTCCGCTGTATCGCCATCCAGCGCAACAACAGCTTTATCAGCGTAGCAGAATCCCCTGCCCGGACACCGAAAATCTGGCAGACGGTCGAACCGGTCATCCCCAAAACCCGTTACACGCTTTACTTCGCCCTTGACTCCTCCGCAGTTATCGGCACTGACGGCAGGGAAACTCTGGAGCTCAAGGCTCTTTTTCATCCCGGCTCTCAGGGGGACAGGATCCCTTTTGAAAATCTGGGCAACAGAGCCTTCACGCCTCAATCAAAAATCCCCCTTTCGGGGAAGATAGTGACGGCAGCAGAAAACAAAGTTTCCGCTCCTCAGCCCCCCAAACCTGCGGCAAAAGAAACGGCAGCAAAGGCGGAAAGCAAAGTTTCCGCGCCTCAGAATAAAGCTCCCGCTGCAAAGAAAACAGCGGCAAAGGCGGAGAGCAAAGTTTCCAAGCCTCAAAGTAAAGCTCCCGCTGCAAAGAAAAGTGCGGTAAAAAAGAGCAGCAAAGCTTCCAAGTCTCAGAAGAAAGCCTCTGTTGCAAAGAAGAAGGCGGCGAAAAAATGAGCGCACCATTTCTTCCAATGACCAGAGCCGAAATGGAGTCTCTGGGGTGGGACGAGCTGGATATTTTGCTCATCACCGGCGACTGTTATGTGGATCACCCCTCTTTCGGCGTTGCCATTATCGGCAGACTTCTTGAGCATCACGGCTACCGGGTGGGCATCGTGGCACAGCCCGATTGGAGCACCCCTGATTCGCTCCGTGTCATGGGGCGTCCCCGTGTCGGTATCGGCGTGACTTCGGGAAATATCGACTCCATGGTCAATCTCTACACTGTAGGCAGACGGCTGCGCCGTGAAGATGCTTTTTCAGAAGACAACATTCCCGGCAAGCGCCCGCCTCACGCCACCACCGTTTACGCTCAGCTGGCGCGCCAGGCATTCCCCGGCGTGCCCGTGATGCTGGGGGGGATCGAGGCAAGTCTCCGCCGTATCGCCCACTACGATTACTGGCAGGATAAGATCCGCCCGTCGGTGCTGGTGGATGCCAAGTCTGAAATACTGGTCTACGGCATGGGTGAAAGACCCTCTCCTGAGATCTTTGACAGGTTCCGTGATGGCAAAAGCCTTGAAGGGATCCGGGGAACTGCCCGTCTGCTGGGCAAAAAAGCGGCTGAAGCCTTTGACACATCCAACTACCGGGAGCTCCCCACTTACGAGGAGACTCTCAAGAACAAAGACGCCCTCATGACCGCTACGAAGCTGGTGGAGGAAGAGATGAATCCCTACCGGGGCTGCGGTCTGATCCAGCGTTACGGCGACCGTCTGCTGGTCATTGAAGCCCCTCCCCTTCCTCTGAAACCGGAGGAACTGGATCTGGTCCACGAACTTCCATACGCCCGCCGTCCCCATCCGGTCTACAAGAAGCGTATCCCTGCTTTTGCCACCATTGAGAACTCTGTGCAGGCGATCCGGGGATGCCCCGGCGCCTGTGCCTTCTGCGGACTTGTCACCCATCAGGGACGCACCGTCATGAGCCGCAGTCCGGAGTCCATCAAACGGGAGGTGGAAAACATTGCCGCCATGCCCCACTTCAAAGGGACCATTTCAGATGTGGGCGGCGCCGCCGGAAACACTTTCGGCAGTGTGACCGATCCGGAAAAATGCAAGCTCTGCCACCGTGCCAGCTGTCTTTATCCGAAAATCTGCCCCAACTACCATTGTGACGGCAAAGCCACTGTGGCGCTTTTGCGTTCTCTCATGAAGATCCCCAAAGTGAAGCATGTCTACATCAACTCCGGAGTCCGTCTGGATCTTGCCTTGAAACAGCCGGAGCTTATGGAGGAGATGATCGGACATCATGTTTCCGGACACTTGAAAGTGGCTCCTGAACATCTGGCGCCCAATGTGCTCAGACTCATGCGGAAAAGTTCTGCTGAGGAGTTTTACGAATTCATGCGCCGCTTTGAGATCATCAGCAAAGAACACGGTCTGGAACAGTACATCATCCCCCTTTTCATTTCCAACTTCCCCGGATGTACGGGGCAGGATATGAAGATCGTGGACGATTTTCTCAATAAACACCGCTGGAGTCTTCAGCAGGTCCAGGATTACATCCCGCTCCCCATGACCATGGGGGCTGCCATGTACTACACTGGCAAAGATGCTGAGGGCAATCCTTTGCAGGTCCAGCGTGGGCTGGCTGAACGCCGTGCCCAGATCGAAGTGCTGAAAAAACGCCGTTCCGGGAAAGATGCCCCCGGCAAAAACAACGGCGCTCCCAATGACAGAAAAAAATTCAATAACTCAAAAAACGATCATGGAAAATTTGGAAATAAGAAAAGCAGCCGTTGAATCGGCGCGTCAGGTCATTGTCAAAGCCGGTACCCGTCTTCTCACCGACCGGGAGTCCATCGCCGCTCTGGTGGAAGGGATCGCCCATCTGCGTAAAGCCGGAAAAAAAGTCCTGCTGGTCAGCTCCGGTGCCGTGGGCATGGGCATGGAGCTTCTCAAGCTCCAGCACCGCCCCAAAGAACTTGCTGCAAAACAGGCTCTTGCCGCCGTGGGGCAGACAAGGCTCATGGCGATCTACGCCGAGGAGTGCGCCAAATACGGCTTTCTCCCCGCCCAGCTGCTGCTGACCGCCGCCGATCTGAATTCCCGCAGCCGCTATCTCAATGTGATGAACTGTATCAACGCCCTCTGGGAAAAGGATCTGCTCCCTGTCATCAACGAAAACGACCCTGTTTCCGTGGCAGAACTTAAATTCGGCGACAACGACAAGCTGGCTGGATTGCTCTGCTCTCTCACCGGCTCCGAACTTGCCATAATCCTCACCACCGAGGACGGTCTGCGTGACCGGAATCCCGACGGGACTCTTGGGGCGCGAATCCCCGTTGTCCCCAAACTGACTGCCGCCGTCAAAGCACTTGCGGGGGGGACCGATAACTCTGATTACTCCGTAGGCGGCATGAGTTCAAAACTGATCGCCGCCTCCATCGCCACCGCCGCCGGAGCCAATCTCTGGATCGCCGACGGCAGAAAAAAGGATATCCTCAAAAAGATCATGGCTGGCGCCGATGAAGGGACCCTCTTCCCCTCACGGGAGCGTCTCCCCGGCAAAAAGCGTTATCTGCGCTATTTCAGCCGTATTGCGGGCAGAGTGGTCATAGACGGCGGGGCAGTGAAAGCTCTTCTTGAAAAAGGCAAAAGCCTTCTTTCATCGGGGATGACCGATGTGATCGGAGACTTTAAGCGGGGAGACACCGTGGAGATCGCCTCAGCCGACGGCGTGGTCATCGCCCGGGGACTGGTGAATTTTTCCGCAGCAGAATGCCGCAAGATCGCCGGTATGAACTCTGACGAACTCCACAAAGTTCTGGGGAGCGACACCGAGGACGAAGTGATCCACCGCAACAATCTGACACTGATGGATTGAAAAACAATTTTTCAACTTCTGCAGCAGAGTCGCCGGAAATTTCCGGCGGCTCTTTTTTCCGGGTATTTCAAACGTCACTTGCGGCGGCGTTCCATTTTTTTGCGCCAATTGCAGAATGAAGCAACAGAAGAAAATCCCAATTCTTCTGCAATTTCCTTTTGAAGACACACGTTTTTAAGTTCATCACAGCGCTGCAACCGTATTTGATCCGTATATGCCCCCACAGTCATCCCGGCATGTTTTTTGAAAAGCCGTTGAAAGTGCATGACACTGAAGCCGGTCAGTTCTGCCAAAAAGGTAATTGAACAATTTTTTCCATTGGTACTTTCAAGATAAGATTTTGCTTTTTCAACGGCCTCAATTCCATGATCAAAACTGTGCAGTTTCTGTTTATCCTCGCTTCTGAGAATGTCAAAAATCACCAGATCCAGATGCGCCAGAAGAGCAAACACGGCTGTTGCCGGTGAAAGTATTCCTCTTGCTCCGGCATCCCAGACACGGTTGATCTCGGCAATATGTTCCCGGTTTCTGTAAAAGTGCCGGAACATGATCTTCAATTTACCATCCACAAATTTATCACACTGGCAATTTATACAATTGGGGCGGATTATCAGCCACAAATGAGTGCTTTCTTCCGGTTGCGGAAAATAAGCGGCATCGTGCTTTTCACGGGAATTCAACAGCAGAACAGTTCCGGGTGACGCCGGATAAACGGATTCCTTGAATCTTACAGAATGATTCCCGGAAAGAAGATACATCACTTCACGCCGGTAATGTATTTGGGTATGAGCTGAACGCCATTCTGTTTCCTCTGAAAAATCCCCCTCTCTGACAGATATGGGCAACAGAGATGAAATAAGCGTTTTCTTTTGTCTGTCAACGAGTAACGCTATTTGTTCCTTGGTAAGCATAATGTTATTTTTAATGAATATTATGTTATGAATGATGTATATAATATACTTGCAATGAAAAAAATGTCAAGTTATATTAGAAACAACCGTTGAAAATTCATTCTATTGAAAGTGAAAGGAAAAACATTATGTCAGTGCTGGCATGCAAAGGCGGAACTCCCGTAATTGACCCCAAAGAGTACAAAAGAGCCCCCTGGCCCCCCGTTGATATGGAAACTGCCGAAATGCTTAAAGATCTTTATCTTTCCGGCAAATGGTCCTTCAACAGCGAAATGGAGCAAAAATTTGAACAGGAGTTCGCAGAATATCACAATGCTGAATACGCCGTATTCATGGCAAACGGTACCGTAACTCTGGAGTGTGCGCTTCAGGCACTGGGTGTCCGTCCCGGCGATGAGGTCATAGTTCCGGGACTGACATGGATTGCCACAGCCATGGCTGTCCATTATGTGGGTGCCATCCCGGTTTTTGCCGATATTGAAGAAGACACTCTCTGCCTTTCTCCAGAAGCCTTTGAAAAAGCCATCACACCGAAAACAAGGGTGGTGATCCCTGTCCATCTTTACGGCAGCATGGCAAACCTTGACAGGATCATTGAGATCGCCGATGCTCACAATATTGCCGTCCTTGAGGATTGCGCCCACATGCAGGGCGGCAAGTGGCGCGGCAAAGGGGCGGGCAGCTGGGGAGCAATCGGCTCTTTCAGTTTCCAACAGTCCAAGACTCTGACTTCCGGAGAAGGCGGCATCTGCATCACCAATGATCTTGAACTTTCTGACCGTCTTTACCGTGCCAAACACATCGGTTACTCCCGTCTGGATCCCCAGGGAGCCGCCAAAAGTGCGCCTCCCGCAGATTTGATTTGTCACAACTACCGCGGACTTGCTTTTCCGGCGCTGTTGCTTTCACAGCAGCTGAAACATCTCCCTGCCCGCATCGAGCGCATGAACAAGTTCGTTGCCGAGCTGAAAGTTCTTGAAGATATCCCCGGTATCCGTCTGCAGGCTCCCGGAAAAGAGGCTTCACCCCAGGGATACTATGCTCTTGAGATCATCTTTGATCCCGCCATCTGGGGCAAAGCCTTTGCTCCTGCTGTTGCACTTCAGCATGAAGGCATTCCCATTTCCAGCGGCAACTACGGTCCTGTCTACAAGCATATGCTTTTCAACTGCAAGAACTACCGCAACACCGGATGTCCCGTCTCTGAATTCGTGGGCGAACAGGGTGCCTCCTTTGCCCATGCCGGTATGGAATATCCTGAAATGGTCCCCGTCATCGAAAAAGCATTCCGCAAGGTCTACGAGCACAGAGGTGAATTATGATCCGCGTCACAATTTGGAACGAATTCCGGCATGAACAGACCGAACCTGTAAAATCGATCTACCCCCAGGGGATCCACGAAGCCATCGCAAAGGGCATCGCTGCTGAGGATCTGGAGATCCGCTGCGCCACACTGGATGAGCCGGAACACGGTCTGACCGATGAGCTCCTTGAATCGACCGATGTTCTCCTCTGGTGGGGACACATTGCCCACAAGGCAGTCAGTGATGAAGTGGTGGCAAAGGTCCGTGCCCGGGTGCTCCGGGGCATGGGGCTGATCGTGCTCCACTCCGGTCACAATTCAAAAATCTTCAGTGCCATGCTGGGGACCTCCTGTTCCCTGCGCTGGCGGCAGGTCGCCGAAAAGGAACGGCTCTGGGTGGTGGATCCCAGTCACCCCATCGTCAAGGGGATCCCCCAGACTTTCACTCTGAAACATGAGGAAATGTACGGTGAACCCTTCGGTATCCCCGATGACGGCAAGATCGTCTTCATGTCATGGTTCCAGGGCGGAGACGTCTTCCGTTCCGGAGTCACCTTCCAGCGCGGCAGCGGCAAGATCTTCTACTTCCAGCCGGGCCATGAGACGTTCCCCACCTACTATGACGTGAATGTGCTCAAAGTCATCGGCAACGCCATCCGCTGGGCAGTGCCCGCTGATACCGGTTTCGCCTGGGCTTGCCCCAGATGTGAACCTGTAGAACCGATCCCGCCTGCCGGAGAATAAAAGATGCAAGGTGGTTTTTCAGAATTTGACATCACCCCGAGAACAGGCGTACAGCTTTTCGGTTTCGGGCCCTACCTCAACCGGGTCTCCGCCGATGTGCGCGATCCCCTCGGAGCCAGGGCTGCGGTCCTGCGTTCCGACAAGGGGAGCCTTTACGTCATCATCGGCTGCGACCTGGGGGCGTTGCAGACCGCTCTCGTACAGAAAGTACGGGAAATAGTCTGCGCCGCCATTCCTGAGCTGACTCCGGAGCGGATCATGGTCTGCTGTTCCCATACCCATTCGGCACCCGCCATCGACTCAGCCGACCGCGGATGGGGACACCCCGATCAGACCTATATGGAAATACTCCCCTGGAAAATCGCGCAGGCTGCCATCGATGCCTTCGGCAAGATGGAAGAAGTCACCTGCAGTGCCGCCGTGGTCCCCTGCCGTCATATCGGCGTCAACCGTCTCTATGACAACGGCAACAACACTCCTCTCGAAGAAGTCCTGAAGGATGATTGGGAGCCCGCTCATCCTGAATTCACCGACACCGAAGCCAAGATCATGCGCTTTGACGGTGCAGACGGCTCATTGAAAGGCTTCTTTGCTTATTTCGGCTGTCATCCGGTGGTCTGCTGCAAGCAGAACAACTCCATCCACGGGGACTACCCCGGTGTGGCGATCCACAAGCTGATGAAAGAAAATCCGGGTTCCGTCGGACTCTTTCTGCTGGGGGGCCATGCCGATGTCAACAGCGGATGTGTCCACCGTGAAAGAGAGGAGTCTCTGGCGGCTCTGGATGTGCTGGCGGAGCGTTTCGCAAAAGCCATCCGCAACGGCCTTGAAAAGGCTGAAAGGATCCCGGAAGATATGGCTGTCATCACTCATACCATCGAGTGTTCCACCCGGGTCAACTGGGATATGGCGTATCTCAAAGAGAAAAAGGCGGAGTTTGAAGCACTTCTCCACCGTCCGGAAGCCTCAGACGCAGGTTTGGAAGAACGCAGAGCAGCTTTCAAACTTCAGGGCGTCAACAAATTGATCCGCGATATGGAGTCCGGAGCCAAAACCACCATCACCGCAGAGATCTACGGATTGCGTATCGGTGATGCTGAGATCCTCGGAGCTCCCTTTGAGATCATGCAAGCCATCAAAAACGAAACTTTCTCCAAGGCAGCTGCCCCATTCCCCATGGTGGTCAGTATGTGCAACGGATCCCTGGGATACGCCCCGGACCGCACACAGCTTGCCAGAACTGAAAGTTACGAGGCGACCACTGGTCCCTTCATCCTCGGACAGTGGGCCCTCGCCGCTATTCACGACGAACTGGTCTCAGCATTCCTTGAGATCGATGGTGAATTGTTTTCACATCAAAGGCAATAAGGAGGAGAAAATACCTGTAATTTCTGCATCGAGAAGTGATTTTCCGCAAGAAACCAAAAAGTAGAGTGTTCAACAACCAACGCCGGTTTATCGTGAGAACCGGCAGAGAGGGATTTGAAATGAGAGTTTATGAAGCAGAACGTCGGCAGTTTACACTGATCGAGCTCCTGGTGGTCATCGCTATTATTGCCATCCTCGCAGCAATGCTTTTACCCGCATTGCAGCAGGCAAGAGGTAGAGCGAAATCGATAAAGTGTCTGAATAATACCAAGGAACTTGGCACAGCTCTTGCTCTTTACATCAGTTCCAACCGGGAATATCTGGTGCCCATCCAGCCAGCGGCTCCGACCTTTGATACGATCTGGTTTGCTCCGGCACGCCTGAATATCCCCGACGAGATCATATTCGGCTGCGGAGAGGCAGTTGCTTCAAGCAGAGGGAAAGCCGTGGAAATGGCAAAGGGCAGATATGAATCCCAGAAAAGATGCAACTATGGCATGATGCTTTATCCCTGGGGCGGCAAAGCCCACGATACGATCAAACTTTCCGCCTTCCAGAAGTCCAAACTCTCTGAAAAGATCATTTTCGGCGACTCCTCGGCGCCCGGTGATTACAACAACTGGTTCGGTTCAACTTTCATCCTGAAAAATGAAGGCTGGACCCTTGCCGGACAACAGTATCATCCCCGGTTCCGGCACGGCAATAAAGATCAGGCGGTGGCTTATCCCACTTCTCACGGCAACATCCCCAGCAACTCTCAGTTTGCCTCTTTCAACTTCCTCGACGGACACTCAGCCATGCTGTCAGCGTTTGAAGCTTCAAAGCTGAAAACCACCCGTACCTGGCAAAAGGATTACTGGGTCCACTACACAGCGGCAGCGGAATGTTTATAATTTCTAACCCAAAGGATACAACGACTATGAAATTTTTCTCTTTGATACTTTGTTTTCTGACAGCAGCACTCCTGGCAGCAGCCGGGTTTGATACCAATTTCACGGCGTACTCCCAGCGTGCAGAATGGCGGCTGAACACCTGGTCCGGATACAAGCCTCTGCCCAAAGTCAAATATGATGCAGCAGAAAAAGCACTCCACATTTTTGACGGCAAAGGCCCCCGGGGCTTCGGAGTCGCCAATTACAGCCGCCGTCTGGAATCCATCGCAGGCGATACGGTCAAGATCACGGCGGCAGTCAAAGGCAAGGGCAGATTCAGCGTGTCGACCCAGACCTTTTCCGAAGGAAAATGGAGCGGGATCGGCAAAGCAGTCAGCTTTGATCTGACTCCCCAATGGAGCACCGTCTCTGCGGAACTGCCGGTCCAGGATCTGGGCAAGAAAAAGACCGACGAGATCATCGTGGCTTTCACCTGTTCCAAAGGCAGTGAGATCAAGCTGCAGAAGTTTTCTGTCCAAGTGATCCGGAACGTCCCCCGGATCCCGGAGTTCCCGGTCAGCTGGCGCGTCTTTGCTCCCGTTGATCCCAAGTATGCCCCTTCAGCGGCGGAACTTGCCGCGGTCCCTGCCGCTCTCGGCAAGGTCAAAGGCAAGGATCTGAAAAACACCTGCGGACTCTTTGACCTCGCAGAGATCACCGGCCGCACCGGTGTGCGCAACTGCGGATGGTTCTTTGCCGAGATCAACGCCCCGACAGACAATTATGCCTACAGGATCGGTGCGGGTGCCGACTGGTGGATGCGCTGTTTTGTCAACGGCAAAGCGGTCATCGACACCATGAAAAACGGCAATATCAAATCTCCCCCTGCCATGGACGATCACATTGCTCCCGTCATACTCAAAAAAGGGAAAAACATCATCGCGTTCCAGCTCATCACCGGCAGGAGCTCTCTGCTCACCGCCGGAGGTTCTGTTGAACTGAAACGGCAGGTCAAAGAGCTGGCTGTCAGCAAAAGGCTTTTCCTTGACAACTACGATGATGCCTCTGTCAAACGTCAGGCCTCCCCCAGGATCATCCAGGGATATCCCACCCAGGGACTCCTGATTCTCACCGGTCAGGGTGTCTATCAGACAAAGGACCTGCTCAAATTCCGTCCCAAAGCGGCAAATGCGCTGCTGACGGGCAAGCAGTTTTTCACCACCTCTTTGCGGATCCAGAACTTCGGAAATGAAAAGGCAGATCCTGCTTCCTTGAGTTTTGAATATGCCAGATCCGGCAAACGTTTTGCCATGAAGCTTTCCTTTGTTCCCGGGGCAAAGGATCTGCAGTGCGATTTCATCGACAACGGCACCGTGGTGAGAAAATGCCGCATTCCGGTCAAACTTCTGCCTGCGGATTTCAACTTTTCTTTTGCACGGACAGGGACCTTCTTCTTTGAGACCAGAAGTCTTGCCGACAGCAGCACTGTCACAGCTTCAGGCTACTCCCCCTTCTTCAAATCTGCCGCAGACGGAACGTTCCGCACAGAGATCGTCCTGCGCGCTCAGAAAAAAAACAGCCGTGCCGAAGTCACTGTTGACAATCTCATGACCGCCATCTCACTCCCCGGCAAAAAGGTGGAACCCATGGGGCTGAAGATCGAAAGATCCAAATTCTTTGATCCCGTCAAAGCCGGTTGGCCTCTGGTCTTCTCAGATGAATTCAACGGAAAAAGCACCGATCTGACCAAATGGTCCATCAAGGGACGCCCCGATCACATCTCCTACGACAAGGGAGTGCTCAAGATCAAGACCGACTTCGGCAAAGACGGCAAACTCGAATCAGCCGGTCTCGCCAGTACCAAATGGTTCCAGTACGGCTACTTTGAAGCCCGTCTGAAATTCACCAAACAGCCCGGCAGCTGGTCTGCTTTCTGGCTCAACGGCAGACACCATACCAACCCCTTCCTTGAAGGATTGGAAATCGATATCTTTGAGGACTATTTCACCCGTTCCAAGACCTATGCCAAAGAAAAGTACCCCGTTCTTGACCACAATCTCCACGTCTATGTGGGCGAAACCATCAAGAGCTGGAACTATATCTCACGTCTTCCCGGACCTGTGGATCAGTTCTATGTCATCGGATGCAAATGGTCCCCCTTTGAGATCTCACACTATCTCAACGGCAAGCAGCTTTCCGGAACTGCCAACCATTCGCCCCATGACTCCGTCACCTTTGACGCCTGGCATCACATCGCCACCACGGCTCCCCTGCAGACGCTCCTCAGCGGATGTCTGATGCGCAAAGGTTATTCATCAAGCAACTGGTACCCGGCATCTGCGGGGAAATATCCCCAGTTCTTTGAGATCGACTATGTGCGTATCTACGCCTATCCAGAAAAGGGCAAACCGGTGGTCAAGCTGACCGGTGATATCACCCCCAAATTCCAAAAGGCAGGCTCTATTCTGGAGTTCAAGGTCAAGGTATCTCCTGATCCGGTGACCAAATCCCCCATCAAGGGAGTGTATCTTTTTGACAACGGCACAGTCATTGCCCACAAGGAGCGTCCTCCCTACGACTTCAAGATCTCTTTTTCCAAGGAGTTCTTCAACACCACGCGCTATGTGGAAGGCGGACGCGCAGGACGCCGGAAAGAGTTCAACGGCTATCCCCACATTTTCAAGGTCTTCGCTCAGGCTGCCGACGGAAGTGTGGCGTACTCAGACTCCATGATCCGCATCCCCTACTGGGATGGCGCAAAACCCTACATGGGCAAACGCCAGAATATCCCCGGCGTCATCAGTTTTTCCAAGTATGACGAAGGCGGTCAGGGCAAGGGTTACTTCGATACCTCCAAGGGCAACAGAAGCTCCAAGACCTACCGCACCGACGAAGATGTGGACTGCGGCCCCGGAGCCATCGGCTTCAACCCCCGTTTCGAGTGGCTTTCCTATCAGGTGGATATCGCCAAGGCACGGAAGTATGATCTGGTGCTGACCTACGGCTCTCCCCTTAAAGAGGATCAGTCGGTCATGGTGTTCCTGAACGAAAAACTCATTGCCGAGATCCCGGTTTCTCCGAGCAAAACCTGGAACTGCGACGCAGCGGCGGTCTGCAAAGGCATCATGCTGCCTGCCGGCAAGCACACTTTGCGGATCATGACCAACGGCAGAGGCATCAACCTTGCAAAACTTGAATTCAAATAAAAGCAACATAAAAGCAAAAGCAGAAGTTATTAAAGTATTTCCATGAAACAGTACCGCTCTCTTTTTACCCTGATCGAACTCTTAGTAGTTATTGCCATCATTGCCATTCTTGCCGCCATGCTCCTTCCTGCCTTACAGCAGGCAAGGGATCGTGCAAAGGCGATCACTTGCACCAACCAGTTGAAACAACTGGGCCTTGCTTTTACTCAATACTGTTCTTCCAACAATGACGCCCCCATTCCTTCACGGAAATTCGGGATCTACGCCATCACAAGAAATGAACTCAACCTCTCGCTCAAGGTGGTAACTCAAGCCTTCCCTCCCTCCATCAACGAAGTTGCAAATGTAAACATCGCCCGTGAATTTCTCTGCCCGCAGGCAACGATCCATCAGCGGACCAGCGCAACCGGCGTCAACGGTTACTGGTTGCAGGATTATACTTACAACTCCTGGTTCGGCGGTCCGGATCCCGGTGACGGCACATTGACGTACTACGGCGGCGTAGGTACACTGGTCGGAAAACTTTCAAGGATCAGCAGGAACAGTTCAAAAGCGATGATCTTCTGGGATGGGTGGCGGGGATGCCAAATGCAAAAAAAATATTCCCTGAGTTCCGGCTGGGGAGCCAGTACCAATTTCCTTGAAGAAAGTATCGGTTATTCAGGAGCACACGGCAGGAATATGAACCAGCTGATGGTTGACGGACATGTGGAAACCAACGACTTTATTTACACAAAACCCCGTTCCACAGTGTTTGAATTCAATGTCTGGGATGCAACAGAACTTACAAAATCAACAAAACCTTAAAATATCACCGGGATACAATATATGCACGCCAAGCTCAAATTTTCTGTCATACTCACTTTTTGCATACTGCACTTACTGACACTTCCCGGAGCGGTCATTACCGGAAAAAGTGTGATCGTTGCTGATAAACTTTCCACTGCTCCGGAAAAAACAGGAGCCGCACTTCTGGCTGATACTCTGAGCAGGATCTTCAAAACCCAAATCAGGATCATTGATAAAAAAGAATATGACGGTAAAAGTCCCGCCGTCATTCTTTCTTCTGCACCGATGAAATTTGAAGAATGGTGTATTGAATCCCTTTCAGAAAAAGTGGTCAGGATCTCCGGTACAGCTCCCCGGGGACTCCTTTACGGAATCACCGAATTTCTGGAACTTTTCGGCAACTGCCGTTACTTTGACGTGGGCGTTCTGGATATTCCGGAGAGTTCCTCCATTACAGTTCCCCACGGCCGGAAATTCCGCAGGGCGCCTGCATTTTCCTACCGCATCAACACCGGCGGATTCTGGGCGCATGACGGAATGGCGCGGCGCCGGATATGGAACAAACAAAATGGAGGTTATGCGTTTCTGGGTGATAAATCGGTGGATGCAGAAGAAGGAAAAACGCTTTACGAATACCGGGAACAACGTATAATAGGTCCCTCCTGCCACAGTTTCTACTATTGGAGCAGGAATTTCCCTGAAGACAAAAAAGAATATTTTTCTCTCAACAGATCCGGTCAATATGAGCGTGCCGTAAGCAGCGCCGGTCCCGGCCAAATTTGCCTGAGCCATCCGGAAGTTCGCAGACTTGTCAAGAAAAACATTCTTGCTGAAATAGCCCAAAGCAACGCACACGCAGATAAAAAAGGCATTCCCCGTTCTTTTCTGATTGATCTGTCTCACAATGACAACGGCAGTTTCTGCGTTTGCGCCTCTTGTTCCCGACTGCTTGCCAAATACAGAACATACAGTGGAGTCATGCTGGATTTCGTCAATGATATTGCTTCTGCGGCTCCTCATATCACCTTTCAGACTTTCGCTTATACCTTTACAGAAGAGCCGCCTCAGAATATCAAGCCTGCATCCAATGTAATGATCCGGATCGCCCTGCTGGGACATG
Organism: Victivallaceae bacterium; assembly: GCA_045596885.1. Lineage (GTDB taxonomy): Bacteria > Verrucomicrobiota > Lentisphaeria > Victivallales > Victivallaceae > UBA1784. The sequence continues at coordinate 20,965 of JAZODE010000026.1, forward strand.
AATTGATGAACGGTCCATGCGACACGATGCGTCCAATCAGCTCAGCAAGCAACCGGAAAACCCGGCAGATCTACGAGGCATGGAGCAGCCTCACCCCCAACCTGAGCGTATGGCTTTATCACCGCCGTTTTGCCCGTCTTTTTGCAGTTCCGGCAGCAAATTTCTGGTATATGGCTGAAAATTTCAGGTACTTCAAAAAACTGGGAGTCAAACGTGTCAATATTGAAAGCGAATTCAATGATTTACGGAACATGCCCTTCCCCAACTCCTTTTACGCGCTTCATATTTATCTGTCCGAAAAACTCATGGATGATCCCTTTCAGGATGACCGGAAACTTATCAACGATTTCATGGACCGTTTTTACGGCCCCGCAGCGTCTGAGATGAAGGCCTTCTCTGCCTATCTGAAAAAACGCACAGAAGAGGAAAAACGCCCCCTGGGGAGTGTGCCGGAGCATGATCTTGTCTATCTGGATACAGATTTTCTGATCACGATCAATACTTATATCAACGCCGCCATGAAAAAAACCGCCGGAATGCCGGAGTTGCAGACGCGGATAGAGCTTGAGTACATCCCCCTTGATTTTGCCATTCTCAACATGTGGGAGCGACTTCCCGATCTTGAAAAGAAACTCAAGATGAGTAAAAATTCCGTTTTTGACCGTCTTGAGAAAGCTCTTGAAAATGCTTTTCAAAAATACTTTGTCCCCGAACATTACAACGGCAAACGACTGGCTGAAACTCGCCGTGTTGTTCAAACACTTCTGAACGATCTCAGAAATCCCGTTCCTGCACCTCCGGAGCTTTCTCACCGGGCGCTCCGTCAGTTTTCTGCCGGCACCATGCAGGATGCCGCCGGGACAGCGGTCAATGACCCGGAAGCTCTCCGCGGTAAGGCGCAATATCTGGGGTTGACTCATCCGCGGCATCCAAAATTCAACAGTCAACTCCACACAAAACCCATGGAAATCGGGATCTACGATTACAGCATCAGAACCCACAGGCTCCGGAAGCTGTTCAAGCATGAGGAAATTCACGGGGACGGCAAATATCATCTGTATTACATCGGCCGCACCCGGATCCCGGCACCATCTGCAAAACCACGGCTTTACGGACACTGGACCTGGGCATTCAACGCCTCTTCCGCCATGCGCAGCACCTATCAGGCACAGGATGATAAGGCTCTGTATGACTTTTTCGTTTCTTTGAAATTCAAAGGTCCCGCCTATGTAAAAGGCTCCGGAGATCCTGACGGAATCTGGTTTGACAGGGTCATTTTTGCCAAGGTCCCCCCGGAAAGTTCCCCGCTTTTTTCAGGAAAAAAACATTTTATTTTCAGTACAAAGGAGTTCCGTCTTTCGACAAAAAAACAAAAGCTCTCTCAGGATTTCTCTGCACCATCCATAGAAATATGCAGAATCCCTCTGAAAGACGGCAGGATCGAATTCTGCTTTTATTCTTACAAGTTACGCAAACATCTGTGGCGGAAATTCATCGCACCTGAACCGGGAAAAAAGGAGAAGTGGAACTGGTATTATATCAACACAGTTCAGATCCCCTCCGCAGCTGAAAAAATTGAATTTGCAGTACACAGCGACTGGTTTGTAATGCCCACACCGGTGTTTTCCAAATTGAGAAAAGAAAACAGCCATACAGGCAGCTGGAAAATTTTTGCGAGAATGAAATTTGAAGGAGAACGGGTTCTGCTTGACAGTATTGCTTTTTCCGCAGAAAAAAACCAATGCTCAGAGAAAAATTAAATTTTCTGAGGTAATTTCAAAAGTCATTCAAAAAATGGCTTTCGATGCCATTCGCAAAGAGCTGCAAAGGGTAGTTTGCACTTGCTACCTGGCTTGTCCCGCCGTAGCTTTATGCGGAGGGGGAAAGGTAACAGGCGCTTGTCCCGCCGTAGCTTTATGCGAAGGCGGAAAAACGCTCCCTTTGTCAGA
>JAZODE010000027.1:0-2417 GCA_045596885.1 Victivallaceae bacterium
TGATAAATCCTCTTTGGTTTTGACTTTTTCCAGGAGTCTTTTAGAGAATTTATCACGTTTTTTCAGAATTTCAACCGAGTTACACACAGTTCGCATACCTGCCTCCGACGAGTTGGGAGCCCCATTCTCGCAGGTTTGCGCCCTATGCAAACTTGCACGCTTCCGGCATACGCAATTTTACAGAAATTTCGTTACACTGCCACGTATTTTGAATTCTGCACTATACCGACGGTTTGTTCTGTGTTCTTTCTTCATAAAAAATGCACCTCAAAGGTTGTGTCCAACTTTTGGGGTGCACTTCATTTTTTGTTGCCTTGAAAAAGGCTGTTTCAGCGGTTCTTGTCGGCAATAGCCTGAAGTTTGAGACACTTTTCAGAAACCTCCATGATGTGCTCGCTGCCGAAGGGCAGATCAGCACCGGTGGTGATTTCCTGAGTGAAGATCTTCAGGTAATCGGAACCTTCTTCTGCGGCAGGGATGTTTTCCACAGCCTCGGCGCCGCTGAGGTAAAGTTTGCATCCGGCATCGGCATAGTTGAATTCCAGCACACCGTTACGGCCCCAGATGGTGAAGCGCCAGTAGAAGGGATTGGCAAAGCCGGTCTTTTCAGGGGCGAAATAAGAGACATCAAACATGACGCCGCATTTGTTGTCAAGGGCAAACATACCCTGAGCAGCATCCTGAAAAACAACAGGAGCAAAGGTGGCAAAGGCGTTCCAGGTACGGGCTGCGGTCAGCTCGGTGATGGTGTGACCGGTCATATATTCAACGGCATCCAAACCGTGGATGGCGATATCGTTGATGGTACCGCCCTGCTTACCCTGTTCAAAGTACCAGTTGGGACGGGTGCCGTATGAAAGAGGATGCTGTCCGCCGAAAGAAATGGCGTGGATCTCACCCAGACGACCGGAATCAATGACCGCTTTGGCGGCGTTGACATTGGCATTGAGACGCATATCGAGCATACAGCCGACTTTCAGATTGCGGGTCTGAGCCAGATGGCGGATCTCACGCAGCTCGGCAAGAGAGGTGCAAAGGGGTTTGTCAGCGATGACATGTTTTCCGGCAACCAGAGCAGAAATGGCACGGGCACCGCGGATCCCGAAATAATCACCGATGGCGAGAACATCAAATTCGCACTGCTGCATCATTTCGTGGAAATCGGTAAAGGTGATGTCAATCCCCCGTTCTTTGGCGGCGGCGGCGGCTTCGGCGTTTTCCTCACAGGCGGCAACGATGGTGTATTGCTCTGACTCTTTCATCTTATTGTAAAGACTGTCAATGTGTCCGTGACGGAATCCGACGAATGCGACCTTAAAATTTTCCATGATACATATCCTCCTTGTTATGGTGGTGATTTTCACCTTACGCTATTAAGATAACCCCGCCCTCTTGAAATGTCAAGCTCAATTTGCGGGAATTTTTGCTGAAAAATTTCTCTTGCCCTTTTTTCACCTCAAAAAATGGGTCAGGGAAGCTCCTTGAACCCGGCAATAACCATCCCCAGACCGGCTGCTTTGGCAAGCATGGCTTCGAGGGTCTCTTCAGCCATGTGCACACCGTGTGCTTCCGGCAGTATGGCGTGGGAAAAGAAGGTAAGGACCTTGTTTTCCGCTGCGGCTCTTTCAAGGGCGCTGTTCAGATTTTCCTGAGTGGATTCATAAAAAGGGCCGATGCCGCAGCCGCCCATGACCCGGTGATGGCAGAGTTTTTCCAGAGGGATGAAAGGTTCTTCATAGTCAGCGATCCGGAATCCCTTGGGGGCTTTGACGCCTGCTCCCGCCCGGAAACGGGAAAAGTAACGGCTCAAAAAGGTGTCAAACTCCTCTGAGTGGCGGTTGTTGGGATAAGCAAAAAAAGAAATCTCCTCAACGCCGAGTTTTTGACACTGTTCCACCTGAGGCAGGATATACTTTTTGTAATATTCCTCAGGGGTAATATCAACAGCATCTTTGTGGTTGATGGTGTGGAGCCCCACACTGTGCCCGGCGGCACGGAGCTGCTTCATGGACTCAGCAGCCTCAGGGGTGATCTCTCCGCTGTAAAAAAAGGTGGCACGGGCGTTGAAAGATGAAAAAAGTCCGATTTGCGGCAGCCAGCTTTCAAATCTGGCATCGTCGTATGTCAGCACCAGAATGCCGTTCTTGACTTGAGAAAGATCTATTTTACCATCGTCATTGAGGGGAAGAGGCGCTTTTTTCACAGAGATTGATCTCCTTTAATTGGGTTGGTGTGAACTATTTATGGAGAATATAGCTCAATATTGTTGATATGTCAAGAGGTAATTTCAAAAGTCATTCAAAAAATGGCAAAGATGCCATTCGCAAAGAGCTGCAAAGGGTAGTTTGAGGTTGCTACCTGTAAGGTAACAGCCGAAAACGCTCCCTTTGTCAGATCGAAGCGAGGGCGCTTTGACA
>JAZODE010000028.1:0-34595 GCA_045596885.1 Victivallaceae bacterium
TTCTATTCTCTTAAACTTTTAAGCGGCACAATACTATTGCAAAAATTGCAATAGTGTTGTGCTGAAAAAGGTTTGGAAAAAAGGGGTGGGGTTCGGGGAGGGGAAAAAGGACCTTTCCTAAAAAGGTCTTTTTCCCCTCCCCGACTCCCTCAACCTTGGATCAAAGGGGTTTGCCGATGCGGGCAAATGCGGAAATCAATATGGTGCGGATCATTTCACGGTAATCCGCCTCAGGGGTTTCCTGAGGGTGATAGAGGGAAAAGATCTGGGGGCTCCAGCTTTTGACCGGCTTGAGTCCGGGGATCCCGTTGACCTCAATGATCCGGAGTTTTCCATCTGCGCCCACGCGCATATCGGCACGGACATGGTCCATACACTTCAATGCAACAGTAGCTTTGCGGCAAAGTTCCACAGCTTCATCAAAGTGCTCAGTGGGAATGGAGACCTTGGTCAATCCCACACCACGCAGGTCACTGCGCAGTATGCGGAATTTGCCGTAGTGAGTTTCATCCACAGTCACTTTGCCGGGGAGGATCTCCTGATGTTCACCGTTCCCCAGCATGAGTACAGTATATTCGTCTCCGGGGAGATATTCTTCAATCAAAGCCCCCTGCCCCAGTTCAGTGTGGACCCATGCCACCTGCGCTTCAAGCTCTGCACGGTCTTTTACCACGCTGCGGTCAGAGATCCCCACGGAACGGGATTCACCATTAGGCTTTACAAAGGCGGGGAAAGGCACATTGTCAGGAATCGGTTCATCGGGTTCCACCAGCACATGAAAAGGCACAGAAACACCTGCTTTTGCCATGATCTCATGGGTGACAAACTTCAATATCAGATCTTTCATGGTTTGAGCACTGGAGCCGATATAAGGAATGCCCCGGGCATCAAGAAGGTCTGAGATCCACGCCGCATCATCCGGGGCGCCTACGATATCCTCCCGGTCAGAAAGGTAATAAAGAGAACTCCATACCAGATCACAAGTGGCATCATCCATGACCTTATCAAACTCTTCGCGGTTGTTGACAAAGGCGATGGAACATTTAACACCGAGTGCATTGATGGTATCGTTAAGGACTTCGGTAACAGCCATATTTCCCCATCCCTGCGCATCTCCGCCGGGACCGGTGATCAGCAAAACTTCACGCTGCATAAAAAAACTCCTGAACTTCAGTTAAAAAAAGCGGAAAGGAAAAACCTTTCCGCACTGAAATTTCCTTATGAGGAAATATTACTTGTCGGTCAGAGCCGCCACGCCGGGGAGCTCTTTGCCTTCCAGAAATTCCAGAGAAGCACCGCCGCCGGTGGAAATGTGGCTCATCTGAGCAGCCATGCCGCTCTTGTTGACAGCTGCAACACTGTCGCCGCCGCCGATGATGGAAACACCGCCGTTGGCTTTGACTTCGGCAACTGCGGCGCAGACGCCCATGGTACCGTTGGCGAATTTTTCCATTTCAAAGCAGCCCATGGGACCGTTCCAGACAACAGTCTTGGCGCCCTTGATGGCATCGGCATAAAGTTTCACGGTCTCAGGACCGATATCAAGTCCCATCCAGTCGGCGGGAACAGCAGCAACGGTCTGAGTATTGGCTTCGGGATCAAACTTGTCAGCAGCGATGTTGTCCACAGGGAGCAGCAGTTTGACACCGCGCTTTTCAGCGTCAGCGATCATCTCTTTGGCATAGTCGATCTGATCCTCTTCGCAGAGGGATTTACCGATCTCAACGCCCTTGGCTTTGAGGAAGGTGTAAGCCATACCGCCGCCGATGATGAGGGTATCGACCTTGGTCAGCAGATTGCGGACAACAGCCAGCTTGTCAGAGACTTTGGCACCGCCCAGGATGGCGACGAAAGGACGGACAGGATTGTTCACAGCGTTACCGAGGAAAGCGATCTCTTTTTCCATGAGGAATCCGGCAACAGAAGTGGGCATGTATTTGGCAATGACAGCGGTGGAAGCGTGGGCACGGTGTGCGGTTCCGAAAGCGTCGTTGCAGAAGATATCGCCGTAGGAGGCAAGTTTCCTGGCAAGGATCTGCTGTTTCTCTTTGAGTTCAGCCTTGCGGGCTTTGAAAGCGGCGTCATCTTCGCCCTCTTTCTGTTTGCATTTTGCCTGCTCTTCCTTGTAGTAACGGGTGTTCTCAAGCATGACGATATCGCCGGGTTTCATGGCAGCCACAGCGGCATCAGCAGCGGCGCAGTCGTCAACAAAGACAACGGTCTTGCCGAGAAGTTTTTCCAGATAAGCAGCAACGGGTTTCAAAGTGGTATCAGCGGTGATGCCCTTTTCATCGGGACGGCCCAGATGGCTCATGAGCACCAGGCTTCCGCCCTGTTCCAGAACATATTTGATGGAGGGAAGAGCGCCCTGAACACGGGTATCGTCTTTGATGACGCCTTCTTTGATGGGCACGTTGAAATCAACGCGCATGACAACTTTCTTGCCCTTGAGATCAATATCGCGGAGAGTAAGTTTGTTCATATCATTACCTTTTGTTTTTCTGTGAATTGGCAATCTAACAAAAAAAGGCGGAACATTTCTGCCCGCCTTTTTTTTGAGGGATAACCCTTGAAGTCATTACTTGCAGATGACACGGGCCATTTCGAGGACTTTGTTGGAGTAGCCCCATTCGTTGTCATACCAGGAGCAGACCTTGACGAAGGTTCCGTCAAGCTGGATACCGGCTTTGGCATCGAAGATGGAGGTGCGGGGATCGTCAACGAAGTCGGTGGAAACAACAGCTTCATCGGTGTAGCCGAGGATGCCTTTGAGTTCGCCGGCAGCAGCTTCCTTCATGGCAGCGCAGATTTCGTCGTAGGTGCACTCTTTGTTGAGTTCAACAGTGAGGTCAACGAAGGAAACGTCGCTGGTGGGAACGCGGACGGACATACCGGTAAGTTTGCCGTTCAGCTCAGGAAGAACTTTGCCCACAGCCTTGGCAGCGCCGGTGCTGGAGGGGATCATGTTCTCAAGGATACCGCGACCGCCGCGCCAGTCCTTCTTGGAGGGACCGTCAACAGTCTTCTGGGTAGCGGTGGCAGCGTGGATGGTGGTCATCAGACCGCGCTTGATACCGAACTTGTCGTTCAGAACTTTGCTGATGGGAGCCAGACAGTTGGTGGTGCAGCTGGCGTTGGAGATGATGTCCTGACCGGCATAGGTCTTGTCGTTGACACCGTAGACGAACATGGGAGTTGCGTCTTTGGAGGGAGCGGACATGATAACTTTCTTGGCACCGGCTTCGATGTGCTTGCGGGCCTTGGCATCTTCCAGGAAGAGACCGGTGGATTCGACGACAACATCAGCGGCAACCTCGTTCCACTTCAAATTGGCGGGATCCATTTCAGCGGTCAGACGGATGACTTTGCCATCAACGACCAGATTGCCGTCCTTGACCTGGATGTCGTGCTTGAAGATGCCATGAACGGAGTCATACTTCAGCATATAGGCAAGATAATCGGGCTCCAGGAGGTCATTGATTCCGACGACCTCGATGTCATTGGCGAAATTTTCGACAGCAGCACGGAAAACCATGCGACCGATACGACCGAATCCGTTGATACCAACTTTAATCATTGTTGCACCTTCTTATATTTTGTTTTTTTAGTGTTTTGGCGGAAAAACGCTCCGCCTGTTAAACTTTGTATATAATATACAGCCTTTTTGAAAAAAAGTCAAGGTACATTCAGATATTTTTTTATCCACCTTGCTGTTTTTTTCAAAAAAACCTTAATTTTTGCTTCTTATCAGGCTTTGCAGATATATTTTTCCCCCTTCCAGATCGTTAAAAACGCCATCAAGCTGCGCTTCAAAGCACCTCTTGACCAGAGTTCCCAGCTCCGGACCGGGGGCGATCCCCAATCCGATACCGTGTTTTCCTGTTATGAGAGGAACGGGGGCGTGCGCCCACACAGATTCTTTTCCGGCGATTTCTTCAATATTCTTTGAACACTGCAGGAGTCCTGCCCCTTCAAGGAGTCTGCACAGCAGCTCCGTCCCGTCAAGGCGCAAAGCGATCCTGCGCACTTGTGCCGCACTCCAGAGTGCCCCCGGAGCAGCTGACACTTCAAGAAAGGTTTCTGCAAGTCGGAGCGCTTTCCCGATCAGTTCATCCCTGTTCCACAGCCTCCTGCAAAAAGATTTTCCTGCGGCAGCCGGCATTGAAGTGACTAAAGCACCTGTCATAAAAAGCATATCCTTCTGCCGTTCCCCTTCACGAAGCAAGGCGCAACTGTCAAGAAAAGCGCCCAGTTTTTCCCATGCAGGATCAGAAAGGGAATCAAGCTCCGGATAAAAACGGCTCCAGCGGCAACTCTTCAAAAAGGCGAGCCCCCTGGATATGGCTTTGCCTTGAAGAAGCATTTTTTCCCATTCACTTCCGATCCGTTCCACAGCCAATTCATTCTGACTGATACGGGAGCACAATTCGATGGTTTCCGGAGCAAAGTCAAACGCCATGCGGCTGGCGAACTGCATTCCTCTCAGGACCCGCAGGGGATCTTCCGCAAAGTGACTGCTCACATGGCGCAACACCTTGTTTTCAAGATCCCTGACGCCCCCGTGGGGGTCCAGCAGTTCCTCCGTCAAAGGATCATACATGATGGCATTGACCGTATAATCCCTGCGGGCAGCTGCATCGGCGTAACTTAAATGGGGATCGAGTTCAACAAGGAATCCCCGGTGTCCCTGCCCTACTTTATTTTCCCGGCGGGGCAGAGAGATGTCAAGCTCCAGATGTTTGACCTTGATGACGCCGAAACTCATGCCCACAGCATCCACTTCGCAGACACCATTGAGACACGCCAGCACCTGTTCGGAGCTCAATCCGTGGATCTCCAGATCAAAGTCTTTGACTTGCCGCCCCAGCAATGCGTCGCGGACAGCGCCCCCCACAAGAAGAGCCCTGCCCCCGGCATTATAAAAAATTCCGGCAAGCTCCAAAACCTTTTGGTAGAGCTTACCGGAACGTTCTGACTCAAAAAGTCTCATTTGACCTCAGTGATGCTGACATTGCGCAGTTCCATGTCAACAGTACCGTTGGTAAAGACAATGATGCCTGCCCTGGCAGTTCCGGAGCGCCAGGAATAGGGATACTGAGGAGCACCTTTGAATTTGGCTCCGGTAAGGATCCGGGAGAATTTCGTCCATTCAGGTTTCTGCTGTGTATACATCATATAGCGGTATGAAGCTGCCGCACACTGTTCACGGACAGCAGTTCCTGCGGGATAAGCCTGAGTTGCGGGAGTCTGCAAAGCAATTTCCCACTCAGCGCCCTTCTTTTGGATCTCTTTGATACCGATAACATTAAAGTTGGGAAGATCCGAAAAATCAGCCTTGGCACCAAAAGCAATAAAACCATATCTCTTGATCCACTTTGCGCCGTTTTTGATCTTGACGACCTTATCGCCTTTTTTGACGGGAGCAGCAAGAACAGTTTCAGTGCCTCTGAGAGGATTCTGAGAGACAGCGGTGATCTGCTTGCCATTCCTGTCGTAACAGACAGGAGCAAAATAGAAGAAACCGGTGGTTTTGCTGCCGGGAGCCAAACGGTATTCACAGGCGATCTGATACTTTTTCTTGAGATCGATGGGGATCTGTTTGACAGATTCGATCTGAACGAACTTGCCTTGGTTGGTTATACGGACTCCGTTGTCAATATCCTTGACGAAAGCGGCATATCTTTTCCCGCCATTGTAATCAGCATATTTTTTGATCTGCAGTGCTTCTGCGGCGAAAACGCTCCCGACCATGGCGGCGGAAGCAACAGCGGCAAATAAATACTTCATCATTACACTCTTTTTTTATTTTTGTAAAAACCTGCGCTAAATCGCATGACCTTCTGATAAGATAACACACTTTAGGGGAAAAATCAAGTCATCTTAACGGGAAAATCCCCGAAACACGAATATTCCGGGGATCAAACCCAAAAATTCTTATTTCACTTCGCTGATGCTGATATTGCGGAGTTCAACATCACCTTTGCCGCTGCCGGTAAAAATGATGATCCCGGCTGTTGCGGCACCGGGACGCCAGCTTTTTTCATAGTTGGGGAGCCGTTCACGAAGAGCGCCGGTAATGATCCTTTCGGCTTTTTTCCACTGGAGCTGTGGTTTGCAGTAGCCGCCCACATAACGGTAGGTCGCACCATCCCGGTGGTTGCGGACAGCTGTCCCGAGAGCGTAAGGTCGTGTAACAGGAGTTCTGAGAGATGCCTCCCAAATATTGTTTGCTTTTTTGGTGAGACCAGTCAGGCGGATCACATCAAGATTGGGAAGATCCGACAGATCTTTTTTGGCATTGAATGCAATCGCCCCGTATTTTGCGATCCACTTGGAGCCATCTTTGATCCTGACGATCCTGTCGCCTTTTTTAACGGGAGCGGCAAGTACAGTTTCACTGCCGGGTGTAATATACTGACTGTCACAGGTAATCACTTTATCATTTTCAGTCCAGTTGATCGGGGCAAAGTAAAACCCGCAGCCGGGCTCGCTGCCGGGAGCAAGCCGGTATTCAAAAGTCACCAGATATTTTTTTGCAAGATCAACAGGAATGCGTTTTTTTGAAACAACTTCCATGAAGCCGGTCCCCACCGTAAAACCGATTCCGCCGGGAACCGGTTTGAGCCTGCCGGCTCCGCTGCCGGTAAAATCAGCCGGTTCCGTGATCTTGAGAACATTTTCCGCAGCTGAGACACTTGCACAAAGTGCAGCTGCGACCAGGAAAGCAAACACTTTTTTCATTTTTTTTCCTATTTTAACGATTGATTATCACACCCCGGAACCGTCAAACTCCGGGATATATAAACTATCTGCAGATTCTTTATCCTGAACAAATCCATCTTCGATCCCGGAGTCCATCATGTAATTGACAGCTCTCTCATATTCGGCATCAGAGACCCGCCGGTCGAGTTCGGGGAACTCCCCTGCCCTGCCGTGGGGGATATATTGCCGCATCAAACAGAAAACCACATCGCCGGGATCGAAATTTGAGGCGATGAAATCTATGACGCCTTGAGTGTTCCGCCACATGCCGGGAAGCAGCAGATGACGGATCACTACGCCGCCTGTCATAACTCCCTCAGCATCATACACCGGTCTGCCGGTTTGCCGGAACATCTCTTTGACAGCAGTTGAAGCAACTGTAAAATAATCAGGTGCACGGCTGTATTTTCCTGCGGCAGTGTTGTCAGAGTACTTGAAATCCGGCAGATAGACCTGCGCCTTTCCTTCCCAGCGGCGCAAGTTTTCAAGATCTTCATATCCGTTTGTGTTGCACACCACCGGCACCGGAAGGGGCTCTTCAAGGGATCTCAAAACCTGAGTTGAGTAGTGCATGGGGGTCACCAGATCAATATTGTGGGCGCCCTGTGCAATAAGCTCAAAGTAGATCTCACGCAAGCGTTCCACGGAAACTTTTTTACCCTGCATACAGCTGCTGATCTCATAGTTCTGGCAGTAGACACAGCGCAAATTGCACCCTGAAAAGAAAACCGTTCCGGCGCCGCGGGTGCCGCTGATGCAGGGCTCCTCCCAAAAGTGGAGCCCTGCCCGGGAAAGGATCACCTCATCCCCTGCCCCGCAGAATCCCCCCGGACGCTCAGAGCAATGCCGGGGGCAGTTGGTACAAAGAGTGCTCATAACTCCAGAAAAGAGACCTTGACATAAGATTTGGAGATCTCTCCGGGCTGCAGTTTTTTGAGCACTCCCCGTTTCTGCATTGCCGCCTGACCTTCGGGGAAGCAGTTGGCAGGTTCAAGCCCGCAGACATATTCCCCCTGTCCCAGCTGTTTCCACTCCACCAGATAGGGGAGCTCCGCCACACGGTATTCCACAGTGACCTGAAGTTTCAGTTTGGGATTGGTCATGGTCACTTTGGCAATGCCCTTTTCATCAGCAGGCAGCTGATGATAGTAGACCTGTTCGATCCACTCAGGATCGGGTGCTCCCATACGGTTCCATTCTCCCAGTCCGGCAATGGCGATATCGTTCTGGGGGATGACCTTGTGTTCAGCCATGGAAAGAGTGGTACATTCATCCACCAGGGGCCATCCGAAATTCATGTGATAAAGCAGCATGAAAGGCGTGGGACGGAATCCCTGATTTTCCACTTCGTCTTCAATAATAATGGCATTTTCCCCCATGGCAGTGGAGATCTTGCGGGTCATGAAGATGTTCTTGCCAAAGACACGGCTCACCCGGATCTCACCGTCAAGCTCAATACGGTAAACGCCTTCCTCATCCCATGCGGCTTTGGCGTTGACCTGACCGGCAGGGGTGTGGGAAAGTCTGCCGTGGAGACCGTGTTCTTCGCCGCCTGAGGCATTGGGACCGCCCACATTCATGAGACCGCATCCGGTCAGCAGACCGCCGCCCCAGGAGCGGAGCCAATTCAGACCTTTGGCGTCGTAGAATTGGGGCGCCACAGGGCCGTTGGGGGTGATCCACGCAACGGGGATGCCCTTGAAGGAGGCTTCACCGATATCCATTCCCCGGTCGGGGTAGACGGTAAAGGTAAGTCCGCTGCCGTTGTTTACATCAAGGATCCGCATACCGCGGCCTTTGCCATCCTCAAGTTCAGCGCGGCGGATCCCCGCCAACTGACGCATGGAGCCGATACGCTCTCTCAAATAATTTTTATCGTACATAAAAAAACCTCTTTACTTGATGACCTTGGCGCCCACAGCTTCGATCAGTTCGGGCATATCTGTGAATTTCAGCACGCCCCAGGGCATGACGGACTGGGGAACGTATGTGATACGGGTGCGGAGCATGGAGTCAAAGGATTCAGGAGCCTGGATCAATGTCACATCCTTGATCTCATCAGAAAGCAGCGCCGCAAAAATGGCAGGGATGGTGCCCTGTCCTTTGGCAACGATGTCAATCTTGCCGTGACCGTTGTGCTTCATCAGCTTGACTGTGCTGAGGATGTCACGGACCCTGCCGCCGAGATAGGGTTCATTGAGCATGAGACCGATAGCGGAGTAATCGTAGTCACAGCAGTAGGAGCTGAAAAATTCACGCTGGACATTGTCAAAGCAGCTGTAGAGAGAGTCCTGACGGAAGGGGTGCAGCCAATAGGGCTGGGCATGACCGGAGTTATAGTTGCAGCTCAAAGGCATCAATTCACCCACGCCCCGGACGTCAAGTCCGAAAAGTTCGCCGCAATCCTTGAATTCGATCTCCAGCATTTCATCAATGGAGTCCACATGGGGGATATAGAGTGTGGAGTGCTCAAACTCGCGGGGGAAATGAAGATAGTTGCGCCACTTGCTTACCTCAGGCATGTGGTGAAGAATGGCAAGCATATTTTCTTCCGTTTCAATACCGAAACGGGAAAAGAGACGGCAGCCCTGCATACGGTATTTCAGGTTGCGGTGGAAGGGGACCGGAATATCCTTTTCATCCAGACGGAGCATTTCCCGGACCTTATCCTGAAGTTCAGCTTTGGTCAGTTTGGGACGGTTCGCACGGTAATCATCCGCCAGATTTCTGGCAAAGTCGATGGTAATGAGTTCACCATCCAAATGGGCGGTCTGCCCGGTGGGAGTCACCTGCAGTTCAGCGTCGGTAAAGAGTTCGACATCATCTCTTTCGACTTTGGGAGTTCCCAAACCCAGCTGAGAGGTGAAGAAGTCATACATGGCATCCCGGTTTTCCCGGTGGTATCCGTGGTTGGTGGGACCGACAAAAAGTTTGATCTTGTCGCCTTCGCCCAGCATTTCATAGAAGCGTTTGACCTCTTCGTAGGTCTCTGCGGTGCCGCGGACATCAAAGAAGTCATTCTTCTGTCCCAGCAGCAGCAGCGGACGGGGGGCATTGGCAAGGAGCAAGTCCCCCATTTCACAGCCGTGACCGATAAAGAACTGGGGTTCCTGTTCGGCACAGGCGGGCTCTTCGTTTTCAACATTGTGGAGCCAGGTGGTGACATAGCAGCTGGGAGCAATGGCAAAAGCACGGTCATCGACCGCAGACATAAAGGCACTCATGTTGCCGCCGCCGGAGTTGCCGGTAATACAGATCCGCTTGGGATCGACCTCAGGACGGGACTCCAGATAGTCGTAGCTGCGGACAGCGTCCCAGACGCACCAGGAGGTGTAGAATTCACCCACAAGGAGCATTTGTTTGTTGATCATATTATGTTCAAAGGTGGGACGGTATGCGAATTCCTCCGCATGGGGTACATCCACCAGCTGAGCGCGTTCCCCCTGACCGGAGGGGTCGGGAGCAAGGACGACAAAACCGTTGGCGACCAGATTGAGGATCGCTCTCTGGTAGGTATCACTTGCCTTGCCGTTGACAGAGTGTCCGGCAAGAAAGAGCACGGCGGGAGCGTTGGAGGCGCCTTCGGGGATGTACAAATTGGCGGTAACGGGCAGACGGGGACGGCTGTGGTAGATCACATTTTCCACACGGAATCCATCACGCTGCAGAGTACCGGTGATCCGGGGGGAAAGAGGAGTCTTTTCTGTGGGGAGCTGGAAAGATTGACGGATCTTTTCTTTCAGCTCCTGCTGATAGGCTTTGAACTGCTCAGGCGTCTGGATCTTCTCCAAACGCGCCTTGCGTTCTGCGGCATTGGCTCTCAGTTTGCGGACATAATAGTCCTGTACTTTGTCTCCAAAAAGTTGCTGCATGATATATTCTCCTTTTTTGTAAAAAAATTTGTTTTATGGTTCCGGATCGACTGTAATGGCGTTCATGGCTTCTTCCACTTTGAGCCGCCATTTTTCAAGTTCTTCACCGGAAATTCCGGCAGGAACATAAATGGGTTTGCCGATGACCAGAGTCAAAGTTGCTCCGGGCTTGGGGATCTGGAATCCGTCCCAGCTTTTGGCTGCCCAGCACTTTGAGGCATTGATACTCAAAGGACAGATGGGGGAGCCGGTAAGAGAAGCAAGCATGATGGGACCGGGTTTCATCTGATATTTAGGTCCTCTGGGACCATCAGGGGTAAAGACCACATTGAGATTTTCTTCGCGCATGACTTTCACAGAGTCCAGCAGCGCATTGGCACCTCTCCGGGAGGAAGACCCCCGCAAACTGCGGATACCGAACATTGAGATCAAGTCGGCAATATACTGTCCGTCACGGGAGGCACTGACCACAGCCGCAGTCCTCTTTCTTGCCACTGCGGGAATGATAGATGGGAAATACAAAAGACGGTTGTGCCAGGCAACTCCGATAAAGCCGCCCGGGGTAAAGCGCAAGTTGTCCGGATCATCTATCCGGATACGGTAGAGGGTATGGCACATCAGCTGTAAAGTTCTGGCAGGGAGCCAGTAGACCCAGCGGGGAAACTTTTTTATTTGGCGGAATTTATCTTTGAACCAGCCCATTACTTGTTTTTCCTCTTATTAAAAGCACACATATCACATAAAGTACATTTATCACACTCAGGTTTTCCGGCATGACAGACAGCGCGTCCGTGAAAGATGAGCAAATGGGAAAAATTGGTCCATCTTTCAGGAGCCACAGCTTTATTGACGATCTGCTCGATTTTTTCGGGATCATCGCTTTTGACCGCTCCCAGACGGTTGAGCAGCCTTTTGACATGGGTATCTACGGGGAATCCGGGGATATGGAAAACATTCCCCAACAGCACATTGGCACTCTTTCTGCCGATACCGGGAAGCTGAGTCAGCTCCTCCATCGTTTGGGGAACGACGCCGTTGAAACGGTCAAGGATCATTTGTGCGGCTCCCTGAAGATTTTTTGACTTGGTACCGTGGAGTCCGCAAGGCTTGATGATCTCGGCGATTTGTGCCACATCCAAAGCAGCCATAGCAGGAGCATCCGGAGCAAGAGCAAAAAGTTTTTCCGTCACCTGATTGACTCTTTCATCCCGGCACTGCGCCGAAAGCATCACCGCCGCCAGCAGCTGAAAAGGCGAGTCATGCACCAGAGGACAGACACAATCGCCGTAAACAGCGTAAAGTCTGTCATAAAGCAGCTGCCAGTCCATAAACATTCTCCCTGAAATAAAAGATACATTGCTAAAATATAGCCCATCAGTGCAAAATTTGCAAATAATAAGAGTAAAAAAAGTACAATCCCGGGGAAAAAATCTCTGTTTTTTCCGGCGCATATAAAAAGATGTACTTGCAAAGCTCCCTGTTGAGTGCTATATTACTTCAGAAAAAGACAATATCTATCCAGGGAGAAGGAAAATCATGAGCGAACAGAATAACGCCAGTTTTGAACGGCTTGTTATTTTTGAAATGGCAAATAATCATTCAGGAGATGTGGAACACGGAAAAGCGTTGATCCGCCGTTATGCAGAGATCGCCAAAAAGTTTCCCGGTTTCCGTTGTGCCATCAAGTTCCAGTATCGTGATATTCCCACCTTTATCCACCCTGATTACAAAGAGCGTTTTGACTTTAAATATGTCAAACGCTTCACAGAAACCGCTCTCCCGGAAGAAGCCTTTATTGCCATGAAAAAGTGCGCTGATGAATGCGGGCTCTTAACGGCCTGTACTCCATTTGACGAAGTTTCAGTTGACCGGGTGGTAAAACACGGCTTTGATTTTCTCAAGATCGCCAGTTGTTCTTTTACCGACTGGCCTCTGCTGGAAAAAGCTGCCGCTGCCGGGAAGCCTGTCATAATTTCAACTGCCGGAGCAAAACTTGAAGATATCAACAATGTGGTTTCATTTTTTGAGCATCGTCAAATTCCCTTTGCGTTGATGCACTGTGTGGGGTCTTATCCGACACCCGACGCTGAATTGGAACTCAATCAGCTGGATTACTACAAGCAGCTGTATCCCGATCTGCCCATAGGCTTTTCAACCCATGAAGCCCCCGATAATTTCGAAGCGGTGATGATGGCTGTCGCCAAAGGAGCTGTCATCCTCGAGCGTCATGTGGGCTTACCCACCGGAAAATACGCTCTTAATGCCTACTCATCGACCCCGGAACAAACTGAAAAATGGCTTGCTTCTGCTGAAAGAGCTTATGCAATGTGCGGCATCTCCAATTCCCGGCGTTCCATCTCAGAAAAGGAAGCCTCTGATTTGCAGGGACTTCAGCGGGGTGTTTTCGTTAAAGAAGCTGTCAAAAAGGGAGAAAGGATCAAACCCGAAAATCTTTTCTTTGCCATTCCCTGTCTTCCCGGTCAAATGCGTGCCAATGACCTTTCAAAGTACCTGGAACTTACAGCAAAAATTGACTTGAGTCCCAATTCTCCTGTCAAGATCGAAGAAACACAGATCATCAACCGGCGCGGTGAAGTTTTGAATATTATCCGTGAACTCGGGGCTCTTCTTTCAGCTTCCGGAGTTCCTTTGATGAACCGGATGAATCTGGAGTTGTCACACCATTACGGTATTGATGAATTCAAACGCTGCGGCTGTTCGATCATCACCTGTATCAACCGGGAATACTGCAAAAAAATCATTGCACTGCTGCCGGGACAATTCAACCCCACTCACACCCACAAGCAGAAGGAAGAAACTTTTCATGTCCTTTACGGGGAAATGATCCTTGAGCTGAATGGCGTGAAGAAGACCTTTCATGCAGGCGAGCTGATCGTTGTTGAAAGGGGAGTTGCCCACTCTTTCGGCAGCGAAAGAGGAGCGGTGATGGAGGAAATTTCCACCACTCACTTCAAAAACGACTCTTTTTACAGTGATCCGGCGATCAAAAGTGCAGAGCAGCGCAAAACCTATATGACTTTTTACGCTGACTGGCTCAAGGATGGAGGCAGATCTATCCGATGAAGAGCCCTTTGCTGATTTGGGATATTGATGATGTTCTCAACGACCTTACCCGTTTGTGCATGGCGACTACGGCGCAAAAAATCAGACCGGGAATAAAGTTGGAGGAGCTGCAGCAGAATCCCCCACTGGCAGAACTGGGATGTTCACTTGATGAATACAGAAACATCCTTGATGAGTGCCGGGAGAAATATCTTTATGAGCAAGCGCCCCGCAAAGAGGTTATGGCGTTTTTTCAGGAATGGGGCAGCGAATTACGTTCAGTCACATTGAGCGCGGCTCCTGTCAGCATGGCACCGCGTTCAGCAGAATGGGTCCTGCGCCATTTCGGGCGTTGGATACAGGGAACGATTTTCGTGCCCTCCCCCAGAAAACAAATTGCAACCGGAATGCCGCTTTTTACATCCAAAGCGGAGGCAGTATCGGTTTTAGGCGGCATATTGATCGATGATGCACCTCAAAATGTCAAATCTGTCAGAGCCGCCGGGCACAGGGCTTTTTATTTTCCCGCCCCATGGAATGAAAATAAAAACATGAGCATTGAAAAGTTTTTTTCAATGTTATGCAAAGAATTGGAACTCAAAAAATGAGCAAAATCAAAGTTTCTGACTATATTTTCAAAAGGATCGCCGCTGAAACCGGCGTTGATACAGTTTTTATGCTCCCCGGCGGCGGGTGTATGCATCTGGTGGATTCTCTGGGGAAAACCCCCGGACTTGATTATGTGTGCTGTCTCCATGAGCAGGCTGCGGCAATCGCTGCTGAAGCCTACGCCCAAAACAGAAATTCCCTGGGGGTGACACTTGTGACTGCGGGTCCCGGTTCCACCAATGCACTTACGGGGGTCGCCGGTGCATGGATTGACTCCACCCCCATGCTGATTCTTTCCGGACAAGCCAAAACAACTGAACTCATGCATGACTACAAGGTTCGTCAGATGGGTATCCAGGAGGTTGATACTGCGGCTATTGCCGCTCCGGTGACGAAATATGCAAAGTGCGTCACAGATCCCGCGGCGATCCGTTTTGAACTTGAAAAAGCCCTTTATCTTGCAATGCACGGCAGACGGGGACCGGTCTGGCTTGATCTGCCGCTGGATGTTCAGGGGGCATTCATCACTCCGGAAGAACTGCCAGGGTTTACTCCTGACGCGGAAGAAACACCGGATCATGCAGCGGCTGCCGCCACTGTTATGGCAGCATTGAAAAACGCAAAACGTCCTCTCATTTACGCAGGGAACGGTATCCGGGCAGCAGAAAGTGTAAGTACATTCAGAACACTTGTTGAGAAACTGCAAATTCCGACTGCACTGAGCTGGAAAGCGGCAGACTTTCTGCCCGATGACCACCCTTATTACATCGGACGCCCCGGCATTGTCGGTCAGCGAGGCGCAAATTTTGCCCAGCAGACCTGCGATGTTCTGTTGATTATCGGAACCCGTCTTGATCTCTGCCAGACAGGTTTCAACGCGCCGCATTTTGCACCTGCGGCTCAAAAGTTCATGGTTGACATTGATCCTTGCGAAATCAACAAACTTGACACTCAGAATTTGACAGCACTCCCGATGGATGCCGGAAAATTTATTGCTGAAATGCTGAAACTTGCTGAAGGTCCCCTCCCCTGCACAGCCTTTCTGAAGCGCTGCAAAGAGTGGCAGAAACGTTATCCGGCTGTTCTGCCTGAACTTTGTTCGGAAGAACGGGAACGGGTCAACCTTTACCAGCTTGTCAATGTTATCGGCAATCAGCTCCAGTGCGGAGACTTGCTGATCCCCGGCAGTTCCGGCGCCTGTGCTGAAGTCACCATGCAGGCTGTGCCAGTCAAAGAGGGGGTCCGGATCCACAACACCCCCGGTCTCGGTTCCATGGGTTTCGGACTCCCTGCCCTTATCGGCGGCTGTATTGCTTCCGGAAAAAAACGCACGATCGGCTTGATCGGTGACGGCGGCATCATGCACAACATCCAGGAGTTTGAGACCCTGCGCCGCTTGAACTTGCCCATCAAACTTTTTGTACTCAACAACAACGGTTACGGCTCCATCCGCAACATGCAGAAAGGGCGTTTTGACGGCAACTTTGTCGCCTGCGATCCTTCAAGCGGACTGACACTTCCTGATTTCCGCAAACTGTGCGGCGGTTTTGAATTGCAATATACGCAAATTACCACCCCGAAAGAGCTCTCATCTCAAATCCGGAATGTTCTGTCGCTCCCCGGCACGGTTATTTGCGAAGTTCTTCTTGATCAGAGTGTCGGAACAGCTCCCCATCTGAGTTCCAAAGCTCTGCCTGACGGAGGAATGGTTTCAATGCCGATGGAAAATCTGGCTCCCTTCCTTCCGGAAGAAGAATTTGAAGAAAATATGAGGTTTTGAATATAATGAACCGATGCCGGATATGCCAAGGTGAATTGAGCAAAGAACTGCTGGTGCTGAAAAATGTTCCGGCAGCAGCCCAGAAGATGCCCTCCACCCGGGAAGAGTGTCTTGCGGACAAAGGGATCGATCTTGCGCTCTGCCAATGTCTGAACTGTGGTGTGCTGCAGCATACGGCTCCGCCGGTGCCTTACTATCGGGAAGTGATCCGGGCAAGCGGCGTATCGGAAGCTATGAAACAGTTCCGTCTTGAGCAGTTCGGCTCCTGGGTGAAGCGTTATGGACTGACTGGGAAAAAGGTGTTTGAAGCCGGATGCGGCAGAGGGGAGTACCTCTCTCTCATGAATGACTCCGGCGTAACCGCCTGCGGTACGGAATCCGGAGCAAATGCGGTTGAAATCTGCCGTGCCATGGGACTTGAGGTTTTCAGGACTTTTTTTGAAAATGGGGATGAAAAACTCCCTCAAGCACCTTATGACGGTTTTTTCATCTTGAATTTTCTGGAACATATCCCGGATATTCCGGCATTTCTTACCGGAATACGCGGCAATCTTTGCAACGGAGCACCGGGGATCATTGAAGTCCCCAATCTTGATATGATCCTTGCCAACGCACAGTTGACGGAGTACAGCTGCGAACATATTTACTACTTCACTGCGGCAAACCTGACGGCGATGCTCCAGAATCACGGATTTGACGTTATTTCCTGCCGGAGTGTGTGGCATGACTATATTATTTCCGCTGAAGTCATCAAACGCAAGGCTGTTGATTTGAGTTCCTGTCATGCTGTCCGGCAGGAATTGACAGCTCAAATCCATCATTTCGCCGCTCAATGCGGAAAATGTGCTTTCTGGGGAGCCGGACACCAGGCTCTGACAACACTTGCCCTCACCGGCATGGACCGGAAAAAAATCTGCATTGTTGCTGATTCTTCGCCGGAAAAACAGAATCGTTTCACTTTTACGACCCATATTCCCATCGTTGCTCCCGAAGCATTGGCTGATGACGATATCGATGGAGTCATCGTCGCTTGCGGAGGGTATTCAGATGAAGTCGCAGGGCTCATAACACAGCGCTTTTCACAAATCCGGCATTTGGCGATCCTGCGGGAAAACAAACTTGAAATCATAAAGTGATTTTTTACAAGAGGAGGATAACATGTCTAAAGAACTCAACAGTGTGGAGCAGTCACGCCGCAACTATCTGAAAGAACAGAAACCCCGCGTTTATGAAAAGGTAATGAAGTTTTCAGAGAAAATTGCCAGAAATGAAAGTATTGCCATCATCCAGTTTCAGTACAATTACACATGCAACTTTCGCTGTCAGCACTGTTCTGTCAAGCACTTTCAAGGGAAAAAGGAGGGGCGCTCCTTCACTCTTGATGATGTCCGGGAGCTTTCGCGCCAGGCAGACGAACTTGGACTTGCCAATATCGTGATCACCGGCGGCGAACCCCTCGTTTTTAAGGACTTTGACCAGCTGGTCGAAGCTATTGATCCTCAAAAATTCTATATCACGAGCGACACAAACGGCTGGTTCCTTGATTCTGCCAGAGCAAAGCACCTTAAATCAATCGGCGTTGACAAGATCCAGCTCAGTCTGGACAGTCTTGATGCAGAAGAACATGATTCGTTCCGGAAAGCCCCCGGTTCCCATGCCAGAGCCTTGCGGGCTATCGATGCCGCCCTTGAAGCCGGTTTGAATATCATTCTTTCCACTGTTGTCACCCATCAGCGTGTCCACAGCGAAGAGTTCATAGAGTATCTGGAATTTGCAAAAAGCAAAGGTGTCGGAACTTTTGTGACCTATGCAAAACCCGTCGGCGCCTGGGAGGGGAATTTTGATGCTCTCGTCACAAAAGAAGATATGAAATATGTGGCAGATCTTGCAGATAAATACAATGTATTCACCCACCTGACCCCCTCTTACGGACTTGATCTGGGATGTATCGCCGTCAAGCGCATGATCTCCATCACCCAGTACGGAGATGTGATGCCCTGTCCCTACATGCAGACCAGTATCGGCAACTTCTTTGAAGAACCTCTCAAGGATATCATTGACCGCGGTATGAATATCAAATGGTTCGGCAAACATGTCAACACCTGCCTTGTCGCTGAAAGCCGTGCTTTTATTGACAAGTATCTGGTTCCCACCTATGGAAAAAAACTGCCCGTTAAATGGGATGAGATCTATGGTCCTGAAGATATGATCAAAAAAAACTGATTCAAACTCAGAGAGTGTGTGTGAGTGCGAGGGATGAATATACTTTATCAATGCCTCTTAACGAGCTTTTCGACACATTTGTAAATGCGGACCGCTCCCCTGAGGGTAAGGGGACTTACTGCAAAACACTTGCCCGATACAGCCTTGGGCAGAAATAGCAGAAACACTTTGCATTGGAGGATTTGGATTGAGCTTAAAGATCGCAATACTGGGCGGAACTTCTCATATTGCCAGAGCAATAACTCCGTATCTGCTGGAAGCAGGTGCGGAACTGACTCTTTTTGCACGTTCACCAGAAAAATTAAAAGGCTCTAATTGTTCCGTACATAAAGGGTTTGATTCTTTTATGTACGGAAATTTTGATGTGATCATCAACTGTATTGGAGCAGGTACCCCGAAAGAACTCGCCAGTGATTATAACCGTTGGTTTTCTGTTCTTGAACACTTTGATAATTTGGCTTTGGACTACCTGAAAAATGTCAATCAGGAGACTTTATATGTCATGTTTTCAAGCGGGGCAGTTTACGGCAGGCAGAACAATGCTCCTGTTGAAGAAAACAGCTTCTGGAGATTTTATCCCAACAGGGTCAGTGTTCCTGATTACTATGCCGTGTCCAAGATTTACAGCGAAGCAAAACACAGATCTCTGCCTCAGTTAAAAATTGCTGACTTAAGGATCTTCTCATTTTTCAGCCATTGCATCGATCTTGATTCCGGCTATTTCATGACGGATCTTGTAAAAGCTCTTGTAAAAAATGAAATATTCAAAACATCTCCTGCAGATATGCTCAGAGATTATCCCCATCCCTCTGATTTGGCTGCACTTATACTGCGTTGTGCTGCCGAAAAACATATCAATACCGCGTTGGATGTTGCCAGCAGGGAACCTGTTTCCAAAAACATTATATTAAAAACTTTTTCCTCCAAGTTCGGGTTAAAATATGGATCGACCGATTCTTTTTCAGAAACATCTCCTAACGGCAGCATCAATATTTATGTTCCAACAGTTGATCTTGCGGAAAAGATGTTGAATTGGAAGGCTGTCTGTTCTTCTATAGAAACACTCTTATCAGAAACAGAGGTTATATTGGATAATTATGGAAAAGCGTAAAAAAATTTCAATTGCCGGCACTTGCTATAATGAGTCAGGCAACATCCGTGAACTTTACGAGCGCTGCATGGGAGAATTGAAAAAATTTCCCCAGTATGATTATGAGTTTATCATGGCAGATAATTGTTCTACGGATGACACTCGGGAAAAACTGCGTGCTCTTGCTGCCGAGGACCGGAATTTCAAAGTAATCTTCAATGCCAATAATTTCGGTCCCATCAACTCCGGGATGAATGCATTTTGTACTGCAACCGGTGATGTTGTGATACAAATCGCGTCTGATTTGCAAGATCCGCCGGAAATGATTTCCCAGTTCCTGGAAAAATATGAGGCAGGTTATGATATTGTTTGTGCGATCAAAGAATCTTCACAGGAAAATCCCCTGACCTTCTTCTTGCGCAAAACCTACTACAAACTGCTTTCAAGTTTGTCATCAGCACCTCTGATCCAGAACTTCACCGGTTACGGACTTTTTTCGCGCCGGGTCGTAAATGCTGTAAAAAGTTTTAATGACTTCTCTTATTTCCGGGGAGTATTGGCTGAAGTAGGATTCAAACGTATCGACATCCCCTTTGAACAGCCATTGCGGAAATACGGAAAAAGCTCCTACAATATCTTCAAATATTACGACTATGCAATGACCGGATTTGTCAATTACACAAAACTTCCTTTGCGCCTGTCTGTTTTTTGCGGCATGTTTCTGGCAATTATGTGTTTGCTGGTTGCAGCGGGATATTTTGTTGCAAAACTCATCTGGTGGAACACATTTTCTCTGGGAATCGCCCCCCTTGTCATCGGCATCTTTTTTCTCGGAGCAGTTCAGCTGCTCTTTATCGGCATAATCGGCGAATACATCGGCGCTATCTGGACTCAGGTCAAAAACCGCCCCCTTGTCATTGAGGAGGAACGGATCAACTTTGACGATTGACAGATGCAAATTTCTGTATTTCCGGACTTGCGAAAAGGCAAATTTGTGGTATAGTATGTAAATGACAAAACCGGGAAAGAGAATATGCACAAATTTCAACTGAAAACTGAAGATCTGGAACAGTATTTTCTCGAAGTGATGAACGGCAAACGGCGGCGCTGGTTTGACCGGACTTTGCTTATGCTGCTCTTTTTCATGTCACGGTTTTTCAGCAATATTGCAAAGTTCCGGCTCTGGCTTTACGACAGCCGGGTCATCCGCCACCACTCTCTCGGGTGTCTGGTGGTCAGTATCGGCAATCTGACCTGCGGCGGTACGGGGAAAACCCCTGTTGTGGAAGTGTTCGCCCGTTCACTGAGCCAGCAGGGGCGCAAGGTTGCCATCCTCAGCCGGGGATACCGGAGCAAAAACCGTTCCTTCTGGGAAAAAATGCGCCAGAAGTTCAACTCCGAACACAACGAGATCCCCCCGAAAGTCGTTTCCGACGGCAAAAATCTCCTCATGGACTGCGAATACGCAGGCGATGAACCTTATATGCTTGCTTCCAATCTGCCCGATGTGGCAGTTCTGGTGGATAAAGACCGGGTCAAATCCGGGATCTATGCCATCAACCACTTTCAGACCGATGTGATCATTCTTGACGACGGATTCCAATACCTGATGCTCCGTCCCCACATCAACATCGTGCTGGTTGACTCAACAGCCCCCTTCGGGAACGGACACTGTCTCCCGAGAGGTACTCTGCGGGAGCCTATTGAACATATCAAACGCGCCGACTACATTTTCCTGACGAAATCAACAGGCACCCGGCGCAACCGCCACCTGAAACGGTTCCTCAACCGCCACTGCCGCAAAGCGGAGATCATAGAGTGCTGCCACAAGCCCCAGTATCTGCAAAAGCTCTTCTCCCAGGAACACATTCCTCTGGAAACTCTCAAAGGTGTCAAAACTGCCGCCCTGAGCGCCATCGCAAGTCCCGGCAGTTTTGAAGGTTTTCTCAGAAAACTCGGCGCCGATCTGGTGCTCACCGACCACTACGCAGACCACCACCGCTATACCCAGCAGGAGATCATTGATTTTATCAATCAGGCAAAAGCCGCCGGTGCGGAAATGATCGTCACCACAGAAAAAGATGCGGTGCGTATCCCCAAATTGGACCGCTGCGATGTGCCTTTGTATTTCCTGCGTATCCAGATCGACATCTTGAGCGGCATGGAAAGTTTTGAAGAGTGTATTTCAAGGATTTGTTTCATTGATGAAGGAAAAAAAATATGAATGAACAGCTGATAAAAGAGTTTACCGCCCGTTTCGGGGCAGCTCCTGAAGCAGTCTCACAAGCTCCGGGAAGACTTGAGATCCTGGGCAACCATACTGACTACAATCAGGGCTTCGTGCTTTCCTGCGCCGTAGGACTCAATACGGCGTTTGCCGCCCGGCGTATTCCGGGAACTGTCTGCACGATCCGGGATTTCCGTGACGGTTCTGAAAAGAGATTCGATCTCGGTCAGATCGACAAAGCCGCCAAAGGGGATTGGAGCAATTATGTAAAAGGTATGATCGTCGCCCTGAGACGCCGCGGGTTCACCATCGGAGCCTTTGAAGCGGGCATGAGAAGTACAGTCCCCCTTTCTGCTGGTATGTCCAGCTCCGCCGCCTTTGAGACAGCAGCGGGATTTGCCTTGAGAGAGCTCTTTGGAGTGAAACTTACCAATGAAGAATGGGCTCTTGCAGGACAGGAGGTGGAAAATTCCTATCTTGGACTGAAGACGGGGCTTCTGGATCAGTTCAGCTCCATTTTCGGCAAAAAGGATTCCATCATCCTGAGCGATTTCCGCAAGATCGCCGTTCTGCGGACCGTCCAGCTTCCTGCAGGGTACGCCGTGGCTGTGATCAACTCCATGAAAAAGCACAACCTCGTTGACTCCGAATACAACACCCGCCGCGCCGATTGCGAAAGTGCCGCAGAGATCCTCAAGGGGATCTATCCGGAAGCCCAAACCCTCAGGGATATCTCTCTTGAACAGCTGACCAACGCAAAGTCCGCTCTGGGTGAAAGAGAGTACCGCCGTGCCCTTCATGTGGTGGGCGAGTGTACCCGGGTCCATCAGGCTGTTGAACTTCTGGAAAAGGGCGATGTGGCAGGATTCGGCAAGCTCTGGTTCGACTCCCATGAATCCAGCCGGGTGAACTTTGAAAACAGTGCCCCTGAACTGGACTATCTCATTGAACTTGCCAAGTCTGTTCCCGGCGCTCTGGGCGCCCGTCTTTCAGGGGGCGGCTTCGGCGGCATCACCATCCATCTGGTCAAAAAGGATGAAGCCGATCAATATGCTCAAAAGGTGTGCGCCGCCTACAAGCTGCGCACCGGGATCGACGCTGAATATTACATTTGCGAGCTGGGCGACGGAGCCTGCTCCGAAAAACTCATTTGAATTTCAAGGATATAAAAAAATGCGAATTCTTACTGGAATCCAGCCTTCGGGCATCCCCCATATCGGCAACTACTTCGGCGCCATCCGCCAGACAGTTGACATGCAGACTAAAGGCGAAAACTTTCTTTTTATCGCCGACTACCATGCCCTTACCACCTACCCCAAACCGGAGGACTTGCGCAGCAATGTGATGAACCTTGCCCTGAGCTGGCTTGCCTGCGGTGTGGATCCTGAGCGAACCGTCTTTTTCCGGCAGTCCGACATTCCGGAAGTGTGCGAACTGTCATGGATCCTTGCCACCTTCTCCCCCGTGGGGCTCATGGAGCGTGCACACAGCTACAAGGACAAAGTCGCCAAAGGTTTTGAAGCCAACTGCGGACTCTTTACCTACCCCATTCTCATGTCTGCTGACATCCTGCTTTACCGTGCCGATCTGGTGCCTGTGGGCAAAGACCAGAAGCAGCATCTTGAGATCGCCCGTGATCTTGCCTTGAAATTCAACAACCGCTTCGGCGACATTCTGACCATCCCCGAGGAGCTGATCCCGGAAGAGGTGGCTGTTGTCCCCGGCGTTGACGGACAGAAGATGTCAAAGAGCTACAACAATACCATTCCCATCTTTGACAAGGAGAAGGCGCTCCGCAAGGTCATCATGAGTGTCGTCACCGACTCCAAAGGACTTGAAGAGCCCAAAGATCCGGATACATGCAATGTGTATGCCCTCTACAAACTTGTGGCAACGCCGGAGGAACTTCAGGAAATGCGTGAAAGAATGCTTGCCGGAAACTACGGTTACGGTCACGCCAAACAAGCCCTCTTTGAAAAGCTCTGGGCATACTTTGAACCCATGCGCAAACGCCGGGAAGAGCTGGAAAACAATCTGGACTATGTCCGTGACCTGCTCAAGCGCAACGGCGAGCGTGCCCGGAACGAAGCGGCGATCCTTCTTGACAAGGTCCGTGAAGCCGTGGGGCTGCGGTAACATTCAATAAGGGGATCTGCTTATGAAACTTTGCTGTGTAACTAGTTTCTGCGGTCACACCGGGGATTTTGCTTCAAGGCTTTATGAACTTGCAGAAGCGGGTTTTGAATACTGTTCCTGGGGGCATCAGTGGTGCAGCGACTTTCTCTACACCAAGCCAGAGATCACAGAGATCCGCCGTGTGATGAAAGATGCGGGGATAAAAATTCTGGATATCCACGGCAGCAAAGGGGCGGAAAAGTGCTGGTTTTCCCCTACGGAGTACATCCGTCTTGCGGGTGTTGAACTGGTCAGAAACCGCATTGAAATGCTTGCCGAACTGGGAGGCGAAGGTGGCGCTGTGGTGCTTCACGGTCCCAACACCAAATTTTCCCACGAATCGATTCCGGCTGAAAAAACAGAACGGATGACCAGAGACGCGTTGATCCAGATCGAATACGCTTTCCGTACTCTGGATGAGCTGATGCCGGTTCTTGAAAAGTGCAATGTAAAAATCGCCATCGAAAATCTGATCTGGGATGACTGGGGACTTGTGAACCGTTATCTGGAGCGCTACCCGGCGGAGCGTCTGGGTATCTGCTTTGATGCGGGGCACGCCAATATTCTCGGCAACCGCATGAACGAGATGGAGCAGCGCAAGTCCCGTCTGGTCGCCACTCATATCCACGACAACGATGGGGTGCATGACCTTCACAAGCCTCTTTTCACAGAGTCCATGGACTGCGAAGCTCTGGCAAAGCTCATTGCCACATCTTCCTACAAGGATCAGGTGCCCTGCTTTGAACTTTCCATGCGGAACACGCCCTACTGGAATGAAGCCTTTGAGTATCCCTGGGAGCAATCCGAAGAAAACCGCAAAGCATTCCTCAAAGAGGCTTATGAAGGGTGCGCCAAATTCGGCGCCATGATCGAAGCAGCCAAATAAGCGCTATTTCTTCTCAAAAAAAAAGGGCTGTTGCAAAACCTCAAGAAAGGTAAGCAATAGCCTTTTTTATTGGTATGCTCAACTCCCCACTTGTCAAGTGCCAGCGCCTTGCTCGCGTGGGCGGCGCACCAATAATGTCTGACAGGTCTGACTTGTCTGACATGTCCGACCAAGCGCCGCACCAGACACTCATGCACACTCAGAGCGCTTTCCAGTACTGGGGGGCTCAGGTTATCGGTCATACCTTTGGTTGCGCATGATTTCATGGGCTCGTTTGTGGAAAGTTTATCAGGCAAGCATGCCGCTGTCTTTGTCTTCAAAGATCTTTTCGCTTGCAGCGTCTGCAAAAGCTCCAGCGGGCAAGGCGGCATCGCTGCCGAAACGGAGTGTCACACTTGATACCCCGGTCACGGTGACAGAGTTGACGCCTTCCGTGTAGGTCATGGTATCTGCGTTCCAGTTGCTTTCTGAACCAGTTTCAAACCACAAGGTGACGGAGCCGCCGGAGAGCTGCTCCACGGTATCCTGCCCGAAAGCACCGCCGAAGGTGAAGATGTCACTTCCGCCGCCGCCGTGCATGGAGTCGTTGCCGCTGCCGCCTGCAAGGATATCATTTCCTGACGCCCCCACCAGACGGTCGTTCCCGCCATCGCCGAAGAGGGTATTGCTGCCCTTGTTCGCCCAGATGGTATCGTTGCCGAGACCGCCATAGATCTTCACGCCCTCACCGGTGTAAGCATAGCGCTGACTTGTCATATCAACGATATCGTCTCCCGCTCCGGCGCGGATCTCGTTGATCTGTGCAATACGGGCTTGTTCACCCAAAGCAGTGTAGATATCATCCACAAAGAGTGCATCGCCGTTGCTGTCATCGGTCAGGATGAGGATATTGGCATCTGTTGACCCTTCAAAGATATGGGCAAGTTTGTTTTTGCCGCTGAGAACGACCTGTTCAAAGGTTCCGCCCCATCCTTCCAAAGTTCCCAAATGCTGTGCCGCATAGCCGCTTTCCCAAATTCCGGAAGATTTTCCAAAGAAAAGATCCATGTTGCCATCGGCATCTGAAACAAATTTCTGAGGGGCGGAATTATTGTCTGAAAGGATCGTTTCTCCATTAACGAACTCTCCTTCATCCGCCTTGACACGCCACTGGTAAGTCCCCGAAGGCATATTGTAGGTATCCAAAGAAGTGGTTTCAGTTGCGATCTGCAGAGAATCGGCAAAGTCGTTGCCGGAGTACTCAACAACATAAGTGGAAGCGTCAGATACGCCTTTCCAGCTTACGCCGTTGGCGCTGCCCACCAGATCCTCAGGTGCAGCGGGGAGGATCACAAAGGAGCTGATTTGGCTCCAATTTGAAATATTTCCGACACTGTCAACTGCGGCGACCTGATAATACCATGTTCCTGCGGCAAGATCGTTGATCTCAAAAGCGCTGGCGGTAACAGAAATTCCCGTGCCGGTAAGGTGATCGGAGCTGCCGTAACGGAAAAGATACCCGGCAACACCTGCCTTGCCTTTGTCTGAAACATCGCTCCAATCTGCGGAGACACTGTTTTTGTTGACCGTTATGCTGATATCTTCCGGGACTCCGGGAGCTGACTTATCAATGTTGTCAACCACTGACCTGACAACAGATTGATTCCCCGCAAGGTCTGTACAACGGAAATAGACTGAACTGTTGGAACTCATCACCAGCTCTCCGGAACAGGTGTACCATGTCCGGCTGTTATAACTGTACTCCAATGCTGCTGTATCCTTGTCAGTTTCCACTGTCAAAGTCACATTACCTGCTGTTATTTCAGTCACATCTGCAGTCACAACAGGCACACTGGGAGCGACTTTGTCGATCCGGTCAACAACAACGGTTTCAAATGTGATGTTTCCAGCCTTATCGACTGCCTGGAATTCCACTTTGCAATTAGAACTGACCGTCACGCCTTCTGTGTAAGTACACCATTCGCCCTCATCGATCCGGTAAGAAAGGAGCGCTTCAAGGTCATTGCTTACGGCATGCAATATGACATCCTCATTGGTCCACTCTGCCGCATTTCCAGCAATTTCAAGGGTGGGGGCGACCTTATCGATCTTGTCTACAATAACCGATTTTTCTGTGATGTTCCCCGCAAGGTCAGTGACACGGAAGTGATAAGTACCGTTTTCAACAGCCGCTACGCTATCAGCTTCTATCCATGCAGAGCCGTTGAAATATTCAATGGTTCCGTCACTGGCGGTTGCGGTCAAGACCACATCCTTATTGGTCCACGCTGTCGCATTTCCACTGATTTCAAGAGTGGGTGCGACTTTGTCGATCTTGTCTACCGTGAC
The DNA here is from genome assembly GCA_045596885.1 of Victivallaceae bacterium. GTDB lineage: Bacteria > Verrucomicrobiota > Lentisphaeria > Victivallales > Victivallaceae > UBA1784. The sequence continues at coordinate 27,016 of JAZODE010000028.1, forward strand.
AGACTTTTCGGTCACATTACCCGCAAGGTCGGTGACACGGAACTGGAAAATTCCGTTTTCAGTTGCGGTAATGGAATTACCTTCAACCCATGCAAAGCCGTTGAAGTATTCAATGGTTCCGTCACTGGCGGTTGCGGTCAAGACCACATCCTGATTGGTCCACTCAGTCGCATTTCCAGCAATTTCAAGGGTGGGTGCAAGTTTATCAATGTAATCTATGACGAACTGGTTTGAATTTTCATTTCCGGCGGCATCTTCAGCTCGGAAATATATGGTGTTGTTGTCTGTAACGGTAAATGCCTCACTGTAGCTCTGCCATTCACCGGACTCGCCGATGCGGTATTCTTTTACCACACTGTCTTCGCTGTAGCGAACCGTGATGATCACATCCTGATTGGTCAAAGTTGTGATATTTGCCGCTGCGGCGGGAGCCTCAGGCGGTGTTAAATCGCCAATGAGAAGTTCAAGATTGCCATTGGATCTGACCAGTTGGTAGTCCGTACCGTTATGTTTGAATATTCCGCCATTGACAGAAATTGAGCCGTATCCGACTGTATCGTCACCGATGGAAACAGTTCCGGTAAATCTGTCGGCTCCCTGTGCCAGCTTATAGGTTCCAGATGCCTGATCTGCCTCAACGGTAATTGTGTAAGTCGGGGCTCCGGAGATCCGGGAAAGATCGCTGATAAGGTAATTACTTTCAGAAGTTCTGCCGGCAAGGGCAAAATCAATGATACTCCCTGCGTAAGCAGAAACCATTCCCCCTGAAACAATCTGCAGATAGCCGCGATGAATGCCGCCTGATGAAATGTACATGCTGCCGCCTGATTGAATGACAGTTCCACAGGCGACAGCTCCACTGCAGATATCCATGCAAACATTTGAATAGACGGTATACCCTGAAATATGAGCATCTTTCATTTCAAAAGAAGAACCGTTGTAACGCCCTTGAATGTATGTGTTTGAAGCGACATCAACAGAGAGGTGAGCGCCTGCAGCTGCATAAATATCTGAAGCAGAAGCTCCACTTTTGACATACAGCCAACCAAATTTGCTGACAGTAATATCTGTTGCCGTTCCTCCTCTGGAAATGACCATTTCACTGTAAGAGTTGATGGTTGTACCATTTGCCTTGCCGCCAGAGTATATGGTCATGGATCCTAAGGAATCAACAATAGTGTTCTTTGCCATACCGCCCCGTGAAACGCTCAGAAGACCGTTTGATTTGATGGTGGTATAGTTGGCTGTACCGCCGCTTGAAATAGATATTTCACCGCGCGAACTGACGGTAGTACTGTTGGCGGCACCGCCGCTTGAAATATATATTTTACCGCCTGAACTGACGGTAGTACTGTTGGCGGCACCGCCGCTTGAAATACAGATGACACCTCCTGATCTGACAGCAGTCATATTTGCAATACCTCCACTTGAGATATACATACTGTTATTGCTGCCGATAGCAACTCCTGATACCACGCCTGCTTTGGAAACAACTGTACCGTAACTGGTGATCTTGACCGGAGCCACGCCGATATTGGTGACATTATAACTGGATGTGGTACTGTTTCCGGCAAAGTCAAATGCCCGGAAATAGACTGTTCTGTTGGAGTATACAGAGAGCGCCCTTGAATACTCATACCACTCGGCTCCATCCATGGAGTAGTACAATGTGGTAGAATTCTCATCCGATGCAGTTGCGGTAAGATGCACCTCCTCCCGGTACGGGGATGTATCATCACATACGATGGATATGACGGGAGGGGTTTTATCAATATTACCTACATTATAAGTCGCTGTTTCCGAAACATTGCCGAAAACATCCGTACTGCGGAAAGAGACAGTGCCGTTGGAGGTAATGAGAATTGCTCCGGTATATTCTTTCCAGATGCCATCGCCAATTTTATACTCATTCAAAACAGAATCGTCTGCAAAGACAGCTGTTATTTTAACATCTCCATTGGTAACTTCTTTTACATCCGCAAAAATTTCAGGAGCATCCGGAGCAATAAAATCATTGGAGATCTGAAGATGAAGATTGTTATTCTCCAAAAACAGACGGTATCCCGTGTCATTGCGATAGAAAATATCTCCGTTTACGGTAATTGTTCCCCAACTTCCATTTTCATCCCCCAGAACCATTCCGGAAGAGGCAAGAGAAGATGCCTTTCCGGCAAGTTTATATACCCCATGCGCCATGGCCCCATCAACTGTGACCGTATAGGATGGCGCTCCGGAAATCCGGGAAAGATCGTTGATAAGATAATCATCTGTCAATGTCTGTTCCGACACAGTAAAATCGATCACAGCACCGGATTCAGCAGAAACCGTGCCGGAAGAAGTAATAAGAAGAGAGCCTTTATGAGCTGCCCCGCTATTGATCTGCAAAGAACCGTAGAGCAAAGTATTGCTTGCAATTCCGCCATCCATAATGTTTATGGAGGCGTCGCGAAGGACAGTGACATCTCTCATCACCCCGCCGGAAGAAATATTCATCAGGCGCCCTGAAACAGCCGTATTTTCACCGATTTCAACGATATTGGATTCCACACTGGAAATATATTTATCCTCTCCAAAGGCAAAACCATTCAGATATCCTCCGGAATGGATATAGAGATCAAATACTTTATCGGTTATTGACGGTCCTGAGGAAATAAATGTAAAGAAAATACCACCCATGCTGGAAACATGAACATTGCTGTAAGTTGCCATCTGGTACCCTCTTACGGTCAAACTTCCCCTTTCTGCAATATTTACATTTTCAAATATTCCTCCGCGTCCATGCAATTCCACGCTGCCGCCTTCCAGAATGTTCAAACCGGAAACTCCGCCGGAGCTATTCAGCAAACTGCCACTTTTTGCAAGGGTCACATTGGAAACAACAGCCCCCGCCCCGGAAAGAACAATAGATACGCTGCCGGAACTGTCGCCATAAACGGTAACATCATTGATCCTGCCGGTAGACTCATTGATTTCCAACAATCCGCCGGAGATAACAAAAGATTCTGCAGTACCATTACTTGCAACTGTTACGCGGGAAATTCCTTCAACAGCAAAGCCGCTGTTGCTCCCCTGTAAAAGCAAGTCTCCGGCACCGGCAAAAGATACCCCGCCCAAAGAAGCGTATTGCCTGTTCCCGGCAACGGTAACTGTACCGCTGTATCCGTCGTGTAATACTCCCCCGGAAGAAAGAATCGTATTATTTGCCAAGCCGCCGCTGCCTATACTCATAACACCGCCGGAAGAAACAATCGTATCATTTGCCAAGCCGCTGCTGCCTATACTCATAACACCGCCGGAAGAAACAATCGTATCATTTACTGTACCGTAGTCTATTCTCATAACACCGCCGGAAGAAAGAATCGTATCATTTGCCAAGCCGCCGCCTATACTCATCACCCCGCCGGAAGAAAGAATCGTATTACTTACAGTACCGCTCAAAACATTCAAATTTCCACCGGAAAGAATAATATCTTCCCCTCTTGCATAAGTTTGGACATGCAATGCGCCATTGCTTTGCACAAAAGCAGATCGAACAACACCCTGAGGACCGGCAACACTGACCTTGCCGCCAATCATATAATTGGAAGCAGGACCGCCAACATAAAGAGTATTGACCGTTGCATCTGACAGAAAAAGGTAACCGGATACCGTAACATCAGAAAGTTCAGCACCACGTTCTGCACGGAGTGTGCCGCTGGAGACAACGATATGATTTACTGAAGCACCTGAGGTAAACGTTGCACTGCCTCCGAGAAACACCACATCCCGGATCCCGCCTACAAGAACTCCTCCGCAGATATACTCAATTTTACCGGTTGTCCCTGCCATGGCGGTAACAGATGTCGCTGTTTCAAGCACGCCCCCCTCATGGATCAGAATATTTTCCAATCCCTTTCCGGATCCCGTTACAGTACCTCCGGAACAAATCGTAATATTCTGCACAACTGCATCGATGTCATTGATAAAGAAAGCGCCTTTGTTTTCAATCGTTGCATTATTGATATTTCCTGATGTAACATTGACACAGGCTGATGAAACAACAATATTTTCCAGATCACAAGCCGTCATATTCGTATCTTGTGTCACAAGTACGCCGGAACCGGTTATGCTGTTCAAATCAGCTAAGCCATTGATCCATACATTTTCAAAGTTCACACCGGAAATTGACACAGAACTGCCGCCGATTTCCACATTTTTCATTTTCCCGGAAAAGTTCATTCCCGAGGAATTCCGGGTGATTTGCTCAATATACCCCATACCGCCGGAACGCCCTGTAAAAACGGTATTCTCCGCACTGACACAGCCTCCATACGCCACATTGATATTTCTGCCAACTCCGGAATAACTTCCTCCGGAAAGCACCATGGTATCTGAAATATTTGCATTCTCTAATGCTGACACGATCCCGCCGGAAGAAACTTCTGTGCCATGGGCATTGGCACCGGGAGACATATAAAATACACCGCCGGAATGGATTTTGGCATTATTTACAGTTGTCCCGTTTTCCCGTACTGAAACTTTGGCATTTTCGATAACGATATCATCCAAAGCTGCACTGCCAGAAACGGTGACTGAGATTTTACCGCTATTCCCCTCCCCTCCTTTTATCGTAAGTCCGCTTCCGATCGCACCACTTACAAACTGGACAGTTGTTTCAAAAACAGAGTCTTTGACCACAGCTCCTGAAGTGACTGCAAGAACAAGATCGCGCGTACCACTCACCCGGAGGTTTTTCGTTTCACCTTCCCCGATGACAGAACTTCCACCATCGAAAGAAAGAGTTGCAATAACCCCTGAACTTACACCCGCTTGCGAAAAAGATATACTATTAAACACATTATTGGGATAAGAGTTGTATGAGGAAACAATCACTTCGCCGCCATCAAGTGTCGTATTTACAGCTTTGCCACCGCTGACAACCATAATTCCGCCGGAAGAAACGACCGTACCTGAGGCATAAGCAAAACCGGATGCCATGCAGAAATGTCCGCCGGAAGAAACGATCGTATCATAAACGTATGCGGAACCGGAAGTATGAAGTCTGCCTCTGTTTTTAAGGACCGTTCCTTTTACCGTTCCGCCATCATAAACATCTATATATTCCTCTTCCACTTCCGTATCTACTGCCCAGCCGCCTTTACTGACCCTCATACCGTGGTAATAACCTATTTTCGCTCCGGAAATTACGGTTCCGGAAGAAACGATATCAGCTGAACCGCTGTAAATAAAAACTGCGGCAGATGTATTTACATTCAGAAGCAAGTCATCATTTACGAGGGAAACAGTATAAGATTTACCATCCAGGACCAGGGGATTTCCGTTTACAGTCAAAGTTCCGGAATATTTACTGTGGGTATTTTCAGGCTCGGAAATGGTAATGGAAATTGAACTTTGTGCAAAATTTGCGGCATTTCCGGCAAGCATGTAGGTTCCGCTCTGCTGATTGACATCTGCGGAAATGGTAAATGAGGGAGTCCCCGTTACAAGAGAAAGGTCGTTGACAAGGGTATAACTGTTCACAGTCATACCCTTGATATTAAACTCTATTGTCCCTGTAACCTGACAAATTGCCCCACTCTGTAAAAAGAGAGTTCCTGTATGCGTTCCGCCATAGTCCACATAAAGAGAGCCGCCGGAGTAAAGGTGCGTGTTTTTTGCCCTGCCGCCGCTGTCAACTTCCATCCAGGTGCTGTTGTACAACACTGTATTGTTCACAGAAGCGCTGGAACCGAGAATTTGTATTCCGCCCTGTTCAACAACTGCCGAATCAAGCCGGGCATCAGAAACACAGGTGTTTTTTTTGACCGTGATGGAACTTCCGGAGGCGCCTTCTCCCCAATAGGTGACAACATCGAGAACAGAATTTTTGATGATCCCGCCGGAGGTCATAAACAGTGTGCCATCTCCGGTTACAGAAACATTATCTGTTTCTCCTGCAAGTCCGGCACTGGAACCATGTAATATATACAAATCCCCTATGGTTCCAATGTGTTCCGGATTGGCTTCAAAATACAAATTTCCGCCATTACCGGGATTGGGATATACCATGACACATCCACCGTGAAGGAAAGTATTTACAGCGTTTCCAAACTCAAACATCTGCATACTTCCTCCGGAAGAAACCACAGTTCCGGAAGCAATGCCGGCAGAAAGATACATATAACAGCCGGAAAGGATTTTCGCATTTTTTATTACAGTATCATAACCGGATAAACCAATATATCCTGAATTGATAAGGACATCCTCCAAACAGGCGTCCTCCAGCACATAAACAGTTCCGTATTTCTCTTTTCCAACCGTGAGGGCACTGCCCCGGGCTCCAGCCCCGAAACTTGTACCAATATCAAGGACAGAATCTTTGATGATCCCGCCGGATATTACAGAGAGTGTACCGTATCCGTTTACACAGATTTTTTCAGATTCTCCGGCAAGAGTAACGACAGAACTGCTGTAAGATAAATATTCTTCAGATAAATCTCCGACCTTTGCCTTTCCCTCCTGTCCCTTCACCGCCCTAAAGGTCATGGAGTTGTAATTGACCCCTGACCAGGTGATCTCTCCACCGGAAAGTACAGTATCTGCTATTCTCCCGCTTTGAAGGTATACTTTGCCCCCCTCATGGATCACGGTATCACTTGCAACCGCACCATTTCCCACATACATACTCCCGGAAGAAATCACAATTCCAGAGGCATGGGCTCCGTCGTAAAGATCCATTCCCCCATAGAAATGAACTATTTCCCCCCCTGCAATAAGGGAATTGGAACCTGTGACATGAAGGATCTTGCTTGTTATAATTACATCTTCAAGATAGGCATTACAGGCTGACGCATATCCTTGTATCGTCAGAGAACTTCCGGAGGCGCCTTCAGTAAATACGGTTTCTGTTTCAAGAATTGAATTTTTAACGGTTCCCCCGGATGTTATAAACAGCTTACCACCGGTTACAGAAACATTATCTGTTTCACCTGTAAGTGTTACTGAATTGCTGCCGTTTGCATAGGTAATTGACAAATCCCCCACCGTACCGGAGCTTTCTCCTGCGGCGGTAAAGGTCATATTTGTATAATAACTGTTACTACTATTGTTAGAGTAAGAAAGGGATAATACTCCCCCCCCATGGATCCCGGTGTTGATTGCCCTGCCACTGTGGGAAAGAGTCATGCGGCCCCCCCCATGGATCACGGTATCACTCGCAACCGCACCATTTCCCACATACATCAACCCGGAAGAAATCACAATTCCAGAGGCATGGGCTCCATCATAAAGATTCATTTCTCCATAGGAATGAGCTATTATTTCCCCTCCTGCGATAAGGGCATTGGAACCGCTGACAAAAAGAGACCCGCTCTTTACAATTACATCTTCAAGATGGGCATTATAGGCTGACGCATATCCTTGTATCGTCAGAGAACTTCCGGAGGCACCTTCAGTAAATACGGTTTGTGTTTCAAGAATTGAATTTTTAACGGTTCCCCGGGATGTTATAAACAGCTTATCACCGCTTACATGAATATTATCTGTTTCACCTGTAAGTGTTACTGAATTGCTGCCGTTTGCATAGGTAATTGACAAATCCC
>JAZODE010000029.1:0-38688 GCA_045596885.1 Victivallaceae bacterium
CCATCTGGTAACCGGCCATGTGGATGCCTCTGCTAAAGTCAAACGCTGGCAGGAACATGCCGGCGGCGACCTGATTTTGACCGTGGAACTGCCCGAAAATATCCGGGCGCTGGTGGCCGAAAAAGGCAGTATCGCCATCGACGGAGTTTCTCTGACCGTAGTATCGGTCAGCGACAATGAGTTTGCGGTGGAACTGATCCCGGTTACCCGCGAACATACTGCATTGTGCGAACGAGCATCCGGCACACCGGTCAATCTGGAAGCTGATATCATGGCCCGCTATGCCGCGCGCTGTATAGCTGTACACAGCAGCAGTTCCGGTAATGTTACCATGGAAAAACTCTTTGCCGCAGGATTTGTAAAATGACCAATACGGGTGCAGCCAATCAACTTAAAGTCGGTCTGTCGCTGCCGTATACAGAACCGGATGATCTGCAGAATATTCACGATATACCGGAGTGCTTTGAGCTGTTGGAACTCTCCGGCGAACTGGTTGCCGGATTGGATAAACTCCGCAGCGAACACAGCGTACTGCGTGAATTCGAACTGGTAAATTTCCGCAATCTGCTGCCGGCCAGCCTGACCGGCCAGCTGACCACTGCCGGCAGTGCGATCGTCAATGAATACAAAAAGCGTCTGCGCGAACTTTTTGCGCTGGCGCACTGCTGCCATGCCGAATGTGTTTCCATCGACCCGGATTGGGAAGCGGTGCTTGAGGATGACTCCCGCATCAAAGTGCTGGAAGATGTTTTGCGTTCCAGCGCCGGGGATCGCCATCTTTACAATTTAAATTTAGCGTTATCGGTACGTTTCCCCGGCACCGGGCAGACGCCGTTGACCGAAAGCGTCAAACTGCTGCATAAACTCTCCGGATACCGGGTGGGTCTGGCGCTGGATATAAACCCGCACGAGCTGCTCAACAGCAATATCGACTGGGCAAAACTGCTGAAACATTTCCGGTTCGACACCTCCTGCATCCGGTTCTGTTACTTGAGCGAACTGGGGAACAAACTTTTGTATAAGCATATCGAACCAATAATAAAAGTGATAAAATCGTGGCAGCGGGAAATCAATGTGTATATTGCCCCCTCCGGCCGGGCTGATTTAGCAGAACTGGCCGAAACTGCCCAAGCTATCAATACCGAAAGTAGTGCGCTATGAGAAACAACGATTCAGAAGAACGCCAACGTATACTGCTGGGCATGGGGTTTGATAATAAAGACGGCCATAAGCGCCTGACTAAAGGTGAAGATTTTGTTTTGATGGGCGGATCGGAAGCTACACACGAAAAAATGACCGAAACTGCCATCAAAGTCAGCGAAAAACTGGCTAAAAAAGGCCGCACTATCCGCACGGCCTCCGATGAAGAATTGCGGGATATTTTCGGCGAACTCAACAGCTGATTTCTGCCGCTTCCCGCGTTATAAGATTTTTATTCAAACTTGCAGCTGACCAGTTCAGCATTCCAGTCTATGACCAGTTTTCCGCCGGCAGGCAGCTCTTTCTGCCACAAAGCATTGCCGGCTTCGTCCAGCGCAGTTACGCGTTTTTTGCCTTTCAAGTAAGGCTGATCAAGGTCAACAGTAACCTTTTCGGCTTTTTTGAACGGCACAACGATCAGCTCAACTGCATTATTTTCCCGGATCGCAGCGTAAGCATTTTCTGCTTCAAACAAACCCCAGTTGCGCAAAGCACCATTGCCGTTGCCGTAGATATGATCGCCCCCCAGCGAAAAATCCACCCGGCGGCCGTTTTCCATGACCGATCCGACTTCGATCACACCCGGCAGCACGGCATAGTAACCGTAAGCTGGCAGCAGAATATCTTTGCCGTTGGCGTTGATCTGCCACGATTCTTTGCCGTTGGCATTGCTCCAGACTTGCAAGCCATTGGCATATTTGATGTAGATTTGATTATGCCCGACCAATCCCTGATGCAAAACATCTTCGCCGGTCAGTAATTTGCCATCAGCGTGATACAAAAGTTTTTCCACTGCGATTCCCGCATAATACTTCTGCAATTCTTTACTTATGTAGTAACTCTTGAGTTTTTCAAATTCGATTTTTTTGACCGGCGCCCCGCCTACCCGGCCGTAGAGGTGGCCGATCGTGCCGTTGGCCAGCTGTTGCGCCAGCGCCCGGTCGACTCCGGCCGGATCGCCGTTGAACAAAAGCGATAAATGCGTTCCGCAGTCATTGTTTAACATGTGGATCTGCCGCAGCTGAAACTCCGGAAAGACCGGATCAGCGGCCGAACCCGGCTGGGCGTAACTGTCGATGATCCCGGCGAACATCCACTGGGTAACGCCTTCGGAAAGGGTTATGGAAAAATCATCCCGTTCCACCAGCGAACACTTGGCCAGCACCCGGATCGCCGGATCGAGCTTGCCGGCTTCGGGCATATCCGCATCGTAGTCGGTAAAATCCCACGGCGCACGGCAGGTGTACTGATCCGGATAACTTAAAGTCAGATCGAATTTGCTTTTCAGCACATCGTTGACCTGACGCTGCAACGCAAGCATGTAGTGCAGTTTGTACATAAGCGTTTCGCCGGAACCGTAACGCGGGTTGCCTTCGTCATCCAGCGTAATGACATTGTAATCAAAGATTTTCGGCATAGTCGGCGGAATCAGTGTAAAGTTGCTGTAAAGCCCCAGCCGGTAGCCGAAATCAGCATGAGCCTTGCGGAAATATTCAGCCGCGGCCTTATCGCCGCCGAGATCAGCATGAATCGAATCCACACAACCTTCAAAACCGCCGCGGCGTTTGGGCGAATACTGCCGGTAAAGAGTCTGATGATCGCGCACAAACAAATTGCGCATACCGTAACGGTGATAGAGTTTGAGCAAACCGTAAGCGCGGTCAAAATAATCGTACATGGGCATGACATCGTACCACATGCGCGTTACCCAAATACCGTTGCGCGTTATATTCATAGTGGGGTTGGGCTTGTTGGCCAAATGCGGCAAAACATTGTTCAACGAGCTGCCCACATTGATAAAAATCAAATCTTTTACTTCATTGCGCTGACCGTCGGTTTTCATATTATAGAGCGTGCCGCCATTGATGACTGCACTGTTATCGGCCTGTCTGCCGCTGCTGCCGAGCATATCAGATGCACCGCTGGAGTAAATATCCGCAAAACACGAAACAAAGAAGTCATCACAAGTCAGCACCATGGGATCTTTGCCGCGATTGGGACGCATCACCCAGTAAGGTATGGTGTTGAGTTTATAATCCTTAATTCCCTGCACTGCACCGGTTTTGACAGCATAAACTTTACCGTTGCCGCCGGCAAACTCTATTGCCAGACTTTGATTGATAACTTCCAGAGCCAGAGTTGTTTCGGCCAAAGATTTGCCCTGATAACTCCATTGCCAGCAGGTAAAAAGTTTTTTACCGACCATGCGGCAGCTTTTAAGTTCGGCGCGTAAAGCGCTGCTGCCGGGTTCCAGCATTTTTCCATCGGGCGTTACAAAGGCAAATCCGCCGTTGCGGGCCGGAGCAAAACTCTCCGCACCGTTGAATGATACACGCAAATCGCTCAAAGTACCGCTCACCGGGCGGTAGATGTATTGGATCTTATCCGTGCCGCTGACATTGAATACAAAATTTTCGCCCTGTTTTTCCAGCGAAGTCTGCACCGTACCGGCGGCGGCCGGCACAGTCGAACCGGGCAGATGCCCCAGCTTCATATCGCTGTAAGCCGGCAATTGGATATTTTCCCGGATCGGAGCGGGCTTTTTGAAAAAGCTCAAATTATCCAGATAGTAAACTTCCGGCTTGCTGCCGTTGAACTCGTAAAACGAAAGTTTGACCAGCTTGGCCGGTTTGGCAATGTTTTCCGGCAGTTTTTTAACGAACACGCCCCAACCCGACCAGTAGACAAAGGGGTGTTCTTTGCTCTGCAGCGGAACCGTGTGCAGTTTGCCTTCCGCATCGCGTAAGGTAACACTGATCTTCATGCCGGAAGCATAGGTCCAGTTCTGGGCCGAAACCCACAAACTCACATGGTCAAAATCCCCCTCAATGGGCAACTCGTGCGGCGGATAAAGCTCGGCGCGTTTGCGTTCGGGGTCAAAGTGCGTACCGCTTTGAACAATGAGCTTGCCGGTGTAATTCCCCCACAGGCGGTCATCGTTGCTGCGGCAGAAAACCGCATCGGAAATATTTTTAAAACTCTCGATCCGCCATTCACTTACATCTTCAAAGTCCATCAAAACCGGCACGGTGGAAACCGCATTTTCCATACCCGGAAAGTGATAGAGCGGTTCTTTGCGCGGGTCAACATCGGTATTGCTTGCAGTTTTGCTGACCACTTTGCCGGTATCCGGATCGCGGTCAAAACTCAAACCGATGCTGTAAATTTTAAGTTCATCAATGTCGCCGTGGAAAAATCCGCTGTTGCGGTCAGCCAGACGCCCCAGAACCGGGCGGTCGGTGTAAACCTTGAGTTTGCCGGGCGCATTGACACTCTGCCCCACCGGACGGCCGTTGACCATAACTTGCAGGATATTGCCATCCCAGACAAATCCGACATGCTGCCAAACACCTTTTTTCAAAACGTTGAACGCTTCGGAAGAAAATTTGCCCTTGTCCGTTACCAGTGTGCAACTGATCCCGCCATTGTAATAAGTCGTGAGCGTCCAACCGGCATTGGCTCCGGCATTGGCACTGATGATTGCGCCCTGCTCGCTCATATTGCGCGGTTTGACATTTTCGGGCTTGATCCACACCCCGACGGTCAAACCGGCAGGTTTTTTCAATGCCGGATAAGCCGGCAGCTGAACAAATGATTTTTTGCCGTCAAAACGCAGTGCATGAGGTTTCTTTTCGTAACCGATATCATCGCCGACAAAGCTGTTGGCCGCCCCCATAGGCAATTCCAGATCCAGCGTAACACCGACCGGAGGCAGTTTGCCGTTGGCAAAGGCTGCGCTGTGTGCTGCGATCGTTTCGGGCGACAACGCTTCGGAATAAATACGCCAGTTGCGCATTTCGCCCACGATCTTCATAGGTTTCCAGCCATCGGAATGCCCCAGATTGATCAGTTCGCCGCTGTAATTGACCGCGGCTTTGAGCTGACGGCGCCCCACGATTTTGCCGTCGCAGTAAACGGTTGCCAGCTTATCCTTCACGGTCAGAGTCCACAAATGGAAATCATTATCCACCGTTCCGGCCGGGAATGTAACCGTTTCCTTACCTTCAGTATAGATATAAGCGATCACATTGCCGTTATCGTAAGCCAGCCCCCACGAACTCTTTTTAAGAACAAAATAGCCGCCGCCGGACTGAATTTTGACATAGCAGCTGACCGTCATATCCTGCCGGTTGGCCGCACTGGCAGCATCCGCAAACTGGAATTTGCTTTTGCCGTCAAAAATCAGCTGTTGCGGTTGATACCCCGGCACAAAAGTGGTATTGGAGATCAAGGCGCCTTTGCTGACGACCTGATCACGCACACTCTTGCCCTCGCCTTCGTCAAAGTTGTAATGGCAAACCAGACCGGCGGTACTGTGCGTGTAGCGGGCAAACCAGTTGGAAGCGTCAGCAGGCATCTCCAGCGCAGTCAAAGCAGCGATACCGGCGCTCCAAAACCAAAACTTTCCTGAAACAACCATTTTTTGAGTATATCCTCTCCGTAACAATTTTATTGATAAGTACTTTTACAACAACTGCCAGACACCGTACTCCACACGATCCGACCCGGGTGTGCAGGTTCAAATCAGATTTATGTCGGATCAAATGCAGATCTATGAAGCTGTTACCAGCGGTCCCATTTGCTGGCCGATGAGTCATCGACATTGCGGTAGCTGCCGGTAACCTGATAGATTGCCACTGTATCTTTCCCCTGGATGGAATCAACGTGGCCATCGCACCAGACGATATTACAAGTACTGCCGTGGCGCGGCACCAACACCCCGACGTCGCTGGTCAGCGAAGTGGAGTCGAATGCCTCATAGCTGCCGTTGCCGGTCGTCATGACCATAGTATCTCCGGAAAAGATCGTATCGGAGGGATTTTTGATCTGCTGAACTTTGGCCGGAACATCAGAGCCGGGCTTATCACCCACATCCCGGTAAGAACCGCCGATATTGTAGGTATTGATGCCGTAGGAACTTTTGTAACCGTCATCGGTATCGCCCTGGCACTGGGTGCCGGTATTGGATGGGCAATTGAAGTGTTTTATATCATCCAGATATTTCATATTCACATAGCCGCGCGGCCAACCGGTGTAATACAGGTAGGTTTTGGGGTAGGAGTCCTTGTAATCATCCGTATACATGGTTGTCGCCAATCCGATCTGCTTGAGTTTGCTCACACAGTCAGCTGCGCGGGCGCGTTCACGCGCTGCAGAGAGGGCCGGCAGCAGCATCGCCGCCAGAATGGCAATAATAGCAATCACAACCAAAAGTTCGATCAGCGTGAACGCTGATCGAGTGAAGATGTGAAGGTGTGAAGGTGTGAAGAGCAGTTTTGACAATTGTCAAAACTGCGTGAAGTGCGCCCTGCCGGGCGTAAGGATGTGTTGTTTTTATAGATTTTTTTGAGGTAATACAACAGCAAAACACCTATTTGACAAGTTTTACTCACCAGGAGTTCGATCAGCGTGAAACTCTTTTTAAACGATCCACTCACAAGCCTTTGGGACTCTTCCCGGGAGCAGTATTGCCTTAATGCGTTCAGAGTTCTGAACTTTTTTGAAAAAAAAAGCTTTTTATCAGCAAGCATAGTATTCATAATCTCCCTCTTAAAAAATCTCCGAACAAAAAATAAGGAACATAAGTTCCGGAAAACTTTGCTGCTCCTTTATCCCTTTGACCTGTTTTCTTAACTACTTTGCGGAACCTTCCGCAAAGCGGCAGGCGTTCATAGCGGCGACGGCACCGTCACCGGTGGCTGTGACCACCTGCCGCACCTTCTTGGTACGGCAGTCCCCTGCGGCGTAGATGCCGGGTGTGGAGGTCACTGTGGATTCGTCGGCAATGATGAATCCCTGTTCATCCAGTTTGCAGACGCTCTCAAAGGCTTTATTGTCGGGCTGCTGTCCGATGGCGACAAAGATACCGTCCAGCTTGAAGCGGCTTGTTTTACCGCTTTCAAGATCCCGGAGCATGATGGATGAAAGCTGTTCTTCCCCTTCCAGCTCTTCGACCACAGTGTTGTAGAGAAAAGAGACATTCTTTTTGCTTTTGAGTATCTCAAGAAGCCTTTCTTCCCCAGTACAGAATCCCAGATTCTGAATGATCGTCACCTTTGAGCACTGGTCAGAGAGCAGCACGGCATCCTGCAAAGCGGTATTGCCGCCGCCGATGACGGCAATGGCACGATCTTTGTAGAAAGCTCCGTCGCAGAGAGCGCAATAGGAAACGCCGTTTCCGGTGAACTCATCTTCCCGCGCCAGCCCCAGCTGCCGGTGACGGCTGCCGGAAGCAATGATAACGGCTTTTGCCTGATATTGCCCATGTTCGCACTGCACGATCTTGTACTGTCCGGGATTTTTGATGCCGGTAACTGTATCAAGTTCGATCTCAGCGCCCAGATCGAGAGCCTGTTCCACCAGCTTTTCCCCCAACTCTGAGCCGGAGATCTCATTGAATCCGGGATAGTTTTCCACTTTGGGCGAATAGGTGATCTGTCCGCCGAAACTCTCTTTTTCAAGCACCAGCACACTCTTGTTGGCGCGGAGTGCATAAATGGCAGCGGTCAATCCTGCGGGACCGGCTCCGATAATGACGATATCGTGCATGGGGAAGACTCCTTTTTCTTTGAAAAGAACTCCGGAAAAAGAGCTTTTGCCTTTTCCGGAGTTGTGTTTTACATTTATCAGATCACCTGGATCACACTGCTTTCCGCACCGCTCTGTTCGTCAATAAAGCGGCGGATATTGGAAACATTGACCACCTTTTCAGCCTCGGCGCCTCTGACCACCACCAGTGTCGGCGCCTGACGGACACCGTACTTGCGGGTCAACTCGGGCACCTCATCGGCGATGACCGTTTCATAGAGCAGCCCGGCACGGTCAAGGAAGGTTTTCGCCATACGGCAGTTGGGACAGGTCCGGGTGGTGAAAAGGATCAATGAATCAAATCCTTTTTCCTGCACCGGAGTTTCCTCAAAGAGCATGATCTCTTCCGTGCTGTCGTCGGCAGCTGCGGCTTCAACTCCGGCGGCAGGAGCTCCGAAACGGCGTTTCATGGCGGCGGAGGCATCGTAGACGCGGCGGTCCTTGTACTCCTGAGCCTTTCCGTCGTTCCAGTTCTGCACGGGACGGTAGTAACCGGTGATGCGGCTGTAAACCTCGGTCTTTTCGCTGCAGCTGGGACACTTGAAGGCTTCACCTGCAATGTAGCCGTGGTTGCGGCAGACAGAGTAGGTGGGGGACAAAGTGTAGTAGGGCAGCTTGTAGTTTTCAGCGATCTTCCGCACCAGAGCGGCAGCAGCCTGCCAGTCGGGGAGCTTCTCGCCCAGGAAGGCGTGAAAAACGGTTCCTGAGGTGTAGAGAGTCTGGAGCTCGTCCTGAATATCAAGAGCGGCAAAGATGTCATCGGTATAGCCCACAGGGAGATGGGAACTGTTGGTGTAGTAAGGCGTTCCGCAGTCACCGGCGGCGGCGATGATATCGGCAAAGCGCTTCTTGTCGTGTTTGGCAAGACGGTAGCTGGTGGACTCAGCGGGCGTTGCTTCAAGGTTGTAAAGGTCGCCGTACATTTCCTGATAGTCAGAAAGCCGTTCACGCATGTGGTTGAGCACATCTTTGGTGAACTTCTGGGCAGCAGTGCTGGTCAGATCGGCACGGAGCCAGCGGGCGTTGAGACAGGCTTCGTTCATCCCCACAAGACCGATGGTGGAAAAGTGGTTGTCGAACTTGCCCAGATAACGCCGGGTGTAGGGGTAAAGTCCCTCATCAAGGAGTTTGGAAATAACATCGCGCTTGATCTTGAGGGATCTTGCGGAAACATCCATCATGTGATCCAGCCGCTCGTAGAAATCTTCTTCATTTTCAGCCAGATAAGCGATGCGGGGCATGTTGATGGTCACAACACCGATGGAACCGGTGCTTTCGCCGCTGCCGAAAAAGCCGCCTGATTTTTTGCGGAGTTCACGCAGATCCAGACGCAGACGGCAGCACATGGAACGGATGTCGCTGGGCTCCATATCACTGTTGACATAGTTTGAGAAATAGGGGGTTCCGTACTTTGAAGTCATTTCAAAGAGCAGCTTGTTGTTCTCTGTCTCGGACCAGTCAAAGTCAGCGGTGATGGAGTAGGTGGGGATGGGATACTGGAATCCCCGTCCCTGAGCGTCGCCTTCGATCATGGTCTCAATGAAGGCACGGTTGATCATATCCATCTCTTTTTTGCAGTCTTTGTATTTGAAGTCCATCTCTTTGCCGCCCACGATACAGTTGAGTTCGGCAAGATCCGGGGGAACGGTCCAGTCAAGGGTGATGTTGCTGAAAGGAGCCTGAGTACCCCAGCGGGAGGGGGTGTTCACACCGAAAATAAAGGATTCGATGCACTTTTTGACCTGTCCGTAAGAGAGATTATCCACCTTGACAAAGGGGGCAAGGTAGGTGTCAAATGATGAAAAAGCCTGAGCGCCAGCCCATTCATTCTGCATGATGCCGAGGAAGTTCACCATCTGGTTGCACAAGGTGGCAAGATGAGAAGCGGGAGCAGAGGTGATTTTTCCGGGGACGCCGCCCAAACCTTCTTTGATGAGCTGCTTGAGGGACCATCCGGCACAGTATCCGGTCAGCATGGAAAGGTCATGAAGATGGATGGCGGCGTGGCGGTGGGCATTGGCGATCTCGTCGTCGTAGACCTCAGAAAGCCAGTAATTGGCAGTGATGGCGCCGGAGTTGGAAAGGATCAGACCGCCCACAGAGTAGGTGACGGTGGAGTTTTCTTTGACGCGCCAGTCATTGATCTTCACATAGTCATCAACAGCCTTTTTGAAGTCAAGGATAGTGGATTCGGCGTTGCGGAGTTTCTCACGCTGACGGCGGTAAAGGATATAGGCTTTGGCAACATCGCCGTATCCCGCCTGAACAAGAACAGACTCAACACTGTCCTGGATATCTTCAACAGCCACCAGACCTTCTTTGATTTTGGGTTCAAAGTCCGCAGTGACCTTCAGCGCCAGAAAGTCGATGATGGACTGATTGAACTGTTTTTCCTGTGCTTCAAATGCCATCTTGATGGCATCACAGATCTTGGCAAGGTTGAAATCAACATTCTTGCCGTTCCGTTTTTGGACCTGATACATCGTTTTGCCCCTTTTACTTTTTTAATTTTTCAACACAATAAGACTCTAATACAAACAATCAAAAAATGATTTTTTTCAAAAATCAACGCCGCGGAGTTCCGCAGAAGGAACATGGATCCGGGCACGCTTCAGCATCTCCTGAAGCTTTTCCTTCCCAGCCCCCGAAAAGGAGGCCCAGGGGGAAAGCAGATCGTCACTTTCAGTGAAGTTCTGCAAAAAATATCTTTTGGCTCCGGCGATCACACAGGCGGCAGATTCGATATCAGCTGCCGTGTGGAGCTCATCCACCACCGTGGTGCGGAACTCGTAATCGACTTTGCCTTCAAGCAATATCCTGATGCTCTGCGCCACCTTTTCAGTCATACCGGGTCTGCCGCAGAGCTCTTCATAATGTTCAAAGGAGCTTTTCACATCCATTGCCACATAGTCAACGATCCCTGAGTTGATGACCTGCTGCAGTGTTTCCGGGAAAGAACCGTTGGTATCCAGCTTGACGGCATAACCCATAGCTTTGGCTTTTTCAAGCAGCTCGACAGTTCCCGGATGCAGCAGCGGTTCCCCCCCTGTGACTGCCACGCCGTCAAGAAGTTTTTTGCGGCGTTCCAGAAACTCAAGGAGCTCACCGGCACTCAGAGCCATATCCTCTTCGCTCCCCCTGACCAGAGAAGCATTATGACAGAAGGGACAGCGGAAATTGCATCCGCAGGTGAATACGGTACAGGCGACCTTGCCGGGAAAATCCAGCAATGTCATCTTCCGCAACCCGAAACGCATTTTTTCCATCTCCTTCCCCCCTGCAACTTTATGTCAAGAAAAATTTCCGTAAGAGTGCCCGGAAAAAGCTGCACGCTTTTCCCCAAGCATACCTGTCACACTTATACAATACCACATTATATTGATATTTCAAGAGCAAAAAACACAATATATAGTATTTCCCTTCAAAATAAATTTACTTTTTTTCCTGATATCGCTCTTGACTTTTTACTCTTTACATGCTTTGCGTCCATCTGTTTTCCATGTCAAACAGCCCCCATGTCGCTTTGTGCCATGGAGTTAGAGATACAAAGCGCCCCAAAGAGGTGACAAATCACCTGTTTTGACAGTTGAGGCGCCTTATTCCTGAGTGGATCACATGTTGAAGAAAAAGGCCTCTTCAACGCTGGGCTGCTGAAGCTCCCAGGTTCTGGCATCGATGTGTCTGTAAGCCGGATTCACCGGCAGACGCTGACGGGAAACCAGTTCCAATCTCATAGTCACCGGCTTTTCCGCCAGAAGCAGAGGCATACCGGCAGCCCGCCGCACGGCTTCTTCGGCTTTGGCGGTGATGAGAGCCTGAGTTTTCTCAGGCGCAGGAATTCTGGCTCCGTTGCAGGAAAAACCCTTTTTTACTTGACAAGTCACCGCTTCGGGGAGCCACTCTGAGGCTTCGGCACAGGTTTTGTCGTCTCCTGAAACCATAATGACGGGGACGCCGTGTTCTCCGGCGATGTAGGCACAGATGGCGATTTCCCCAACCAATTTACCATTGATCCACATATTCTGCCAGGTAAGAGAGCTCATGGTGTGTTCGCAAACAGCACCGGGAGTACCTGCCTTGGCGTGATATCCCAGCAGGATCAGACCGGCACTGCCGTCAAGATCGGCAAGAAGCTGCCCCGGTGTGGCGCCGCAGATAAGATCGGCTCTGGGGTCGATCATGGCTCTGGTCACATTCTGTCCGTCCCCGTGACCGTCCCGGACAATGATCTCCGTGGCGCCGCCCCGGACGCACCCTTCCACACAGGCGTTGATCTCATCGGCAAGGAGCTGTCTTGTCCGGGCGATCAGATCCGGTCTTTCAAAGGCGGGGGAAATGTAACTTGCGCTGCTGACTCCAGCCAGTCCTTCGTTGTCGGTTACGATATAGATTTTCATTTGCTGCCTCACCAGTTGAAAAAGAGAGCCTTTTCCATGCTTTCTGCAGTAAGCTCCCAGGTACGGGCATC
The DNA here is from genome assembly GCA_045596885.1 of Victivallaceae bacterium. Taxonomy (GTDB): domain Bacteria; phylum Verrucomicrobiota; class Lentisphaeria; order Victivallales; family Victivallaceae; genus UBA1784. The sequence continues at coordinate 12,257 of JAZODE010000029.1, forward strand.
CAGAGCCTTGTATGCGGGATTCACCGGCATACGGCTGCGGGAGACCATTTCAAGTTTGAATGTGACGGGTGTTTCCGGTTTGAGGAGAGGAAGGCTTTTCGCCTTGCGTACAGCCTTTTCTGCGCACTCAGTAATAAGGGCGCGGCTCTTCTCCAAAGAAGGCATACGGGCGCCGCCGCAGGAAAAACCCTTTTTCACCTGACACAAGACCGCTTCGGGGAGCCATTCGCCGGCTTCTTTACATGCCTTGTCGTCTCCTGAAACCATAATGACGGGCACGCCGTGTTCTCCGGCGATGTAGGCGTCGATACCGATTTCGCCGATGCTGCGTCCGTTGACCCAGGCATTCTGCCACCCGGCAGAACTCATGGTGTGTTCGCAGACTGCGCCGGGAGTACCTGCTTTGGCGTGATATCCCAGCAATATAAGACCGTCGCTGCCGTCGATATCGGCAAAGCGCATGCCGGGGGTATTGCCGTCGATAAAGTCGGCTCTGGAGTCCACCATGGCTCTGGTCACATTGAATCCGCCGCCGTGGCAATCCTTGACGATGATTTCCGTGGCGCCGCCCCGGACGCACCCTTCCACACAGGCGTTGATATCCGCCGCCATTAACTTCCGTGCCTCAGCAATGAGGTCGGGGCGGTTGTTGGAAGCGCTGATATAACTGGGACTGCTGATACCGCTGATACCTTCAAGGTCGGTCATAATGTAGATTTTCATAAGAGTTCTCCCTGTTGTTATGATAATCTCTAAAGTACCACCTTTTCCGGATTTTTCAAGATACGATATGATCTTTTTCCCCATTTATCACGAAAGGACTTGAAAAATCAGTGATCCTGTGGTAAATTGTGTATGGTACTCTATAGAAAGGATATGAAACAATGCCCCGTTTGACTCCGGAAAACAAGGAATTCCACACCGCGCAGATGCGTGAAAACATCTGCCGTGTTTTTGCTGAGATGTTCGCCGCCAAAGGTGATGTTTCCATGGAACATCTGGCAGAAAGAGTGGGCATTGCCAAAGGGACCATCTATAATTATTTCAAAGACAAGGGGGAGCTGACCGCTGCCGTGATGGAAATAAGGCGGCAGGCGATGAGTGACCAGATGGAAAAATTGATCCATCCTGAATCCCCAGCGGCAGTTCAGTTGGAAACATTGCTGAGGATCATGTGGGAGGATTTCACCACCTACCGTCATCTGCGTCTGGAATATCTGCGCAGCAATCCTGTCCGTCATCTGCCGCCCCGCCCCCGTCCGCTGGACATTCTCAAAAAAATCGTTGAAAAGGGGATGGGCAACTCTGAGTTCCGTTCAATGGATGCAGAAGAAGCCGCTCTTTTCATATTCTGTTCCATGATCGGCAAATTCCGTCATTTTCTGCTCAATAACATTGAAGCGGACATTGAAAAAGAGATCCGTAACTCATTGGATTTTCTTTTACCGGCATTGAAAAAATAATTTTCCGTTTTCCAACCATTTACAGGAGCAAATATCTATTATGGCAGAAACAGTTTCTCTTGAACGTCTTCATAAAGAAGAAAGGATCCTCGTCACCGCCCACAGGGGTAATTCAGTTGCATTCCCTGAAAACACCCTTCTTTCCATGACAGAAGCTGTGAAAGCAGGCACTGATTTCATTGAATTCGACCTGCGTTCCACCAGCGATCATGTGCCCATACTGCTTCATGATGAAACTCTGGAACGCACAGCCAATGTGCCGGGGACTCCGGAAGAAAAGAGTTTTGCTGAGCTCAAAAAGCTCAACGCCTCCTGGTTCCGCTATCAGCGCCGCCAGTCTGCGCCTCTGGAAACTCAGATCGAGATCCCCTCTTTTGAAGAGATCCTTGATGCCCTGAGCGACAAGGCGGCAATGAACATCCAGATGTATGTTAATGATCCGGCAGCCTTGAAAGAGGCGTGCCGCCTTTATAAAAAGTATGACATGTACGACAAGGGATACATGACCATCGCAGCTGAGGAGGTCGTTGAAGCGGTCCATGCCATTGACAAGGATATCGCCATCTGCCTGACCCCCGGCTGGAGCGAACGCATCACCGAAGAAAGCCAGCGCCGGTGTGCGGCATTGGGCTGCCGCTTCTTCCAGCCCATCCGTTCCACCCTGACGCCGGAGCTGCTTCAGCTTTCCCGGGAACTGGGGCTGCGTGCCAACACATTCTACGCGGACACTGAAACGGATTTCGCCGGACTCTACAATATGGGAGTCCAAGGTATCATGACCAATGCCCCTGCCCGTCTGGTGGAGTGGCTCAAACTCCAGAAATGAGGAATATTTTTTATGAAACGGATCGTTTTCCCCGAAAAGTGGACCACCGATGAGTGGTATGGTTTCAAGCGTTATCACTTTGAATTTGAAAATTGCAAAGCGTGGATCGCTGAACCCAAATATCCTGCAGGCGACGGCCGCTGGAGCTGGTGTACCGTCTGGCCCGAAGCCTATGTCAGACGCGTGGGCATCGTTGATCTGCTGGAACATGGATTCTACCATGTCCACATCGACGCCTTTGCCTTCCGTGCCAGTCCGGAGGGGGTGGCAGTCATGGGCAGATTCCACGATTTTCTGGTCAGCATGGGGCTTTCAGAAAAGACCAATCTGATCGGCATGAGCTGGGGAGGATTTTTCTCTCTGCGTTACGCAGAAACCTTCCCCCAACGGATCGCCGCCATGTATCTGGACGCTCCTGTCTGCAACGCCGCAGATCCGGTATGTGCTGATGGCGAGCGTGTAAAATCCATTCTTGAAAACTGCAAGATGAGTTTTGAAGAGATGACAAAATCCAAGCTCAACCCCCTCAACAATGTGGAAGTTCTGGTCAACGCCCGCATCCCCATGATGGCGGCGATCGGAGAAACGGATCAGTCGGTGAACAACGACACCAATTTCAATATCCTTGAAAAGAGGATCATCGAACTGGGCGGTTCCATCAAGACCATCCGCCGCAACTACTGGGGACACCATCCCCACGGTTTCGACGACACTGAAGAGCTTCTCGCCTTCCACTGCAACGCAAGGATGGAGTGATTTCTTTCTTCCCCGGAAACAAGGGCGCTTGCGGTTGACAAGCGCCTTTAGTACTGTATAGCGCTCTGAGTGTGCATGAGTGTGCTGTGCGGCGCTTTTTACGGACTTTTACCGACTGAAACGGACATTTACGGACTCAGTTGGTGCGCCGGAGTAAGAGCGAGGCGCTTGCGGTTGACAAGCGCCTTCAGTACTGTATGGCACTCTGAGTGTGGCAGAGTATCTGGCAAGAGGCGTTGCCAGCGGTCAGATCACAGAAAGTTTTCCCTTGATCCGTTCAAGTTCAAAGGAAGCGTCTGTGACCAGTTCGTCGATAAGTTCCCGTACAGGGAGCACCTTGTCAGCCATTCCCACAGATTGTCCTGCCATGACTGAACCGTAGTCGATATCGCCATCGACCACAGCACGGCGCAGAGCACCCATCCAGTACTTTTCCACCTCTTCCTGAGCCTGCTGGCGGTGGATGGTTCCGGCTTCCATCTCTCTGAGAAGCCGCAGCTGAAGTTTGCCGAACTCCTGCATACCTCTGTTGCGCAGTGCACGCACTGCCACCACAGGCAGCGCAGAGTCATACTGAGGCGTTGAAACAGCATCACGGGCATTGGCACGGCGGAATGCCTCTTTGAAGTTGGCGTGGGCTTTGCACTCCTCGGTCATAACAAAACGGGTCCCCAGCTGAACTCCTGCGGCGCCCATCATCAATATATGCGCCACCATCCTGCCGGTGGAAATACCCCCTGCCACAAAGATCGGCAGCTGATCCCCCACCTTGAAAAGCACCTGCTGCAGAAGCACCATGGCGGAAACATGTCCGATGTGGCCCCCCGCTTCGCTGCCTTCAAGGACCAGCGCATCGGCTCCGAAACGGATCATGCGCTCGGCAATGGAAAGCGTAGAGGCAAAGCAGAGGACCCTGGCGCCTGTGGCTTTGGCGGCTTCAACCTCTTTTTCTTTGGGGAAACTGCCCGCAAAAACGATGTAGTCCACGGGGTTGTCTTTGATCATCGCCAGATGCTCTTTGTAAGCCGGAGCAATGGTGATCAAGTTCACAGCAAAGGGATTGGAGGTAAGAGAACGCAAGGTTTGGATCTGCTGCCGCAGAACATCTGTCGGAGCGTTGCCTCCTGCCAGACATCCGAAAGCACCGTTGTTGCACACCGCCGCCACCAGCTGAGGCTCTGAAACCCAAGTCATAGCGCCGCAGATGATGGGGTATTTACTCCCCAGAAATTCACATCCCCGTGCCGCCAGTTTTGTAAACATTTTATTTTCAGCCATAATAAAAAAACTCCTTTGTAAAAGTCTCCATTCTGAGGTAATTTCAAAAGTCATTCAAAAAATAGCAAAGATGCCATTCGCAAAGAGCTGTAAAGGGTAGTTTACACTTGCTACCTGGCTTGTCCCGCCGTAGCTTTATGCGGAGGGGGAAAGGTAACAGGCGCTTGTCCCGCCGCAGCTTTATGCGAAGGCGGAAAAACGCTCCCTTTGACAGATCGAAGCGAGGGCGCTTTGACAATTTTGAGGAGTTTTGAAATTGCCTCTTCTGATTGGTCATTATTATAAAATACACCATATAGAGACTTTTTTCAAAGAAGTTTCTCTGTATTCCCCCCTTCCCAAAGGAAGGAGTTATAAGCATAACGCCTTTATAAATAAAACATTAACAAAATTAAATAATTTTGAAAGATTTTTCGTTTCCTTTATCATTTAACGGTCAGAGTGCGTGTCATCTGCGCTCCTGAAGCAGCATCGGAAAACCGGAATGTCCACTTGCCTGCGGGGTCGTTGAAGGCGATCTGGAAAGCGCCTTCCGCCTTCCCGTCAGGAGCGGACAAGGCGCAACTGTAACGCACTTTGCCTGCGGGGTCTGTGAGTTCGCAGTAGAAAACCCTTCCTGATCCCGGATTGGAAAGTTGAAATTTGACCACACCCCCTCTTGCCGCCTCAGCAGGAGCTGCCGTTGCAGGAGGACAGGCGACCTCTTTCAGCACAGCAAAAAGATCGGCTCCCCCGGAGTGGAGACGGTATTTGAAGGTATTGCCGTAACCCATATACTTTTTAGTGCGGACATTGTAGATGTGTCCCTTACGTGGCAGAGTGACTGTCACATCTTCCCCTTTCCGGGGATCGAGGCGGGGGATCTGACGGTCAAATTTCCAGATACCGAAAAGGTAAGTGCCGTTGAACTCACGCCAGACCGTCTCTGCCTGCCGGGGGGTTCCTCCTTTGCCGGTCAGGTAACGGCTGCGGGTCACGCCGCCTCTGGCAAGCTCCTGAGAGACGACCTTGCGCAACGCGGCGCAGAACTTTTCTGATCCGGTAAGCTCACGGGCGACCTCGCCCCCCACTCCGCCGAGAACAGTCTGCTGATAGCCTGCGGCAAGGATGTTCAAGGTCATGATGCCCCCTTTACCCACCTTTTCAAATTGGCGGTACTTCAAGGTACTGTCTGTAGTGCGGAACTCCCCTTCGGGCAGAACCACATTTTTGATCACAGGGATATTTTTGCCCTTGCGCAGTGTTCCGTGTTCATTGTAAACATTGAAATCGGCGTCGGCAATAACAAGCCCCCCTGCCGCTGCAAAACGGCGCAGAGCGGCAACTTCGGCGTCAGAGAGAGCCAGAGCACAGGGCAGGATCACCACCTTGTAACTGTTGTTGAGAGTCTCAGGCAGTTCCGGCGCATAGAGGAACTTGTAATCGATCCCCAGATCCCCCATAAGGGCGTGCCACCCGGAAAGGGAGTTTTCATATTCGCTCAAACCGATGGTGGCAGCAGCGGCAAAAAGGGAACTCTGGGAGTAGACCATGGCGACAGAGTATTTTTCCTTTGAAGAAAAAATCAGCTTGGCAATACCTGTTCTTGACTCTTTGAGAAGTTTGGAGTAGAACTCCAGCTGAGGTGTGAGACGCAGATCTCCTGTCACTCCCGCACGGGGAGTGTAGTTGGCTGAAAGACGGTTGCCGCTCAAAAGGTCACGCCAGAAATAGGAGTTGATATAGCCTTCGTGGGGTGTGGGGAGCACATATCCGCCGTACCACTGCCCCCCCAGAGCACCGGGATTGGCAAAGTCGTGGGCAAGTTTCCGCTGGATACCGTCGTAAAAGGCAAGATAATCCAGCTGTTTCATCACCAGAGGCCAGTCAAAGTGATATCCGGGGTTGGCAGTTCCGGAAAGTCCGATGATGGAGGACGGAGCACTCTTTTTCAGTTCCCGGCGGATCCCTGCCATGTACTTTTCGGCAAAAATCCGGGTCATGAAAAGTTTATGGGGAATGAATGCCCCCAGTTTGCTCTTGTCGGCAAGATCTTTTGCCGTCTTGGGCATGACACTATCAAAGGAGGTGAAATTTGTTCCCCAGGCGGCGTTGAGTTTGCCGATCTCTTTGTAATAGTGTTTCATCTCTTTTCTGAAATCTTTCAAACAGTGCTCCGAGATGCAGACATTGCGCCCCAGGAACTGTTCATCACCGATCAAGTGAAACTTGACATCGTTTTCTTTGAAAAGTCCCTCTTTCGCCTGCTTTGCGATGTTGGCTCCTGCCATTTTCCATGTGGCAGCATCAGAGAAACAGGGCTTGCGGGAACTGAGAGTCTGAGAAGTATCAACTTCACCGCGGTATTTGTGCCAGCTGTTGAATCCCATGGCAACCGAGCCGGTTCCGTAGACCGCAGGTTCCATGTTCAAATTGCGCAGCACCCGGGCAGGATTCTTTGCATTGAGACACCAGACGATCAGGTGGTCAAATCCGAGTTTCCTGTAGATGGGAAATTTGATGGAGTCGGCACCGCTCCAGACCACTGAGACCAGTTCTTTGGGGTCGCTGTTGTGACCTGTGAAAGAAAATTCTTCAACGGTTGATGCGGTAACTTTGCCCTTTTCCTTCAAACTGACCAGCATCCGATAGAGAACACTCCGGGGGAAAGAGGGGGTAAACTCAAACTTCAAAGTGTGAGAAGCCGTTGAGAAACGCCCAACCTGACGGTAGTCGGCATCTTCGATCACCGCCTCAAGAAGGGCTCCGGGGATCTTTTTATCAAGAGACACGGTCACAGGCATGCTCTTGCCGAAAGGACGCTGTTTCCCCTGAGGAAAGGCGATATTGAATTTGACACTATTTCCGGGAACGCCCCTGATGGCTCCTGCATCCAATATGCCTTGAGCACCTTTGAGTTTCAAGTAGACGATATACGCCCCGAAACGACCGCCCAAAGGAGGTATGGCAATGGTATTGTCACCCTTTTTAAGCTGACAGGGAATGACCTTCGTGCCCAGCACCTGACGGTAAAAATCTTCGTAACGGAGTTCAAGAGATGCTTTCAGCTCCTTTTCCGCCCGGATCACCGCTTTGCCCCCTTTGGCTTTTGTGATAAGGGCAACGGGCTTCACCTGAGCAAGATGGCGCAGGGCTTTGGCGGTGGTCAGGTATTCAAACTCCCAGTAGGGGATCTCTCTTCCCGGATAGTTGTTGTAGTAATTGCCCAGTCCCACCTGAGGGACAGCGGGGTTGTGGTGGCGGTTGTAACGGCTGATCGCAACAGTACAGCTCCGCAGTTTTCCACGGGAGTAAAATTGAACGATATTTGCAAAGTTCCGCCACGGCACAGAGCGTATTCCGGGCAGGATCATCAATTCCGCCGGAAGCGGCTCCTTTTTGCCCAGGAATTCCCCGGGAATATTGGTGCAGTTGTAGAAGAAGAGATTACTTGTTTTGGCACGCTGACGCAGGAATTCGATAAAGGAAGCCTTCACATTTTTCTTGAAATCCAGTTCAGAGATCCAGATGACTTTGGTTTGAGGAGCCGTTTTGAGCTTTTCAAGGGTATAGGGTTCCAATTCGGGCAGAGTAGTTGCCTGATAGACTCCCATCAAGCCGCTGCCGTTGATGAATGAGACACGGGTCAGCAAAGGGATCATGGTATATGTCAAGGGCATACGCTGCATGATCTCAACAATGGTGCGGCGCTCCATGGAGGAGTAACTTGCGTTGTTGAAGGGCAGAAAAAGGATATGGGGCAAGGTGAACGCCGCAGGCGCAAGCCACTTTTCGTGAGGTGTCACGACTTTGTGGGAGTTGTTTTCGATCCAGTCAAGAGGCTTGTACCACGAGCTCTTCAGCTGATCTCGGAGCCGGTCCACCAGTTTGACCGTTTCGGGGGAATAAGGTTCAGGAACAAGGCGCAGATCATCAATGGAAATGACCTGATCTTTCAAGCCGTTCATCACGATACCGAATTTACCGTATGCCGCCTTTTCTGGGGCATAAAAGGTCACTTTGACATTTTTCCAGTCGAATCCCTCACGACCGTCGATGACCTTCACCCCTTTCCGGGGGAGAGGTTTTCTGTCGGCATCAAAGAAACTGACGGATGCCGCCATAACGCCTTTGGCAAGATTATCGTTCCGCATACGCATGGAGAGGGTATATTTTTTCCCGGGTTCGGGAACAAAGTACTCATAGAACTGTGCCCATGAAGGATTTTTCCCGGGACGGCGGAGCTGGAAAGCGCCGTTTTTAACGGAATAAAGTCCCCTTGACCAGTAATAAGCGGGGTGTACCCATTGGAGTGGCACATTTTTGGCATTCAGCTTATCAAAGCCGCTGTCGGCAAAGACACCTGCGGGAGCAACAGAAGAGGGAGAGGATTTTTTCTGCCCTTTCCGGTCAAAACAGATCTGGATCTCATAGTCTGCCAGAGCGACAAATTCTTTGCGCTGGTTATAGTAGGCTCTGGTTTTGGCATTGAGATAAGTCAGGAGAAAGTTGTTCTTGAACCCCGGAACAGGAAATCTGACAATGTTTTTGCCGTTGCGCTTTTCAAGGACAAAAGGCACTTCTTTTGAGTAATCGGCACGCTTGTTGACCACCTCGTAGATCCCCAGCTGCGAAAGATCCGCCTTATCAGGGAGCACCGCCTCGCGGACCGAGTCGTGGAATTGTTTCGGGATCACCAGATTCATGGAGTTCCCGGAAAGACGCACCGTGTTCCCTGCCCGCTGCTGAAGTCTGAGCAAAGCGTCTGATTTGCCCGCAGCATAAAATTCAGGGATATATGAGCTGCTCCCCGCCTTCTTGCCCGCAGGAGGCGTTTTTTTTGCCGCCGCGGCAACGAGTCCGGGGACCCGGTCCCCCACAGTCACTTTGACCGCAAAAGAGTAACTCTTCCCCGGAAGGAGAGGTATTTCACGGGTGATGAATTCCACAGAAGAAAGGGGTTTGGTCGCTGAAAACCAGCTGTAAAGACCATCAAGCACAGGATAGGGCACATCCACCATGACGCCCTTTTTGCTTTCCAGTCCCCAAAGGGCGGCAAAGGGATATTTTGGCGTGGTGCACCACTCGTCAAGGGCGGCGCTGCCCGGATGATCGAAAGTTCTGCTGTGTCCCTGGGTAAAGAAATTTTTGGCACGGCTTTCCTGATAATCCCGCACAAAGGAACGCACCCACAAAGCGGCGCTGCGGGGCTGCCTGTCAAGATTTTGAAGTGTGTATTTGATCTCAAAATAATCACGGTGCCGGTAAAGGGTATAGACCTTTGAAAGTCTCATCCAGTCAAAAGCCCCTGTGCCCCGGGCGGAAAATTCATAGACGAACTCATTCCAGTTGTCCCGGAGTTTCCGGGGGACGAACTCAAGATCATGGAAATTTTCCTGCACAACAGCTTTTTCGCCGTTGCGCGCTGTATTGGCAATGACCCGCTCTGTAAAGGAGATACCCGGAGCGGTGTAAAGATGGTCCTTCCATCTGATACTTGAAATACCGCCCCCCAGAGTATCAAGGGTTATTTCCATGGGCTTGCGTTTGAAAGGCACTTCAACGCCGTTCAGCGCCAGAACGCCGACACATGATACGAGCAAAAAGATTTTTTTCATTTTTCCCTCTATGTTAAATCAAGGATTATAAGTCAAAAGTTCGGAGTGACCTTTTCCAAGCATCTGTGCAAGTCGGCGGCTTCTCACGCTCATATCCATAAAAAGACAAACTGTACTGCCGTTGTGTCTGAATGAAGGTGATCTGCCTGCCACTGCTGCTCCACTGCTAAAGGGCCAGGTATTGCCGGAAAAGGATTGATTCAAAGACCAGTTGGTTGCATCAAGAGAAAATATGTACTTGCCCGGATTGCGTAATTTTACCACATGTTTCATTTTTTTACCATGGGGCTCTGTGATATAAGAATCTGAGGCATATTCATTGGCAATGTAACTTTTCACATGTCCCGGACCTCCTGAATGCCAGTCAGTTGTTGCCTGCTGGTTCATGCTGGCGGCATCAGATGGACACTGCATGACATTACCGTTTTTTGATCTCCATTTGAAAGTATACTGATGATTCACAACAGCTACCCCCGCCCACTCGACCATGCTCCACATCCACGGGGAGCAGGAAAGGGTTTTACCGGGAGACTGCACTGTTCTGAATCGGGGATACTGTCCGGTTCCGGATGGCAAAAAACCTTTATAATTTTCCACATAAAAAGAGATGGCAACTCCCTGCTGTTTGCAGTTGCTGATGCACTTGGCAGAGCGTCCCCGTTCTCTTGCCTGCTGCAAAGCCGGAAGAAGCATAGCGGCAAGAATAGCGATGATGGCAATTACAACAAGAAGCTCTATTAAGGTGAAGCTGTACAGCTTCACCTGCCCATGGGCAGGTATTTCACGATCACAGCAGAGATGTGACCTTTTCACAAGAAGCTCAATAAGGGTAAAGGCTCCGGACCTTGCCTGAGAGCCGACCGTAAAGGAAAACGTTTTCCCGGACAACAAAACTTTTCTTTCCATAAGATACTCCTTTCTTCCTACTTTCAACGATCAGATATATGTTCCATTGCAATAACCTCTCATCATCAACACAAAGTCTCCCCCATTTCAAGTTTGATTTCAGGTGAAAGAACTTTGTTACAGTGTCCGGAACACAACGCACGCACCGCAAGGCGTCCCATTTCAACAGTCCCCACATCCACGGAGCAGAGGCGGGGAGAGAAGTTGACGGCGCTGCCGAGGTTGTTGATCCCGGCGATACAGAAGGGTACTCCGTGAAGTTCCAGTTTATTCCCCAGCGTTCCCAGCAGTGAGCGGGCGTAAGCGTCTCCGTGGGCGATGATCATGATTTTTCCCAGAAATTTAAGTTCTTCAAAGGCTTGGAAAAACTCTCTTAAAGCAAGGTCGATGGTCACAATGCTGGTATTGCTGACGATCCGGCGTTGATTTTCGGGGATGTCCATTCGCAAAAAGGCTTGAAGCCTTTCGATCCCTATGGGGGAATTGGCGGTATCACGGCAGAAAATAAATCCTTTGCATCCCAAACGGCGCCCTGTTTCAACCAGCAGCTTCACGGCTCCGGCACCGTCAGGAACAACTGACGGAATATCAAGCGCCGTCGTGCGGTTGACCACAACAGCGGGCACAGGGCGCATGGCAAGGATCCTGCTTATTTCCTCATCAGGAAGCCTTTCATCAAAGATGAATCCATCCACCTCAGGCATCTGTTCGACGCTGTTGACGATCTCCTCAAGTGAAGACTTGGGCACAATGGGAAAGGCGTTGAGCATACGGCACTTGGGGAGCCGTATCTCAGTCAGGTTGCAGACAGCGCACTCGTCATCAATGCCGTAGTTGATGTCATTGAAGTAATTGTCCTTTATGGAGTAAGGCCACAAAGTACGGGTCAGGACACCGATGCGGGACATAGTCTGCAGAGTTTGTACATTCCGTGTTCCTGCGACGGCGTAGCGCTTGCCGGCAGCTTCAATGATCCGGTCGTTCTGCAGCTCTTTCAAAGCCCGCAAGACCGTAATATGGCTGACGCCATACCTTGTCCGGAGCTCCTCCACAGTGGGTATACGGTCGCCGGGCAGCAAAACGCCCTCATTGACCGCCTTTTTCAGATTATCGTATATTGTCCGGTAAAGTAACTTGGCTTTCATAAGGCGCCCCCAAAAACATTACTATTTATACAATAGTAATATTATAACACCATTATAAATAAATGTCAAGTTGCTTTCAGATAATTTTCAGTAATATTCTGCAACTGCATGTTGAGTGCAGCTGATTTCTTAAACGCTTCAGCACTCTCTTCCTTCCTTTTTTTAAAGGAAGATCATTGCCATGGCGGCGGCGATGATCAAAGCAGCCAGCAGTACAGCTGCCGCAAGGGGGAGAGCGTTTTTGAAGGAGGATGGACGCTGCACCATGGTAAGGTTTTCGCCGTTCTCCTGACTTTTTACTGCAGGCTGTCCAACATTATCAGAGTATCTGCCGTAAAGACGGTAATAGCGTATTTCCAGCTGTTCCAATCTGTAAGCAAACTCTTTTTCAGCATTGATGATGGCACTGAGATTTTCCAACTCTTCCGCAGCGGCGTCGGTCTCAATGAGAAACTCTTTCAAGATATCGCACCTTCTGGAAAGACGCGCCAGCTCCGCTTCAGCTGCGGCATGATCTCTTGCCATGAGCTTTTTCAGCTCAGCCCTGCGGCGGTCAAACTCTGCATTATGGGCGGTAAAATTGCCGTCGGATGCAGAAGAACTCTGCTTAGGCTGTTGGGATTCCTGCTGCCGGGGGGCGGGAGTATTGATCTGCCTGCCCCGCATAAGGACTTCACCTGATTCCTGATGTCCCATATTTATCTCCTTCCGAAACGCTTTTCGATTTCACGCAAGCTCAAAGTTATTATAGTAGGCCGTCCGTGGGGACACAAAGTTCCCTGACGGCAATTTTTCAATTCTTTCAACAGCTCTTCCGCACTTTGCACACTCAGAGGATCGTGTGCCCTGACCGCAGCATGACAGGCGGCGCGCGCCACAGCTTCAAGGTCTCCCGGAGAAAATTTTTCATCCAGAAGAGCGTTGAGCATATCTGTAACAAGATCTGCCAGAGGACGGGTGCTGTTAAGTCCTGCGGGAAGTCCGTTGACCATGACCGTCAGAGCTCCTGCAGGGGAAAAATCAAATCCCAGCTGCTGAAAGAACTCAAGATTCCTTGTCAGCAGTGTCAGAAGCCCCCGGGGAAGCTCCAATATTTCCGGGATCAGCAATCCCTGAGAGGGGGCATTCCCTTTTCTCTGCCAGGAATCCAGCAATCTTTCAAACATGATCCTTTCGTGTGCGGCGTGCTGATCTATGAGGAGCAATCCATCTTTCCCTGCTGCCAGCAGATAGGTATCATCGAAGATACCCAGTATCTTTTCCGGCCAGAATCCTTTGGGAGCGGCAAGTTCCGGAGTCTCTTTTTCAGGAACCTGAGCCACAGACACAGGAGGATCCGGGAGCAGCTCTTTGCCTGTTTCTGCGGCAGCTTCCGGCTGGTGCTCCACTGGTGACACAGTGATGCGAGACGCAAACTTTTCGCCTGGAGAAGATGCCACAGGAGCAGGCACATCTTCTTCTTCTTCCTTAAAGATCTCCTCCTCTTTGCTCAGGGGTTCATCTGTCAGGCGGGCAACAGTGCTGTCAAATGAAAACTCCGGCTGTTCCACTTTTTTCCCCACACTGTAAGACACATCTGCCGCATCAAGAACGAATTTGACCTCAGGCGGCACACTCGCTGCCGGAGCAGCACCCCCCCCCCTCTCCCGGGAGAGGACAGGAGCTGCGGCAACAGACTCTTTCGGCACAGGGAGCCCGGCTTCACTTTCCAGCGGTGCTCCCGCACCCCAGTTGCGCAGAGCATTGCCCACAGCAGCGGCAACAGCGCGGATTATGAAAAACTCCGAACGGAAACGGATCTCGCGCTTGGCTGGGTGCACATTGACATCTATTTCCTGGACCGGCAGTTCCAGAAAGAGCACTGCCGGCACATAACGCCCCGGCTCAGACAAGGTGGCGTATCCATCTTTCAGCGCCCGTGAAATGGTCAGGGAATCCACCGGACGGCGGTTGACGAAAAAGCGCTGATCCCGCCGGGAGGAGCGGGTGACACCCGGGGCACCGATGAAACCTGTGATCTGCAGATTTCCCTCTTTGTGCCTGAGGGGGATCAATCCGGAGCAATTCTGCCGTCCGAAAAGCTCCCGCAGCCGGTCTTCAAGGGTGGCACGGGGCAGTCTGAAAGCCATTCTGCCGTCAAGTTTCAATTCAAAGCTCACCTCAGGATTGGCAAGAGCAAGCAGGATCACACTCTCTTCGATATGATGCTCTTCGGTGGCAGGGGACTTCATGAATTTTTTCCGGGCAGGGGTATTGAAAAAGAGATTTTCAATTTTGATACAGGTCCCGGCGGGGGCACCGCAAGGGATCACCTTGAGGATCTTGCCGCCTTCGGCAAAAAGTTCGACCCCTTCCGGGGAGTCTTTCTGCCGGGTCCGCATGGTGAACCGGGAAATCTGCGCCATGGAGGGCAGAGCTTCGCCACGGAACCCCATGGTCATCACAGTTGCGATATCCTCAGCCCGGGTCAGCTTGCTGGTGCCGTGAAGCGCCAGAGCGTTGCGTGCATCTTCTTCATCCATGCCGCAGCCGTCATCTGTGACAGAGATGAGGCGGCTCCCGGCGCGTTCGACCTCAATGGCGATGCGGAGCGCTCCGGCATCCACAGCGTTTTCCACAAGCTCCTTCACCACTGAGGCGGGGCGTTCGATGACCTCTCCCGCAGCGATCAGATTGGCGAGAGCCTGATCCATGACTTTTATGCGTCCCATGTTATTTCTTCTCCTGCGGTGCTGTGATCGCTTCGGGCGGAGCGGAAAGGTCCGCCGTTGAGCCGATTGAAACAGAACCGGGTAATTTTACTTTAAAAATTCCGGCACAATAGAGCAGATTTCTGCCGATATAGGCTTTTTTCCCGGAGTCGTACCATGCCTTTTCCATCTCCCTGACCGCTTCGACACGGTCTTTGGCGGCAAGAACCATGGCATAGTTGTTGCGGCAGACAAAATCCCCCGGATTGCGCATAAGAAAATTTCTAAGCAGATTTTCAGCTTCATTGAGCTTACCGTTCCGGAAACAGACAACGCTCCCCAGACAAAGGATATTCCGGTCAGTTTTCAGTTTCCAAAGCCGTCTGAAAACGATCTCCGCTTCAGGGAACTGCTTTTTTTCGACAAGCTCATAAAGCCGCCGCTCAAGAGTACGCAAATAACGCACCGATTTTTCAGAGGAGCCTTTTTCACGCACCGGTACTGTAGTCGAAGCAGTCACCAGAAATGTGCCGTAAACAATGGCGCAAAGGGTCACTCCCAATATGAGAAGATTGCGTTTTGAACTTTTCATCACTGCCCGGAGCCATCCTTTCCGTCATGATGTTTCCAGCAGCAGCACCAGTGTCCGGGCGAAATTTCGACGGCAGGAGGGACCTGCTCCCGGCAGCGGCGTGCCATATCAGGTGAAAGCTCCTGACATCTGCCGCAAAAACGGCACCCCGCCGGAAAATCAGCCGGTGACGGCACCTGTCCCGGGATCGTCACCAGTTTCCCGGTGCGCCCCCCCAGTACAGGGACCGCCGCCAGAAGCGCCCGGGTGTAGGGATGCCGGGGATGAGCGATCAATTCAGGCACCGGGGCACATTCGACCATGCGTCCGGCATACATGACTGCGACCCGGTCGGCAAGCTGGGCAACGACCCCCAGATTGTGGGTTATAAGTATGATGGAAGTGCCGTTTTTACGCCGCAGTTCTTCAAGAAGTTCCATGATCTGCGCCTGTATCGTCACATCAAGAGCAGTGGTGGGTTCGTCGGCGATGAGCAGACTGGGATTCCCCGCAAGAGCCATAGCGATCATCACCCGCTGCTGCATTCCTCCTGAAAGTTCATGGGGAAAGTTCATCATCCTTGTTTCAGGAGCAGGGATCCCCACGGCAGCAAGAAGTCTTATGACCTCAGCAGCTTTGTCCGTGATCTCTGGCCGGTGCAGTTCAAGGACCTCAGCGATCTGATCCCCGATGCGGAAGACCGGATTGAGAGAAGAAAGAGGCTCTTGAAATATATAGGCGATCTGACTTCCTCTGATCCGGCGCAGCTCCCGGGGGGACAAAGAGAGGAGTTCCACACTTTTGCCCTCACGGGTCACAAAGGTACAGGAACGCGCCGAAATGACCGCAGATCCGCTGTTGAGACGGGTCAGCGCCAGACAGCTGGCGCTCTTGCCGCAGCCGGATTCCCCCACCAGAGCAAGGATCTCCCCCTGCTCCACCTCAAAGGATACGCCGTCTATCACCGGCAAAAGCTGGCTCCCGTTACGGAATCCAACTGACAATGAATCAACTTTCAGCAAACTCATGATCGTTTACACTCCTCCTCCCCCCGTCCAAACGGGGCATACAACATGTTCTTTTATCAAATATAGCACCAAAAAGCAAAATATTCCATTGTTTTCAAAAAAATAGAGTGGAAAAATCATAAACACGGCGTTATATTATGTGGGATTATATGTAAAAACAGAGGAATTCGCATGGAAAGCGTATATATCACCGGCCGGGGAATCGTTTCTCCGCTGGGCCGTAATCTTGCAGAAAATGAGCTGGGACTCCGCAGCGGAAAGAGCGGGATCGTCCGGGTTCCTGAGTTTATAAGCAACCATTTGGACAGTGAAGTAGGCGGCATGGTCGGCGAGATCTCAGCAGGGGACCTCATCGACCGTAAAAAACTGCGCTTCTGTCCGCCTACCAGCGTTATGTCTGCCATTGCTGCGGCAGAAGCCTTTGCTGAAGCCGGTATTCCCGCTGATAAGGCAAAAGATTATCGTATCGCTGTTATCGGCGGAACTGCGAGTACTTATGCACGGGAACTGCACGAAGTCACCAAAACCTATTTGGAGTCCAACTACAGGATCAGAAATGTTTCGCCCTTTTCTGTGCCCAGAGTCATGCCTTCAAGCGTTGTTTCCAATCTCTCTCTGATTTTCGGACTGCGGGGGGAATCCTATGGTATTTCAGCAGCATGTGCCACCAGTGCCCTTGCCATTTCCGTCGGAGCCCGTCTGGTCGAAAGCGGCGTTTATGACATGGTCCTCGCCGGCGGCGCCGAATGTCTGGACTGGGTCCAGGCTCTCGGATTCTGTGCCTGCCGTGCGCTTTCACGCAAATACAACGATGATCCCCAGCGCGCCAGCCGTCCCTTTGACCGTGACCGTGACGGTTTTGTCCTTGCCGAAGGTGCCGCATATGTTCTGCTGGAGTCAGAGAGAAGTCTCAAAGCACGCAATGTCCGTCCCATTACCAAAGTCAGCGGCGTCGGAGCCAACAGCAACGCCGTCGATATGGTCGTCCCCGACACTGCCGCCATCTGTGATGTCATGGAAATGGCTCTGCGGGATGCAGGGCTTTCCACTCAGGAGATCGGCTATGTCAACACCCACGGCACCAGTACCCCGGTGGGTGATCCCCTTGAACTCAATGCCATCCGAAAACTCCTCGGCGACAAAGCGGCGATCAACAGTACAAAGTCTCAGACCGGACACATGGTCAGTGCCACCGGTGCCGCCGAAATCGTTTTCACATCTCTGATGCTGGAAAAAGATTTCATATCCCCCACCATCAACTTGGAAAATCCCGACGATGAGTTCGCAGGAGCCGATCTGGTCCGCGAACTGCGTACCGGAACCGGCGTGAAACATGCGCTTTCCAACAGCTTCGCTTTTGGCGGCTCCAACGCCTGCGTGGTGTTGAGCAAAGTGGATTGAAGCTCAAAAGAAAGCCTGTGCCGATGAAAAACTTTGATGTTGTGGTGGTCGGTGCCGGACATGCCGGCTGTGAAGCAGCGCTCAGCGCTGCCCGCATGGGGGCGGAAACCCTTTTGATAACCCTCAATCTTGACCATCTGGCGCAGATGAGCTGTAATCCTGCCATCGGCGGCATAGCCAAAGGGCAGGTGGTCAGAGAGATAGATGCTCTGGGCGGTGCTCAGGGGATCGTTGCTGAAAGTGCGGCGATCCAGTTCCGTATGCTCAACAGGACCAAAGGTCCTGCGGTATGGTCTCCCCGTGCACAGTGTGATAAACAGATCTACCAGAGAGCCATGAAATTCTATCTGGAGCAGACACCCCATCTGGAACTGCTCCAGTCTGAAGTTACCGGCTTTGTGGTCAACGAAGGTAAACTCCAAGGTGTCGTCACCGCCTTTGGCGAAGAGATATATTGCAAAGCCGTTGTTCTCACCACGGGAACATTTCTCAGAGGCAAACTCCACTACGGCATGAAAAATTTCCCCGGCGGCAGAGCCGGTGATTTCCCTGCCAACGCCCTCTCTGAAGCCATGCGCGATCAGCTGAGCTTGCGTTTGGGAAGACTCAAAACAGGGACACCTCCCCGTATTCTGGGCAAAACCATCGACTTTTCAGCTATGCCGGAGCAGTTTTCCGAGCCTGAATTTGAGGAGTTCAGCTTCTGGAGCAAAGAACTTTCCCCTGAAATGCCTCAGGCGGCAAGGCGGCACATGAGCTGCCACATGCTCCACTCCACAGATGAAAGTGCCGAGATCGTGCGGCAGAATATCCATCTTTCCCCCATGTACAGCGGTATCATCGAGGGGATCGGTACCCGGTACTGCCCTTCTTTTGAGGACAAGATCAAGCGTTTCCCCCAGCATCCCCATCATCTGCTTTTCCTTGAACCGGAGGGGGCGCACACTGATGAATATTATATCAACGGATTTTCTTCAAGTCTTCCTATTGAAGTGCAGCTTAAAATGGTCCACTCCCTCCCCGGATTGGAAAAGGCGGCAGTTTCGCGTTACGCCTACGCCATTGAATATGACTTTATCTACCCCGACCAGCTTGAGCGCTCTTTGCGGAACAAAAGGTACAGTAATCTCTTTTCCGCAGGTCAGATCAACGGTACCAGCGGCTATGAAGAGGCTGCCGGACAGGGTTTGGTGGCAGGTTTCAACGCCGCACGGGTCGCAGCCGGGAAAGAGCCCCTCTGTTTCGGCAGAGAATCAAGCTACATCGGCGTTATGATCGACGATCTGGTGACAAAAGAGATCATTGAGCCCTACCGTCTTTTCACCAGCCGTGCCGAGTACCGCCTGACCCTGCGTCAGGACAATGCCGACTTGCGTCTGTGTGAATTCGCTTACGAAAATGGACTCCTCCCCGAAGAAAAGTACAGGGAGTTCACCCGTTATAAATCTGCCCTTTTCCCCCTTATTGAGGAGTGCCGCAAGGTCAAATATCACGATAAAACTCTTCTTGTATGGCTGAAAAGCGTTCCTGAAAATGCCGCTCCGGGGACGCAACTCCCCTTCCCTGCAGAGCTGCTGCCGGAGCTCCCCGCCGACGGGAAACTCAAACAGCGGGTCTGGAACCAGCTGCTTATCGAAGCAAAGTATGACGGATATCTCCAAAGGGAACAGAGCGCCATCAGCAAACTGAAACGGCAGGAAGATCTTTTCATCCCTGAGAATTTCGATTACACCTCTTTGCCGGGACTGCGGAACGAAGCCCGTCAGAAACTTATAAAGGTCCGTCCCGCAACGGTGGCACAGGCAGAACGGATCGACGGTGTCACCCCGGCTGATGCGGCTTTGATCCAGGTCGCTTTGCGGCGGCACGGGGAAAAACCATGACAAAGGTCTGGAGCCGTATCATTTCTTCACCTGCCGCTGCAGCAGCCGCCGCCGTCACCTTCCTTTTGATCGTGGCGGCAGTTGTTTGTGAAGTGCACGGCATCGTCTGCGCTTCAAAGGGCACGCTCCCTGTGTGGGAGCGCATTTACACTGCCCCCTACGCTCCTCCCGGTGCCGGAACGCTCCTTGGCACAGATTATCAGGGACGCTCCGTTCTCTGGCGGGCTCTGGCAGGAACAGTGCCAGCCTTCAAAGTGGGGGCTGTGGCAGGAGCGATCTCAGTTTTCATCGGCACGGCGTTGGGTATATGTGCCGGTTTTTTCAGAGGGAAAACAGATGATCTGACGGTGTGGCTTTACAGTACCTTTGCCTCCATGCCCACTTTGCTTTTCATTCTCTCTTTTGCCCTGCTGGCGGGAACATCCCCCGCCTTACGCAGCGCTCTTGAAAAAACAGGAGCCTTATTGCACATCGCCCCCGGCGCACTGGCAGTCTATCTTGCCATCGGCATCACCGGCTGGGTGGGGCTCTGCCGGGTGATCCGTGCCGAAACCATGAAGCTCCGCAACGCCGCCTATGTCAGTGCCGCCCGTATCGCCGGAGTCAACTCCCTTGTCATCATCTGGCGTCACATACTCCCCAATGTGCGTCATTTGACCATTATCTACTTTACATTGAATTTCGGAGCCGCTGTCATGCTGGAAGTTCTGGCTGGGTATCTGGGTTTGGGAGGCGGCGGCAATATCCCCGGCTGGGGAAGTATGATCGCTGCCGGACAGGAGCGTCTCTGGAGAGGAGTCTGGTGGGAACTTGGAAGTGCGGGCGCTTTGATGTTCGTACTCATTCTTGCACTTAATTTACTGGGGGACTCCCTGCGTGATGCCCTTGATCCCAGATATGGCTGAAACACTTTTTACGAAGGAAATATCATATATGGATGAACGAAAAAATAATTACTCCAAAGGCGCCCTGAGCGAACGCAAGATGGAGTCCCAGCTGAATCTGCTTTACACAGCAGGAAAGGGAGTCCTCAACGGCGTTTTCGGAAAAAAAATGCCCCCCGACCTGCTTCTTGCTGAATTTTTCCGCAGCAACCGCCAGTGCGGTTCCCGGGACCGGGCTCTGATCTCAGGCTGTATCTACTCTCTGCTGCGCTGCTGGGGTTTTCTGCGCCATCTGCTGCCCCTTGAATGGCGTAAAAGCGTAGAACACGGTGAGGTGCTCTTTTCAAAAAGAGAACTGGGCATTCTGTTTTATATCGGGTGCTACAGTGACCGTCCTGATGCCCCTGAGCTCCACACCTTTGCTTCGGTGTACAACTTTCCTCCCCTTCCCCGTCCGGCGCCCAAGACTTCTGCGGCAAGGGCTCAGAAAGCGGCAAATGCCTTGCTGATAGCGTGTAACATCACTCAGGATATGCTGCTCCCGGAGTGGCTTCAGGAGCGTATCCCCGATGCACAGGCGGTGTCAGAGATGCTTTCCAGACGCCCTCCTCTGTGGATCAGGATCCACAAAGAGCAGGAGCTCTGTTTGAAAGAATTCAAGGAAAAATCCCTGCGCTGTGAACTTTCTGAAAAGATCCCCGGTGCGGCAGCTCTTTACGCCCCCAGGATCAACCTTTTTTCCCTTGAGAGCTACAGCAAGGGACGCTTTGAAGTTCAGGATCTCGCCAGTCAGGCAATAGGCGCCGTCTGCGCCGCACGCCCCGGGGAAAGGATCCTCGACGCCTGCGCCGGAGCCGGAGGGAAAACATTGCAGCTGGGTGCCATGATGAAAAACAAAGGCACCATCATTGCCGGCGATGTCCGCGCCAACAAACTTGAAGAGCTCCGCCGCCGGGCTGTCCGTGCCGGACTTTTCAACATCCGCACCCGTCCCCACGAAGGGAAACTGTGGCGGGATTTCGTCCTTTGTGACCGGGTCCTGCTGGATGTGCCCTGCACCGGTTCAGGAGTGTGGCGCCGCAACCCCGGAATGCAGTGGAGCTTTACGCCGGAAAAACTTGCTGAACATGTCAAACTCCAGAAAGAGATCCTTGAGAATTTCTGCACCGCCGTCAAGCCCGGGGGCTATCTCATCTACTCCACCTGTTCACTCTTCCCTGAGGAAAACGAACTGCAGATCAGAGATTTCCTTGAACGCCACGAAGAGTTCGTCCTCAAAGAGGGACGCCACCCCCTTACAGGGCAATTTACAGACGGCTGCTTCCGTTTCAATGCCGCCGATGGTGACTGTGATTACATGTTCGCCTGCATTATGGAGAAAAGTGCACGATGAAAGCTGTTCATTTCAATATCGTCCTCGTCGCCCCTGAGATCCCCCAGAACACCGGCACCATCGGCCGTCTGGCAGTGGCGACAGATGCCACACTGCATTTGATCGAACCACTGGGATTTTCCCTGGAAGACAAGTATGTGAAACGCGCCGGTATGGACTACTGGCAGCACCTTGATCTGCATATCTACAAAAACTGGGAAGAATTTCTGGAAAAAAACCGCCCTGAAAGACTCTTTTTCTTTTCCACCAAAGGGGAAAAACGGTACTGGGACACGCAGTACAAAGAGCACGACTTTCTGGTTTTCGGCAGAGAATCCGCCGGGCTTCCGCTTGAATTCTACACTACCTACGCAGAGCAGCTGCGAACCATCCCCATGCCGGGAAAATTCAACCGCAGTCTCAATCTTGCCAACTCCGTTTCCATCGTCTTTTACGAAGCGATGCGCCAAAATGAGGCTTTGCTTGATTCATGAGTCCCCGCAACCTTTTTACCGCCGAAAACCTCAATCTGAGCATTGGGGAACAAATCATCTTTGACGATGCCGCCATCTCCGCCTTTGAAGGTGAACGCATTGCCGTGATCGGACGCAACGGCAGCGGCAAGACCACTTTGCTCAAAGTCATTGCAGGTATCGAGATCCCCCTCGACACAAAGATCGCCAAGGAACGGGATCTGCGGATCGCCGTCATGCCTCAGGATTTCCAGCTGGATGACACACTTTCTGCCAGAGAAAATATCCGCAAAGGGCTTGAGTGGTTCTATGAGCTCCAGCGTCTGTACGAAAGCAAGCTCCCCAACGCCGAACATGAGCGGATCGAAGAGCTGCTGAACCGTTACGAAGCATGGCATCTGGAACACAAGCTGGATGAGATCATGGAAAAACTCCATTTGCGTGACGATCCCGCCCCCGTCCTCAACGCTTCAGGAGGGGAAAAACGGCGTATCGCTCTGGCGCGCGCCATTATCTCTGAACCCGATCTGCTGCTCCTTGATGAGCCAACCAACCATCTGGATGTTGAGACTATCGAATGGATCGAAAATTTCCTTGCCGCATGGCGGGGCACCGCTATTTTCATCACCCATGACCGCCGTTTTCTGGATAAGATCGCCACAAGGGTGGTGGAACTGGATCACGGCAAGATCTACAGCTATCCCGGGAATTACGCCGACTACCTTGCCGGGCGTGCGGAACGCCTTGAAGCTGCCGACGCTCAGGAACACCGCCGCCAGAGTTTTCTGCGCCGGGAGATCGAATGGGTCCGCCGTTCCCCCAAAGCACGCATGAAACGGAACATGGGCCGTCTGCGCCGCTATGAAGAGATCGCCGCCCAGTCAGGACCGGTGCGGGATGAAGAGATCGATCTGGTCATCCCCCGGGGTCCCCGCATGGGAAATTTGATCCTTGATATGAAAAATGTCTCTTTGAATTTCGGTGAAAGAAACATCATCCGGGACTTCAACTTTGAATTTTCCCCCGGCTGCCGTTTGGGAGTCGTGGGTCCCAACGGTGCGGGAAAAACCACATTCCTCAGATTGATCACAGGGGATCTTGCGCCTGATTCGGGGACGATCCGTGTCGCTCCCACGGTGCAGTTCAACTATGTGGACCAGTCAAGGGTGCTGCTGGATGAAAGCAAAAGTGTCCTTGACGAGATCAGCGAAGGACTTTCCTCTGTCCAGCTGGGCAGTGAAACCATTTCTGTCTGGACCTATCTGCGCCGTTTTCTCTTTGATGAACGCCGGATCAACACCCGCATCGACCGTCTCTCAGGAGGGGAAAAAGCCCGTCTTGCCCTGGCTAAAGTCCTCCTTAAAGGGGGAAACTTTCTGCTCCTTGACGAGCCGACAAACGATCTGGATCTTTCTTCACTGCGGCTTTTGGAGGAGGCGCTCCTTGATTTCAACGGTTGTCTTATTGCTGTAAGCCACGACCGCTATTTCCTCAATCGTATCTCCACACACATACTGGGATTTGACGGCGACGGAAACGCCTTTTTCACCCCCGGGGATTACGACTACTATTTGGAAAAGCGTCCTCAGAAGATCCAGGAGGAACCTAAGGAGCGTTCCAAAGTGGCAACGCCTCCCCCTGCCCCTGCTCCTGCAAAGAAAAAGCTTTCCTACAAGGAACAGAAAGAGCTTGAGGGCATGGAGGAACGCATCGCCGCCGCAGAAGAGAAGGTCGCAGAATATGAAAATATGTTCAGTTCGCCAGACTTTTTTTCCAACCACGGCAGCGACAGCGCCAAACTGCAGCAGGAGTTTGAAGAGGCGCAAAAAGAATTGGCCTCCCTCTACTCCCGGTGGGAAGAGCTGGAGACCAAAGCTGCGGAGTGCAGATCTTAATTCTCAGTCACAGGAACGATACACATGGGACGGCGGAGCGTGAAAACCGCCGTTCTTTTCCATTCATCCCCTTTTTGCCATACGGAAAACTGATCGCTTTTCATATTGACAAGAAGAAGTTCGCCCTGCAAAAACTCTATATCGTAAGGGAAATCCCCTTCACTTGAGAAGGTGTTTTCAAGTTTCAATTTTCCCTCAGCAGAAACAGCCACAGCCGCAACAGAGTTATGTCCTCTGTTGGTGACAAACAATTTGCCGCAGGGGGAAAGTTTGATGGCGCCTGCGTAACTGTTTCCGCTCCAGGCTTGGGGCAGGAGTGAACACACGGAAACCATGTTGAATTTCCCCTGCTCCAGTTTGAAGGAACAGACGGTGTTGTTGAGTTCATTGGCGGCAAAAACAAATTTGCCGTCGGCAGAAAAACTCAGATGCCGGGGACCTGAACCGGGGGGCAGAGAGACACTCCCTTTGGGTGTCAGCCCCTTCTGGATGTCATAGCTGAAAGTATGGATCCTGTCACTGCCCAAATCGGCAACGAGCACCATTTTACCGTCAGGTGTCTGAGCGGCAAAGTGGGGATGGGATCTCTTCTGACGCTTATGGATGCTTGCTCCGGAAAAGGTAAAACGGTGTTTCAGTTTGACGATACCGCCGTCAGGGATGAGAGAAAGCACATCCAGAAAACCGCCGGAGTAACTGCTGCCGAAAAGGTATTTTCCATCCTTTGAAACAGAAATATGGCAATATCCGTGACTTCCGGGGATCACAAAGGCATCGTTCTTTTTCAGCGTTCCGTTGCGGCGCACGTGGAAGACCTCAACACTGCATACTCCTTTAGCGACCCGCCGGGCGGCATAAAGGGTGCGTTTGTGGAGTGCCATATAGGAAATATGGACATCGTCAACCAGTTTTTTCAAGCTCCAGCTGCGGGGGATAGGCAATCCGTGATTGGAGTATCTGGCAATATGGATCCCGTCATTTCCGCCGATATAAAGGCTCCGTGAGGCGCAACCGGCAAGAAAAAAAGCAGAGACGGCAATAAGAAAAAGTGTTGTTTTCTTCATTGTCCGCTCCAGGCAATACAAAGGGGTCTGGGGTATTCCAGTTTGAGTCCGTTGGGTGTGAGAGTGCCCTTTTCCGGATCAAAATCAAAGAAATAGATCACATCCGAAAACTCATTGGCGGCAGCAAAGTGTCTGCCGTCGGGCAGAAAGTTCACATCTCTGGGACTGACAGCACCGGAAAGAGTGGTCTGATTCAGCTTCATGCCCCCTTTGCCGTCCACTTCGATGACCACGAGAGAATCAAATCCCCGGTTGGTGGCAACAAGGAATCTGCCGTCGGCGCTCATGCGGATGGCTGAAGCCTTGGTGTCGCAGACACAACACTCTGGCAGAAGGGAGATCTCATTAAGGACCTTGAAGGAGCCGTCAGAGTACTCCATGCTCAACACCGAATTCCCCAGTTCTGTCACCAGATAGGCGATATTGTTGGCGGCAAAGTGGATGTGCCGGGGACCGCATCCGGAGGGCATAACACTTTCTTTGGGGTGTTTTTCGTCGATACCTGACTGGGGATCAAAGGGATAGCAGACCAGTTTATCTATTCCCAGATCCGCAATGACAAGATATTTACCGTCAGGGGTGATGGCGGCAAAGTGCGGATGGGCACACTCCTGCCGGGCAGCAACGGGACCTGAGCCTGAATGGGTGACGACTTTGTTCAACTTGAGGATCGCACCATTGCCGTCAAGTATGAATTCTGAAAAATTGCTTGAGCTGTAATTGGCTGTATAAAGATACTTCCCCCCGGGGGCGGCGCAGAGATGGCAGGTGCTTTTGCCCTTTGAAGAGACGGCTCCCAAATTTTCCAGAGCGCCATTCTCTCTGACAGCAAAAGCGGTCACGCCCTCTTCGCCCTTCTCTGCCCCGGTGGCGTAAAGCCGGGAGCCGTCAGCGGAAAAGCAGAGATACCCTGCCATAAAAAGGGGAGCAAAGGCTTCTTCTTTGAGCACTTTATTTTCCAGAGAATAAGTGTAGACGCCCCCTTTGGGGTCATCTTTGCTCCATGCTGTAATGTAAAATTTTTTGTTCATATTTGAAACTCCATTGGCTGTTTATAAAAACACTCCATTCCGGAAGGTACCGGAACGGAGCGTACTCGTTTTGACGGGAAGGGGCATCACCAGAACTTCCACCAGGGTCTGGGCGGCGGCGGAGGTGCATGGTGAGGTCTGCGGGGAGCGGGCTTCACCGCATGACGGG
>JAZODE010000030.1:0-2059 GCA_045596885.1 Victivallaceae bacterium
CAAAATCGTCATCCCCTGGAAGGCTCTTCATCTGAATGCTCCGCCCAAAAACTTAAAACTCAACTTCTGCCGCAGTTTCTTCAACTCCGCAATCACCGCCCCCACCGATCTTGCCTGCGATCAGGGCAACAAACAGGGCTACTGGGGACGGGATTCCTATTTCTATGATCTGAAATTCGATCCTCAGGCTCCCTCTTTCAAGGTCATCTCCAGAGGCAATCCCTCTTTCGGCAGCGTGGCGCAGGAGTTTGAACTTGTTTCCCCCATCAATCAAACTGTCAATTTCACCATCATTCAAGAGAGTTCCGCAGGTATCCTTCAGCCGCAGAACCTCTATAACAATAAGATCCAGCTGAAAGCCGGTATGCCCCGCCGTGTCAAAATTTCCGCTCCCCTGACCATGCTGCAGACCGACCGTCTGGTTTACCGTCTGACTTCTGCCAACGGCAAAAAGATTTATTCCAGTCAGGACGTGCCGCTGCAGATCTCGGCAGAGTATCTGGCGCTGAAACCGCTCTTTTATGCCAATAAAGTGGATGCGGTCATCAAAACTGCCATTCTGCACTCCAAGTTCGGCCAAAACACAAAGTTCACACTTTCCATGAAAGATCCTGCCGGGAAGGTGATTTTCAAAACCAATACCATCACCGATACGGTCAAAATTCCTTTCAGCAAAACTGCTGTCCCCGGAAATTATACCGTTCAGCTGACCACCAGCAAGGGTAAAATGATTTCAGGACACTCTTTCACTTTCCCCGGTTACGGCGATTGGAATTCCTTTAAAGTCGATGAAAGCCGCATTGTCCCCCCGTACAAAGCAATGACGTACAACCGGAAAAACGGCTTCACCGCCCGGGTCGTTCTCAGAGATTACACCTGGAAAGCCGACAGTGTACTGCCTGCTCAGATCACCGGAAAGGGCGAAAATCTCTTTACCGTTCCCCCTGCCCTGTTCATTGACGGCAAACCTGTCAAAGGCGTATTCAAAAACACTTCAGCTCAGAAACACCGGGCAGAAATGACTTCTTCAGCCAACGGAAAAAACTTCAAACTCGTTTCCAACGGCTGGCTTGAATACGACGGCGTTCAGCACAATGAAATCAAATTGACTGCACTCAAAAATATTTCCAACGTGGAACTGCGTTTCACTCTGCCGGTCAAGTTTGCAAAGTATCTTCACACTTCCGCCGTCGGCTGGAGCAATAAAATCACCCGCGCGCTTGCCCCCGGCAAATTTGAATTCAAATATTTCCCCGTCGTCTTTATGGGCAACGAAGAAAAGGGGTTCTGTTTCTTTGCCGAAAGCGACCGCTCCTGGAACAGCAGTTCCAAGCCCTATGTCATCGTCAAAAATGCCAAAGAAGCTGTATTCACCGTCAAAATCGCCCGCAATATCAAGGCGGGAAAAACCATTGAATTTGACTGCGGACTTCTGGGCGCGCCTGTGAAACCCCAGCACAAGCGTTATCCTCTTAACACCGCCAGCTGGGCATGGAACGCACAGATGAACCGTCCGGGCAAAACGCCGACCTCATGGTGCAGTTACATGCCTCACTTCGGTACGCTGGCAGATGCTTTTGCCGATGTGCCGGGCGTCGATAATGACACCCTCATAAAACAGCAGCAGGAAACTGTTGCGTCTTACAAAAAGCATAGTGTCAAACCCTTTAATTACAATCCCTTCTATGTTTCGGACGAATATCCTGAAACCCAGGCTTTCGGCGTTGAATGGGAATGTGTTCCCCGTCAGGTCTGGACCGGACAGCGTCAGAATAAGACGCATACGCTCTATCTGCTCTGCCCCGCCTCAAAAGGCGCAGACTTCTTCCTCTGGAGAGTGAAAGAATATCTGAAAAAAGTCAAAGTCAACGGAATCAATTTCGACTTCGGAATCGTTCCCAGCTGCGACAACAACCATCACGGCTGCGTTGCCCGGACTCCGCTGATCGCCTACCGCAATTTCTACCGCAAACTGGCTCTGCTTCTGCTGGATTCCGGCGCGGATGATTATATCATTCACGTCCATAACACCAGTTCCGTCCAGCTGCCCTCATACACC
>JAZODE010000031.1:0-16662 GCA_045596885.1 Victivallaceae bacterium
GCCGCCTGGGGCGGGATCCACAATGACAACCAGATCGCCGTCTGTATAGATCCGCCCCATAAAACCGCTGAAAACCTGCAGAAAAGGGGATTTTTCACCGTCAGCTGCGGCACCGCTGAAACGGTTGTCGCCTGTGACTATGTGGGGATCGTTTCGGGCAATAAAGAGCCCGCCAAAGTGGAAAAGGCAGGACTCCACGCCCGCAAAGGGGAGTTTGCCGATGCCCCTGTTTTTGACGAACTCCCCTTTTGTCTGGAGTGCAAACTTGTCAGTTTCGACCCCAAAACAGGATGCACTGTGGGCGAGATCCTCAACATCTCTGCGGCAGATGCCATATTGGGAGCAGACGGCAAGGTCTCTCTTGAAAAATTCCGTCCCATCATATACGACCCGGTCCACCACAACTATCACACCATGGGCGCCGTTGCGGGAAAAGCCTTTTGCGACGGCAAAAAGATCTCTGAGTGACTTTTAATACAGGAGTAGAAGCAATGAATAAAAAGAATTCTTTGTTCACTTTGATCGAACTGCTTGTCGTTATTGCCATTATTGCCATTCTTGCCGCCATGCTGCTGCCCGCTCTGCAGCAGGCACGGGAACGGGCGAAAACGATCCAGTGTATCAACAACCTGAAAGAACTGGGGATGGCGGCGCGTTTTTACGCCGACAACCACCGGGGATTTATGCCCATCCACTACCATTCAACTCAGAAGCTCTACTGGACCCAGTATCTGCGGAACACTCAAGCCTTGACCAATGACAATGTTCTGTGTTGTCCCAGTTTCGCCCCTTTCAAGTATAAAGCCGGCAGTGTCAGCGACACTTACGGCATAAGGACCAACTCATTCATCCCCTATCTGAATATCGGCGCCTCCCCCGTCATGGTGGTCAAAACCGCCAACGGACACGGTTCAGTGTCACCTTCAAAGGCACTGATCATAGCCGACACCATCCGGGATAACCCCAATGCTGGCAAAAAGCGGGTCCAGTACTACTATTTCGGACTTTATCCCTCCAACACCACCGGGGAAGCCGGTGCCGCCTACGCCGCCCACCGCTCCCATCTGGTCAGCTCATGGTTTGCCGACGGACATGCCGGATTGGCGGGGGTCCCTGAACTCAAAGCCGCCTACATCCTCACCTATGCCAACAATGACGGACTCACTGCCACCACTCACAAAACCGGTGCATCGCTGCCCTGATGATAAATGTTTTAAGGAGATGATATCATGAAAAAAACGCTTGTTTTATCAATGCTGGTACTGGCAGCAATGCTTTCTGCAGAAAGCCGGAGCCTTGTGTTCCACTTTGACTTCAAGGATGCCGCAGGCAAAAAAGAGTATGCCGACAAGACGGGCAAGTTCAAAGCTATTGTCAAAGACGGTGCTTTTGCGGTCCAGTCCGGAGCACTCCGCACCTCTGTGGGGGCTCAGATCACTGTTCCTGACACCAGAAAACCTCAAAGGGCGAAAGAACTGACCGTCATGTCATGGATCCTGAAAAAGAGCACCCCTGACCATACCCCCATTCTTTCCAAAGGTGAACACCCCTACTCATTGCAGTTCATCTTTTCGGTCTGCTGGCGCTACCCCGGATTCTTCTACAAAAACCTTCCCCGCCAGAATTTCTATAAGGGCATCTATTATATCGGCAACTTCGGCTCCGGCACCCACTACCCCGACAACAAATGGATCAAGCCGGGCACCCATCTGATCGAAAGTTCCGGCTACTGGCGCCATGTGGCGGCAGTCTTCAGCAACGGCGTTGTCCGCATCTACCTTGACGGGCGTCTCGCCATTGAACGCACCTCCGAAAAGGGAAATTTTCTCGCTGCCAATGACCGTCCCTTTTACATCGCCGCCCAGCGGGTCAAAGGGGAAAACGCCAATCTGGTGACGGCGGATATGCTTCTCAACGATCTGCGTCTTTACAGCAAAGCTCTTTCTGAAGCCGACATCAAAAAGATCATCGCTTCTGAAAGTGCCAAGTACCCCAAAGGCAACCTGATCCCCAAAGGGGAGACCCATTTGAACGCCCTTCCCGACTGCTGGGCATATCTGCCCCCTGAATATGATGTGGATATGAAGCGTACGCTCCCCGTGACCGCTGCTTTTGAAAAATCCCGTCCCAAAGCCGACGATTTCAGCAAAGGCATCAAAGCTGAACGCAGGACCGTCAACGGTGTGAACGCTCTCTTTATCAACGGCAAACTCCAGACTCCCATTCAAGGCAACCCTGCTTTGCGCCATCAGCTGACCCATAAGTTCCTTTACCATAAGTATAACATGGGTATCAGAAACTTTGCCGCCGCCGGGATCGAACTCCTCTCTGTGGGGGCTTCACCCTCCTATTTCTGGAAGGGGGAGCGTCAATATGACTGGAAAACCCTCGACGGTATCTTTGAGCGTGCCATCAAGGCAAATCCCAACTGCAAAATCATGGTCTACGCCACCCCCATTCCCCCTGCGTGGTTCTGCAAAAAATACCCTCAGGAGCTGGAAAAAAGCTACTTCGGAGCCAATTTGCGTCCTCAAATCTCAGCCGGACCTCTGGGCTCTGATATCTGGCTCAAAGCTCAGACCCAAATGATCCACGATCTTGTGACCCATCTTGAGAACTCCCCTGCGGGGAAACACATCTACGGATATCTTATCGGCGGCGGACAATCTGCCGAATGGTACTGGCCCGCCAGCGTGTACGGCGGTATACCGGGATTTTCCGAAGGAACCCGGAAAAGTTTCCGCAACTATCTGAAAGACAAATATAAAACCAACGCCGCATTGCAAAAGGCATGGAACGATCCCAAAGTCACTTTTGCCACCGCCGATGTCCCCTCTGCTGCCGAAAGACAGCTGCAGCATTTCGGCGTATTTCAGGATCCTCAAAAAGCGGCAAAGTACATGGATTTCCGCCGCTATCAGACCGCCCGGACTCTGCACCACATCAAGAGCGCCACTGAAACAGTGAAAAAGGCGTGTAATAACAGAAAAGTCACTGTGATCTACTCCGGTTACGATCTCCCCGTGACTGCGGGAAAACTTTTCCATTCCGGACTCTGCGGCAGCTGGGATGTTATGCAGATGCCCAGCGTGGATATGATCTGCACCCCCATCGACTACAGCACCCGCCGCCGGGGACAGACCGGATTGCGGGTCAACGCCTTTGACGGCTCTGCCAGACTCGCCGGAAAGATCCTCTGGCAGGAGGACGACCCCAGGACCCACCTCTGTCTCTATCTGGACGGCAGCCGTTCAGCAGATCTGGCTGAGACTATCGAAGCCCAACGCCGTTCCGCTTCACAGGCGATCACCCGTGGAACAGCTGTCTGGTGGCTGCTCTTTGACAACGCCTGGATGCACCAGCAGCAGATCATTTCCGCTCTGCAGCAGAATGTGCGTCTCACTCGTGAAGCCATCAAAAAAGACCGCCGTCCCACAGCTCAGGCGGCATTGATCTTTGATGAGGAAAGCCATTTCTACCTCAGCAACAACCGTAATCCTCTGCTCTACTGGCACACCTGGGGGACTTACCAGCACGCAGTCAGTTCCGGAGCCATGTTCGACTACTATTATCAGAACGATATGCTCAAAAAAGAGATGCCCGATTACAAATTGTACATCTTCCTGACCCCTTACGCCATGGATAAGGTCAAACGGGAAAAAATACAGGCGAAACTTGCCAGATCCGGCGCAGTGGCGGTCTGGTGCTATGCGCCGGGATTTTTTGACGGCAGCCGGGGATCAGTGGAAAACATGAAAAAATTGACCGGATTCAACTTCAAGATGGTGCGGAGCAAAGCAAAGGTCACTGCACCTGCGGCAAGAGTTCCCGGATTCGGATTCATCCCCGGCGCTTCTTATGCGGTGGATCCTCAGTTCTATGTCACAGACAAATCTTTGATCTCCACCGGAAATGGCGGTGTTTTTGCGGCAAAAGATATGGGTAAATGGCGTTCAGTCTACTCCTTTATGCCCCTTACCCGTTACCATCTGCGTGCCCTCTGCAACTACGCCGGAGTCCACCTCTACAGCGACACGGATGATGAACTTTTCGCCAACACCAGCTATGTGATGCTCCACACCCGCAAGGGGGGAGACAAAGTGATCCGTCTGCCCAAAGGCAAGTACAATGTCACCGAACTCTATACAGGGAAAAAGCTGGGCAAAGGTGTCTCAAAATTCACCGACCCCAAAGTTCCTGCCGGAACGACCAGACTTTATCTGCTTGAAAAATGAGCCGGGAAAGGCTGCTGCAAAAAATAAAGTTTTGCGGCAGTTTCCGCCTTGTCTGAAGGTCAATCCTCCCTGCTTGCGCCGCAGGGCGCCCATGAAAACAAAGGTATGGCATTGACGATCTCCGGTTGTTCCACAAACCCTGCACAGTGGTGTCCGGCAGAGGTGATTTCATCAAATGATTTCCTTTTTCCCGGATTACTGAATTGAAAAATTGCTTTGTGCAGTATATATTACAACACAGGAGCAAATACCATGAAAGCCATTACCAGCAGCGTTTACAGTTTTGAAAAATTACGGAAGGCAGGATACCTTTATGTCGATAAGACGGAGTTTATCTGGAACTTGATAAATCCCGCCGGGGAGTCCTATTTGCTCTCCCGTCCCCGCCGCTTCGGAAAGTCGTTGACCCTCTCTACCTTAAAAGCGTTTTTTGAAGGGAAGAAAGAACTCTTTCAGGGACTTGCCATTTATGATAAGCCATACGACTGGAAAAAGTATCCTGTGATCCATTTGGATATGAACGGACGGGATTTCAGTACTCTTGAAAAAATGGAAGAGCGTTTTCAGCAAATGCTCCTTGAACAGGCAAGCATCAATAATGTGGCGTTACAGGTCTCATCTTCTGATACGATGTTCCATTCTCTCATAAAAACATTACACGACAGAGACGGAGATGTGGTCATACTGCTGGATGAGTATGACAAACCTGTTCTCAATAACATAACTTGCGATAACCGTTCTGATTTTCTTGGAGCACTGAAAACATTTTACTCCGTGATAAAAGAAAAAAACAGTATGCTGCAATTTGTCTTTATTACCGGAGTCAGCAAATTTTGTCATGTTTCATTGTTCTCTGATTTGAACAACCTGACCGACATTACCATGGATTCCCGCTATGCAACGATGTTCGGTTACACTCAGGAAGAGTTGGAAGAAAACTTCTCTGACCGCATAGAAACCCTTGCCGGAGATACGGATATCACTGCTTATAAAGCTCAAATAAAAGAGTGGTATAACGGATACCGTTTTGAAGAAAATGCCAAGACCGTTTATAATCCGGTCTCTCTTGCTCAGTTCTTTGAAAACGGTGGTAAATTCAACAACTATTGGTTTTCCACCGGAACTCCGTCGTTCCTCATGTAGCTGACCAAGCAGAAAGATTTCAACTTTGAATCGGCATTGAAAGAAGCTGTTCCCCAGGTTGCGTTCAATGCCTTTGAAATCGATAATATCGACCCATTGACACTGCTGTTGCAGACAGGCTACATTACGATCAAAGAGACAGAAGAGCGTTTCGGGCAGACCTGGTATTTCCTGGACTTCCCCAATCGTGAGGTCGCTGGTGCATTCAGCACCTATATCTTGAACAGTTATGCCGGTAAGACTCAAACGGCATCAGTGCAGTTTACTGCAGAAATAGCAACTGCTTTGCTGAAGAAAGATTTGAAAAAGCTCCGTAAAGTAATGGAAATATTCTTTGCCGGTATCCCTTATACTTCACATAAGAAACAGGAATCGACTTTCCATGAGAGCAAAGAAACTTTTGCCTTTGAAACAACTCTTTCCGGGCGGTCATATTTGACGCAGATACCGCAATGGCAGCAAGATGGATGGAAAGTTGTCCTGATCTATCTCTACATCCCCAGTGCAGAATTTTCAGCGTTCCGGGTGCAGCAGAGATTTGAACAGGGCGGTCATAATGTTCCTGCGGAGACAATCGTCCGCCGCCATCCCAGAAGTATCAAAAACTTGTTTTTGTACTCTGAAGTATGCGACCAGACTTTCTGCTTCAATAACGAACAAGGAATGGTATCTTCCGTGTTTGAAAAAACAAAAGGACAGCCTGTTGAAATCATCGACAAAATTACTTACTCAAGAATCATGGAGGTAGTCAACCATGAGTGAAGATATGCAAAAAATCATCGCCTGTATGCAGGAAGCCGTTGATGCCGAAATGGAACGCAAAGCCAAACTCGGTTACAATGCCGTTGTCGCAGACAAAAACGGCAGACCTAAAATAGTTTCTGCCAAATATCTTGTCCGCAAACGCCGTGCCCAGAAAAAAGCCGAAGCGGCAATTTCCTGATTTGTTCTTCGCCTGCAATGGGGTACAAATCATTAATTGGTGCCATTTTGGTATAACTTGTTATCAATAATGCTGCTGAAAATCTGTTATTCTCTTTTCGGTTTTTCCGGGAGGTAATTACATTCTGGTCTGCTTTGGCTGGCAGGCGTGGGGGAAAAAGCCTTGTCTCCCGGAGCGGAAAACTATATGAGAATAATTTATATCACAACAGATTATCTGTCAGGAATATACATAAAATGGCACCAACTTCAATGAGTTGCTTGGAAAATCATTTTTTTCGTTTGTTACGTTCAAACCAATCGTTATCCCCCAGCCACCCGTGACCGAGCCAGACGGCATTATTGGTATATTGTGGCAAAGGTTCATCGCTTCCCGGCTGCCATACCCAATAGCAAAGAGCAGAAATACCAAGAATAATCGCCAATGCTGCGGCTATTCTCGCTGTGCTTTTTGCAATTTTTTCCAAAAATCTTTTTTCATTCGTTTACCAATTTCGGCAAATATTTCAGCCAATTCCAAGAGCAGAAATTGGTTATTTCAGAAGAGATTGGACCTTTGCACATCAAAAAGTTTTTTTATTGCATCCGTATCTCCTGAAATGTTGTACGGGACATGGTATTTGCTCCAAAAACTTATTCCTCTCACAGTAATATGAAAAGTATTTTTTGAACTCCTCCAAATTGAACCTGATAAATTTTTATCGAACTTGGCATAAAAAATCTCTACTGCTCTTTTCTTTTCGGTATATGGCGTCAGTTTCAAGGTCAATGCGGTTTCAAGTTTTCCTACACTCAAAAGTTTTACCTCGGAGAGATTTATGCATTCCGGAGTGATTTGCTTGATACGGCAAAAAATAGCGTAACTAAGCAATACCAATGTTACTCCACCTGTTATAAAAACAGTATATTTCAATAATTTTTGATGAATCAAGTGCAGTTTCATATTGTCCTCTCTAACAATATAATATAGCTTGAACAGGTAAAAAATGCAAATCAACGCGGGTAAAATAATTGGTGCCATTCTATATAAATAATTATCCATAATGTAGTTGCAGCTAAATTATTTTAATTTCAGCGATCTTCCCGGACACAAAAACAATCTGCCTGCTTTGGATGCCAGACGTGCGTGGAAATCATTGTCAACTAAAACAGATACAGATGATCTGAACTCATTCAAGTCTTCATCTGAGAAAAAGAATAATTTATTTGCAATTCATTGTTCAAGGAACAGTTACATGGAATGGCACCGATTTATTTCTTTTTCACTGCCCTTCTGGTACTGTATTTGCAGAAAACTTCATAATATCCGGGTTCGCTCACCGTTCTGCCGCAGCAAATCATCAGTGATCTTGCCCCGGCGGCAAGAATGGTTTTGAGTTCCAGATCCAGCTCTTCGGGGGTTTTGAAGCCGAGAGCAGTCCGGGTATCTGTATTGAGTCCGAGAAAGGGGATCACGGCAGAATGGGGCTGATAACGGTTTGCTTCGGCGAGGACACGCCGGGTATTTGCCGCGACCTCAGCCAGAGGATACTTAAAATACCACGCCACTGTCTGTCCGGCAAAATCCACTTTGGTCCTGTTGCCGTAAAAGGGTTCAAATTGAAAATCGGGATAAAAGTGTGCAAGGACCTTATACCCCGGTCGTTTGGATTTTACATAGTCCACCATGGCATTATAGTAATTGACCAGCTGATCACGGTAGAAGATGCTGCGGTTTTCAGCAGTGTCCTTCAACTTCTTCTCCCGGAGAAATTTCTGCAAAAGTGTCAGACAGTTTTTGCAGTAACACCCCCGGAAATTGGTGTAGCCTAAAAAGTCAAAGCATATCCCCGCCGAACCGGCAGGAGCTTTTTTAAGAAGTTTGTCGATCTTTGCTTTGGAAAGTTTCAGCTCTTTGTCGCTTATAAAACATGGTATCGTATTCCGGAGCGTGTCAAAAGGATTGACTGCCGGTCCACCGAAACGATGATTTTTCTCTCTCTGGCGCTGCGCAAGGAGTTTCTGCCTTTCAGCTCCCCGCACTCCGGCGGGGAGATCTGAGCCGCTTATGTACTTGAGATTCTTTTCTTCCTCAGGAGTCACAACCTGCCCATGGGGACCTGCGGGGGTGAAACATCCGTAAAAAGGGGTCATATTGTATTTCACCGCCAGATCATATTGTTTCCTGTTGGCAACACACACATCGGTCACTCCGGCACGGAAATAGCGTTTGGCGCAAGCTTCATCATTGGGGGGAGTCCAGTTGAAGAACCTTTCAAAACACAGGGGTTCCGTCTGCTCTCCGGTGACAGAACATCCGCAAAACAGCATCAGCAAAAAAAGAAAGGGTACGCTCTTCATTTTTATCCTGAAAACCTTTCATTGAAAACAGTGTAAAGAAAAGATGTAACTGAAACAAATATAGCACACACTCCTCACAAATACAAATTGAATTGCAGGCTACGTAACATATTTTCTGTAAATTCTCTAAAATCCTCGCAGTAATTGGAGTAATTGGTACCATTCTATATAAATAATTATCCATAATACAGTTGCAGCTAAATTATTTCGATTTCAGCGCTCTTCCCGGACGCAAAAACAATCTGCCTGCTTTGGATGCCAGGCGTGGGTGGAAATCATTGTCACCTAAAACAGATACAGATGATCTGAACTCATTCAAGTCTTCATCGTAATGTTCAAGAAACAGTCACATGGAATGGCACCGATTTCTATGTACATGCACAACTAAAGTATGCAAAGCACATCAATGCCGTTAAGAGCGATACGATTGTTGCCAGTCCCCAAGTACCAACTCTGCATTGAGCTTTATTTTTTTCTTTTATACCTTTTGCAGCAACAATTCCAAATGGAATCAAGTTTCCAACAAAACACATAATCAACATAATTTCAAGCCAGAATCTGTCGGGAGGATACTTATCAGTAAACAGAACAGACATCATTACACAAAACCATAAAATAATCATGCTGACAGGAACCAGTGCAACACGGCAGACTGAATACAGAACTTCTTTGAATGAGTCAAATTTATAACTCCAATAAAGTGTCAATGCAAAGAAAACCAAGGATGAAAAAAAAGCAAAACTGCAGCACAAAGAAAAAGAAAAAAAGACATTTTGATCTGTTTTTATAAATTCTGTTTACCCTTTTATTTACATTAGCACTTCTGTAATGTTTTTTCAAGTTTTATTCAAATAATGGAACGATTTTTTTTATTTGCGCGATTATGCTTTTAAGATTTTGTTTATTTTTTTCAATTTTGAGCATTTGCATGATTTGTTCAAAATCCATGACAATTTTCTTTCTTGAATTTTTGTTCCGCAGCAAACATATTCTGCGTTTCATACATAAAGGAAAATATCAAGATATTTTGCCAAAATTTGGAACCGGAAGTCGGCTGAAATCCCCCCCCCAAAAAAAACAGCAGGCTCTTTTGGGGGGAGGAAGAATCGGTATTTCAGACGAAAAGCTGGCAGCGCTGCCTTTTTTCAATGTCAGGGACGGTGTAGTAAATGGTCCATGTACCTTTGGCATCCTGAGCGAGAAAAGCTCCTTGCACATATCCGCACCAATCTTCCTGAGTGAAGGGGTAGACCTTGAAGGCGCTTAAAAGGGCGATCAGTATGATGTCGTGGGTCCCGAGGATCACATTCTTTTTTGCAAAGGGGGTTTCTGTGAGAAACTTTGCAAGGGAGCTGGCGTACTCCGGCACAGGGATCATGCCGGGGGCGCTGCCGGTGGAAAAATACCTTTGCAAAAGAGGGATGAGGGAGTTTTCCGCAATGGCGCTGCCCAGAAGTTCCGGGGGAGAGAAAAGGGCTGTGTCATGGAGTATCCCATAAGGCACGATGGGGGCGTCTTCCCCCAGGTCCCCCCCTTCCATAAGGGCTTTTACCGTTTCAAAGGTCCTCCGGCGGGGAGAAGCGCCGAAAGAGAGCTCCGTCATCCCCTTCAAGAGCGTTCCGCACTGCCGGGCGTATTCCCACCCTTCCTGTGTCAATTCCGGGTCAAGACCGCCCTCTTTCAGAGATTTTCTGTAAGAGTGACGGAGCAGCAGAACACTACGGGCGGAAAACTTTGAAAGCGTCACTACCTCTTTGAAAGAGAGCATTTGGTGATTTACATGGATCATAACTCTTCCCTTTCAGGAATGAAACGGGGCAGTGAAAGGAGTTCCTCCACCCGGTGATCCGGGGTGATGCGGAGCTCTTCAAAGATGGTTCCGTCAGGCAGACAGGAACGCACATGCAAGCTGTCAGCAGCAACATCCACTCTGAAACAGGAAAGCTGCGGAAGTCCTTTGCGGTTCGGTCCGCAGACGGTCAGCACCGGGAAGATGTACTCTTCTGCGGATTTACCCGGTTCACGGGGCACGGCAAAGGCGGCAAGCTCTTTGCTGCGGGGGATGCTCCGGGTGTAAATGTGGGTGTGTCCCGCAAGCCAGAGATGGACTTTGGAAACGGGGTTTTCGCCGCAGAAAAATTCATCCGTCAACTCCTGGAGGAGCTTGTACATGGTCCCCGCCCGGTCAAAGTGTGAAAAGGGGGCTCCGTGGGCAAGGACGATGCGGAATTTGGCATTTTTCCACTGGGGGGAGTCCACTGCCTGACGGATGAACTCTTTTTCCTTTTCCCGCAGAAAGTTGTCCAGATTGTGACGGCTGTAATACTTTCCCCGGGGGTGATCCGCCGGGCGGTTTTCCCAGGCGTCCAGCACCAGAAAAGCGGCGTCCCCCCAGGGGAAGAGTCCCCAGGCGTTGCCCTCTTCATCGCACCAGAAGTCGCTGAAAGCGTCGGGTTCGGGTCCCCGCAGTTCGTGGTTCCCCCGGAGCATGACCAGAGTGCTTTCAGGATCGGCGTACCTTTGCAGGACAGGGATGAGATCCTCTTCCATGCGTGCTGTGGAATAGCGGGAGTTGATGTCTCCCCCCAGCACCAGAAAATCGCACTCTCTGGCGCTGCCGGTTTCAAGGAGTCCCCGGAGCAGCTCCCGTTGGCGTTTCGGTTCAAACTGACAGTCGGCAGTAAAGAAGAAGCTGAAATCCTTCTTTTTGCCGCCCCCGGGAGCGATGAAGCTGTAAAGGGAACTCCGCCTGATACGGTCAGGATCGGCAGGGTCGATCATGACGATCCGGTACTCATAGTGAGCCCCCGGCACAAGATCTTTGAGGGAAAAACGGTGCAGACTCTCTCTGCGGATCAAGCCCCCCCGCTGATCCCACTGCAAAGTCCATTGGCTTTCCCCGGCTTTCCGGTATTCGATGCCGGAACCCACGCCCCCCGCGGTCCGGGCAATGACACAGAGTTTCCCTTCACCGGGAAGGGTGTGCACCGGGGGATAAAGGAGATAAGGCAGTTTCAAAGTGCTTTTTTCAAGGACTCTGCAGCAGAAAAGATCTTCCCTGTTTCCCTCAGAAAGGTGGACTTCAAGGGTGTTTTCCCCCTTTTCCACCGGAATGAGAAAGGGATGGTTTTCAGGGGCGAGCAGATCGTAAAGTCTGCCTTCCCCCGCCGTTGAACAGCAAAGAGTGCCGTTGCAGAAAACTTCAAAGCTCCTGCCGCAGCCGATGCCTGTGAGGGCGATCCCCTTTTTTTCTGCGTAAAAGGTGGTGGTAAGTGTCATTTCTCCTGCCCTTTTGAGGGGAACAGAGCCCACACATTCAAAAGTGACAGCCGCACGCTTCTGACTTAAACGCTGCCAGGGGTTGCCAAAATTCAAAGCAACAGGTGCGCTGTTGTAAAACTTGCGCAGTACAGCGATATTTTCCTGAAAGATTTTTCCGGGGGGATTTTTCATATCATCATACTTTAAAAACGGGAGGGCGTTTCACAACGCTCTCCCCATATTCTCAACTTTTATTCAGCGGCAGACCAGCATGACGGGGCGCCAGATGCCGCCCTGACCGCCGTTGTCCTCCACCCGGACCACGAGGGTCTGCTCTTTTTTGCTCCAATCCACAGCCTGATCCACGGAAATGGCAAAGGGAGTCTGCCAGTCGTCCCGATTCTTGTAGATGTGCGTACCGCAGAGTTTGCCGTTGACATAGACCCATGCGGACTCATCCACAGCACCGAAAAGGAGGCTGATCTTTTTGCCCTTCCAATCTTTGGGGATCCTGAGGGCAAGGGCGTAGTAACCCACACCGTCATATTTGGCAAGGAGTTTCTGCAGTCCGCTGTGGAGTCCCTTCTGGTTTTCCCATCCGGTATCCACTCTGACTCTATCCCAGCAGTTGACGATTTCTCTCATGGTTTTATTCTGCCATTTTTCCTTTTCCCCCACTTTTTCAGTGTCGGGAGAAAAATACCAGACGAGGGGCAAGGAGAAGCCCTTATCAAAGTCCTTGAGCCGTTCAGCCTGACGGATCCCTGCCACATCGCCGAACTCATTTTCGACCTGGAAGAGGTTGAACCAGCTCATATTGAGTTTGTCCCAGTTCTGAGTGCGGAACTTGAGCAGTTCTTTGGAAATGGCGACCTTTTTATCCCCCTGCGCCGCTACGGCACGGAAAGTGAGACGGCTGTGGTAATTGGATTTGAGGAGTCTTTCGACCCGGGCTTTCTGTCCCGGCGTCAGCTTCTTTTTGAGAGCTTTTTTCAAGATGGCGTCGGTGATGTCGAAATCCTTTTCGCTGTAGTATTTGGGCAGATCCCACATGAGTCCCCGGCGGAAGTTGCCGTAACGCCCTTTTTCAGCGATCTTCTGACGGTTGGGGAAGAGGCGTTTATCAAAGATCTCTTTGCGCCAGTAGTTGTAGTAGGCTGCCGCCTCAGGAGCGGCATCTCCGAAAGCGGAACAGTATTCATCAAACCAGTGCTGGAAGCTCTTGGAGGGGTCGATATGTCCCCGGGCAAGAATGTAATCGGCAATGCCGGTGGTCTCCCAGAAACGGTGGAGCGAATCGTAATCGGTACCGATGATGCCGTTTTTCACCCCGACCTGAAAGTGTTTGAAAAGGATCTCTTCGATACCCATGGGGAGTCCGGTGTTGATGTGCATATCGTTGGGGCGCTGGAACATCATGGTCGCCCCCATCTTGCGCCATGCCTTGTACTCGCGGTCAACTTTTTTGTAGTTCATCATGGAAGGAACGAAACCGATGACGATACCGGGTTCGACCCGGGTCTTTTTCGGGGGGAAACGGTAGACGGCGTAGGCGTAAAAAGTGACCACCACGTTGGGATCGGTCTTCCGTGCCAGACGGAGCACTTCGTTGGCAAAGTGGATGTAACGGTCGGTCAGGTGTGCGTCCCACTTCTGCCCGGGTTCGGCAGGAGCATCGAGGGCACGGCAGCCTTTACATTCGCAGTATCTGCCCCAGTCGTTTTCACAGACATTGATGTAAGGACGGCGCACTTTGGCATTTTTCCAGTTGTCAACGATCTGTTTGACGAGTCCTTTGCTGGAAACGCACATCTTGATGTTGGCGGGATCTCCCCAGGGGGCGCGTTTGCCGTTGTGGAGAGCGAAATATTCAGGATGGCTCTTGCCGTACTGCGCCCACCAGCGGGTGAAAGCGTGTCCGTAGCCGAACTTTACATTGCTGCCCATGCGCATCTGTTTGAGCCAGCGGTAGGTGTCGATGTCACGGGTCGCGTAATCGGATTTCACCTTGTTCTGATAGAACTTGGGCATCTCAGAGCTTCTTTTCTGGCTTCCGGTGCGGAACCTGCCGTAGTCCCAGCGCAGAGAACGCTGGCGCAATTTGCCGGGCTCCCATGATTTTCTGCCTGTTTTCAAGTTCAGAGCGGGGGATTCCGGGTAACTGGTCCCCAGAGGACCGGGGGCAAGATAGATGAATCCCAGCTGATCTTCAAGGAACATGTAGACAGCGGTCAGATCCCCTGTGCGTGAGGTACGGAGCACCCGCTGGGGGTAAAGTTTCTTTCCGGCACTCTGGGAATCGCCGTAAAGGCGGGTTTCTTGGGGAGTGACCTCCCAGACAGCTTCTTCGGGTTTGAGTTTGACGCCGGGGGCTTTTTCAAAAACGAAAGCGTATTTCCCCGGAACTCTTTTGGCGGAGAAGGGGATCTTTTTCTTCGTTACCATCTGCAAATGATTCTGCAGCTCCATGGCGGCGAAACGCACCACACTGTCTCCCTTGGGGTCCACCACGATGACCGCCTTGGCTGGATCGACTTTAACAGCTGCGCCATGCAGAAAACACGCTCCGGCAAGGAGCACCGTCAATAATAAGATCTTTTTCATTTTTTTTATTTTTTTCCTCTATCTTTTACCATTTCACAGGTGCATAAAGCCAATCACCATAATCCCAGCTTGCGCCCATCTTGGGATAATTGCCCATTGATTTGACGCCGCCGTCAAGGGTGGCATAGTTCCATTTGCCGCTGTGGCGCTGCCCCATTTGGTACCATCTGGCACGCATTTCTGACTGACAGGCAACGGTGGGAGCCAGACGGCTGCACCACTTGTCAGCGATGGAAAATGTCACAGAAGGACGCACGACCTGAGAAAGTTTCCGGGGAACCACATTTGCCCAGCTGGATGCGGTGGAAAGATACTTCTGACTCAGATACCGGTTCATACCGTAATGGGTGCCTTTCCAGTTGTTGTAGTAAGTGTAAGCGGTGGAATTGAACTCTTCTGTTTCAGAAGGACACGCCCAAATACCGTTTACTTTTATCCAGCTTCTGATTTTGGGTGCCTGCACCAGCTTCAAAGCCCGGAAAACGTCCTGCCAGTAAGAGACTTTGGTGTCCGCATTACGG
The DNA here is from genome assembly GCA_045596885.1 of Victivallaceae bacterium. Classification (GTDB taxonomy): domain Bacteria; phylum Verrucomicrobiota; class Lentisphaeria; order Victivallales; family Victivallaceae; genus UBA1784. Next base: position 15,047 of record JAZODE010000031.1, read on the forward strand.
GCAGGGACGAAGCCCTCTACATCCACATTGTAGTTGTGGGGCATAGGCAGCACATCTTTGTAGGCGTCCGCATAGAATTGCACTGCTGTGCCGAAAGTTTTCAAATGGGAGTAGCACTTGGCGCTTTTGCCCCGTTGCCGCGCCTGAGTCAGAGCAGGCAGCAGCATGGCGGCAAGAATGGCGATGATGGCAATTACGACAAGCAGTTCTATTAAGGTGAAGCTGTACAGCTTCACCTGCCCATGGGCAGGCGGATACCTTTTTTCGCTGCCATCAAAACGATTGCAGCAAAGATGTAACCTTTTCACAAGCAGTTCGATCAGGGTAAAGAGTTTTGACTTTACCGCTCCGGTACAAGGGACAGGATGATTTTTAATTGGAAGATACATGTACACTCTCCTTTCTTGAAATTTTTGCCTGAGCACAGGAATTTCTTACGATCAATTCAGCGGGGATATAATACTCCACCGGGTCACACCGTTTTTCAATGAGATTGAGCAGGGCGTTGGCGGCGGAACGGCAGCGGCGTTCAAGAGCCTGATCCACAGTGGTAAGAAGGCAGAGCTCCGAAAGCTGGGTGTTGTCAAAACCTGCCACAGAGAACTCTTCCGGGACTTTCACCCCCAGAGCGCTGAGGGACTCCCGCAAAGCCAGCGCCAGCAGGTCGTTGCTGCAGAAAGCCGCCGTGGCATCGGGAGCGTGCAAAAACATCTCTCTGACCTTTTCCAGGGTCAGTTCCTGAGGGGAAGAGAAGGTAAAAACATTTTCAGAGCCGAAACGCTCAGTAAAGGTCCTGTAACGGCAGGTGGTTCCGCCGAACTTGAGGGTGATGAAAAGCACTTTTTTGTGCCCCAAAGTTTCCAGATGATCCAGAAGGGCAGTGATGCCGGGGCGGTAGTCGCAGAAGATCTCAGGCAGAGACTCCTGAAGCCTTTCTCCGGAACTCATAATGACCTGAGGAAGAGGAAAGTCCCCGATATGCCACCTTTGGCCGTGTAAAATGACTCCGGCGCAACCGCTTTTGAGCATCTCCTGATACCCGGTGCGCAGCAGACCCACCTCGTTTTTGGTGTGGTATATCATCACAGTATAGTTGTGTTCAAGGAAAATTTCCTGAAGATGGATCAATGCGCGAACTGTGACCTCGTTTTTCAGTCCTGAAGTGATGATCCCCACTTTCCTGCTTTCACCTCCCCGGCGCAGCAGCTGCGCCAGCAGGTTGGGGCGGTAGTCAAGATCACGGAGTGCCTGATCGATCCGGTCACGGGTGGCGTTGCTCATCCGGGCGGTGGATTTGCCGTTGACATAGTTGGAAACAAGGGCAATGGAAACCTGTGCCGCTTCCGCAACATCTTTCAGTCTTACAGCCATGAAACCCCTTCTTTGCTTAATCGTTTAACCATACCACTGTTTACAATACTCTCTCAAAGAAAAAAATGCAAGGGGATTTTTAAAAAAAAAGAGTATTTTGAGGAAATTTCAAAACTCCTCAAATTTGTCAAAGCGCCCTCGCTTCGATCTGACAAAGGGAGCGTTTTCGGCTGTTACCTTACAGGTAGCAACCTCAAACTACCCTTTGCAGCTCTTTGCGAATGGCATCTTTGCCATTTTTTGAA
>JAZODE010000032.1:0-27484 GCA_045596885.1 Victivallaceae bacterium
ATGGCAAAGATGTCATTCGCAAAGAGCTGTAAAGGGTAGTTTGAGGCTGCTACCTGCAAGGTAACAGCCGAAAACGCTCCCTTTATCAGATCGAAGCGAGGGCGCTTTGACAATTTTGAGGAGTTTTGAAATTGCCTCAAATAATTTGTTGTATTTATCATAAATTTCGGAGGATACATTTTTATGAACTGGATAACTTGGCTCGTCCCGGCACTGATCCTGCTCCCCCTGGCAGGCGGAGTTCTTGCCGGGATCATTCCCAATGACCGGGTACGCAATGCCCTGGTCCTGCTTCTGGCGCTGCCCATCGCCGCAGGCGGCATTGCTGCCGTCTGTCTTTCAACTCTCTTCCCCGGAGGTGTCTGGAGTATGACCGTCCCCGGGTGGATGGCACACGCCGGAAGCGTTCTTGAAGTGGCTATCATCGCCGTGCTGCTTATCGTTTCCTTGAAAATACGCAACGCCTGGATCTTCATTCTGACATTGCTGCAGCTGGCAGGTGTTGCCGGGGGATTCTTTATCCACACCGACCACACGGCTTCTTTTACTCTTTTCAGGATCGACAATCTGGCACGGATCATGCTGCTGGTCAGCTGCTGCGTAGGTGCTGCCATACTGCTTTTCTCTGTGGGGTATATGAAACGCCACAAAGAGCACGCTCCGGAGGGAGCTGGATCATTACAGAGATTCTACTTCTTTTTCCTCAGCTTTCTGGGATTGATGATCGGTCTTGTTGTGACAAACCATCTCTCCTTTTTCAGTTTCTTCTGGGAAGGCACCACTTTGTGCAGTTATGCCCTTATCGGTCAGGACGGCGGTGAAGCCCGTTCCCGGAATGCTGTCAGAGCCCTTCTGATCAACAGTTTCGGCGGCGTCCTTCTGGTGCTGGGAATATTGGTTCTCAAGTGTCAGACCGGGGGCGAAACTTTCGACGAACTTTTCAACAAGCAGTATGCGGCACTCCCTGCCGCTGTGCTTCTGTGCATTGCCGCTTTTACCAAGTCGGCACTCTTCCCCTTCCAGAGCTGGCTTCTGGGAGCCATGGTTGCCCCCACTCCGGTCTCTGCCATGCTCCACGCCGCCACCATGGTCAAGGCGGGTGTCTATCTGGTCATGCGTATCACACCCAATTTTCAGGATGATGTCCGGGTGACCATGGTCGTCGCCTTTGCCGGAGCTATCACCTTTTTGGGAGGTGCCCTTCTTGCCTGTACCCAGAGCAACGGCAAACGGGTCCTTGCTTACTCCACCATATCCAATCTGGGGCTGGTGGTTGCCTGTGCGGGGATCAATTCTCCCCTTGCCTACGCGGCTGGGCTTGCCATTATCAGTTTCCACGCCATTTCCAAAGGACTGCTCTTCCTCTGCGTCGGCAGAATTGAGCAGCAGATCGGTTCAAGAGATATTGAAGACATGGACGGACTCATGTTCAAGATGCCCTTTACCTCTTTGATGATCCTCATCGGTATGCTTTCCATGCTGCTGCCGCCTTTTGGAATGCTTTTGAGCAAGTGGCTCGCCATTGAAGCCACCATCCGCTCCCCCTTCCTGCTCCTTTTCATGGTGCTGGGAAGCGCCCTGACGGTCTTCTTCTGGGCAAAGTGGATCGGCAGGATCCAGCACACAGGATACCATCCTGTCATGCAGAAGGAAGATATGTCACGCTCCATGAAACTTGCTTTGGGACTTCTGGCTCTCATGGTGCTGGGAACCGGTCTCACCACCATGCTTATCTTGAACAAAGTCTATGTGCCCATGGCTGAAGCGGTCTTCGGTAAAGGCGTACTGCTCAATCAGGCGGCGACCTTCCCGGCGCTCATCATCTTCGGGGCTGTGGCAGTGGGGGGAGTGCTCCACTATCTTCTCTGCTGGCGCACCTTCAAAAAGGAGTGGGTCCGGATGCCCTTTCTGTGCGGCGAAAATGTGACCGCTCAGCAGGTGGAGGAAGACAATGACATCCGTTCATACGACTTCCACAGTATCGGCGGCAGGATCGAACACTCCCATGTGACGAGCTACTATTTCCGCGGTATCATCAATGAAAAGCTGGTGACAGGCTGCCTGAACTGGAGCGCCTGGCTGATCATCCTTGTCCTGATCGGCAACACGCTGAGCAAAACCGTAAGATAAGGAGAAAAAGACCAATGGAACTTCTTGATAAAATCGGATCATACTGTCTGCACACCCCGTGGCTCTACGCCCTGCTGGTGCTCATTGCCGCGCCCGTCGCCGGAGCATTGCTCACCGGTATCGACCGCAAACTCACCGCCCGTATGCAGGGCAGAATGGGGCCCCCGCTGCTCCAGCCTTTTTACGACATCGCCAAACTTTTCTGCAAAAGTCCCATGGTACTGCACCGTCCTCAGTTGATCTACGCCACACTGCACCTGATCTTTATGATGGCTGCGCTGCTGCTGCTGGCTCAAGGCAGGGATCTGCTGATGGTGCTTTTTGTGCAAGCCTTCTCTGTGATCTGTCTGGTTCTGGGAGGCATGAGTGTCCGCTCCCCCTACAGCTGGATCGGCAGCCAACGCAAGATCATGCAGATGCTGGGTGTGGAACCCATCTTTCTGCTGATGATCGTGGCACTTTATCTGCGTGACGGATCATTTCTCGGCAGTGATCTTTTTGCCAAAGGGCAGCCGCTGCTGCCTTCCATGCCTCTTCTCTTCCTCGCCTTCCTCTGTGCAGTGGCGATCGAATTTGAGAAATCCCCCTTTGATCTGGCAAGTTCTCACCATGCCCATCAGGAGATCGTCAAGGGCGTGACTCTTGAATACTCCGGTCCCTTCCTGGGGATCATTGAGATCGCACACTTTTATGAGATCGCCTTTTTCTTTGGACTCATGATGGCATTCTGGCACACCAACATCATTGTTGGATTTCTTCTGGCATCCGCCGGAATGACCTTTATGACCATCCTTGACAATTCGTTTGCGCGGCTGACTCCCCACTGGATGCTGCGTTTCATGTGGACCGTGCCTCTTTCAATGGCGCTGGCTAATCTTATCTGGTTATGGGTGAAGTAATGAGCAAAGCAATATCCAAATCCCCCTGGGTGGTCCATTTCAACTGCAACAGCTGCAACGGCTGTGACATTGAATTTCTCGCCTGTCTGACGCCGACCTACGATGTGGAGCGCTTTGGCGTGCTCCATGTGGGCAACCCCAAACATGCTGATGTGCTGGTCGTGACGGGGTCTGTGAATCTGCGCAACCGCCATGTCCTGAAAAATGTTTACGATCAGATGCCTGACCCCAAAGTGGTGGTCGCCATGGGTGTCTGTCCCGCAACAGGCGGCATTTTCGCCGACTGCTACAATGTGGTGGGAGGCGTCGGTTCTGTGATCCCGGTGGATGTCCATGTGCCGGGATGTCCTCCCCGTCCCGAAGCTATGATGGATGGTATCATTGAGGCAGTAGGTATCCTTGAAAAGAAGCGCAAAGGTGAAGCAGTGGATCCCCCGCTGCTCCCTGTTAAAACAGTCAAGGGTCCTGAAGCTCCCCCTGTCACGCCTGAAATGGCGGCAAAAATCGCCGCCGCCAAGGCTGCCGCCGAAGCAAAAAAAGCTGCTGCAAAAGAAAATTAATCCCGGAGATAAAGTTGCCATGATGCAAATCAACGAAGTGCTGACTTTGGAAAATCAGCTTGAAAAAATCGGTTCTCTGCTCCTTCAGGGATACCGTTTCGTCACCATGACCGTGGTGGATAAAGGTGAAGAATTCGACATCTTTTACCACTTTGATCTGGAGTACCAGCTTGTGAACTATCAGCTCTGTCTGAAAAAAGGAAGTGAGCTCCCCAGTATCTCAGGGATCTGCTTTGCCGCAGTGGTGGTGGAAAATGAGATACAGGATCTTTTCGGAATTACCGTAAAGGGTCTCGCCATTGATTATGAAAAACATTTCCTTCTCGCTGAAGATGCTCCGGCGCAGCCCTTCTGCCGGGTCCCCGGTGTGGGCGTCACCGCCGTCGCCTCTGACGGCAAAGGAAACCTGAGCGCCCCTGCGGCAGCTGCAAACAACGGAGGTGACAAATGAGTATGCTTGTTCCATTCGGTCCTCAGCACCCGGTGCTCCCTGAACCCCTGCAGCTGCGGCTGGAACTCAACGACGAAAAGGTCGTTTCCGCACTCCCTGTGGTGGGATATGTCCACCGGGGACTTGAAAAACTTGCCGAACAGAAGGACTTTGTGCAGGATACATTCCTCATTGAGCGGGTCTGCGGTATCTGCAGTTTCATGCACTCCATGGCTTACAGCATGGGCATTGAAGAGCTTATGGGTATCGAAGTTCCTGACAGAGCCCGTTACTTGCGCACCGTTTGGGCGGAGCTCCACCGTATGCACAGCCACCTGCTGGCTCTGGGACTTCTGGCGGATGCTTTCGGCTTTGAAAATCTCTTTTACACCATCTGGAAGATCCGGGAAGAGATCATGGATGCCATGGAATGCACCACCGGTGCCCGGGTCATGCTGGGTACTTGCTGTATCGGCGGCGTCCGGAAAGACATTTCTCCTGAGCAAGCCAAATTCGTGCTGGAAAAACTCAACAACTTTGAAAAGATGTTCAAACGCTCCTCCGAAGTCCTCATGGGGGACTACAGCGTCAAAGAGCGTCTGGTGGGCGTTGGCGTCATCGACGGCAAAAAGGCTTACGAACTGGGCGCCGTCGGTCCCTCACTGCGGGGCAGCGGCGTTGCCAAAGATCACCGCATGACCGGTTATGCCGCCTACAAAGAACTGGGCTTTGAGCCGGTAGTGGAAAAGGATGGAGACTGCTACGCCCGTTCCATGGTGCGGGTGCGTGAACTTTATCAGTCCATGGAACTGGTCCGCGCAGCTCTTGCCAAACTCCCTGAAGGGGAGCTGAAAACCCCTTTCAAGGGCAATCCCGCAGGCGAAGCTGCCGTCCGGGTGGAACAGCCCCGGGGCGAAGTGCTTTACTATCTCCGTGGAAACGGTACCGATAAACTTGACCGTCTGCGGATCCGCACTCCAACCTTTGCCAACATCGCGCCTTTGCTTTCCATGCTGGTGGGCTGCAATCTGCCCGATGTGGCTGTCATCATTCTTTCCATTGATCCCTGTATCAGTTGTACGGAGCGTTAAAATGCGTTTATTTGCCATATTCAAAGATATTCTCGGAAATCTGGTCAAGGGTCCCGTGACCCGGAACTATCCTGCCTTCAAGCGTGAACCTTTTCCCGGCGAAAGAGGTAAACTGGTCATAGAGGAAGATAAGTGCATCTTCTGCGGCATGTGTGCCAAAAAATGCCCTTCCAATGCTCTGAAAGTGACCCGGCAGCCCAAGGAGTGGAACTTTGAACAGTTCCGCTGCATCCTCTGCGGTACATGTGTGGAAACGTGCCCGAAGAAATGTTTGAAACTCCTTCCCCGGCTGGCGGAAGAAGCTTCAAAAGAATAACTCTCTTCAAAAAATCCCCTTCCTCATGGAAAATTTTCCACAAATGAAGGGGATTTTTTTATCTGATGCTCTGTTCAAATCAGGGAGTTACTTGATCCTGTTCATCTTTTCAAGGAGCTCCCCGGTCTGACGGTGGAGCATTTCATAAGCAGCAGGATCGTTGCTGATGATGATATGGAGTTCATCTTTGGGGGAGCGTCCTGTCAGCGCAGCCGCTTTTTTGAGCAAAGCTCTGCCCTGCGCCGCAAGTTTGGGGGCTTTCTTTGCAAGACGGGCACATTCCCGCTCCAATTTGGTGTAATACTCGTAGTCCTCGATGCCTTCACGGGTATTTTCCATACGCAAAGTGCTCAAAGGGCCTTTGGGAGAAGGGACCACCCATGAGGCGTTGCGGAAAGAATCCCATCCCCGGTTGCCGCACTCTGACCAGCAGTTGATGACCCACTGGTAGACATAGCGCACCTTTTCACGCCAAAGGTAGTTGTAATAGCCTCTGACCTTCACCAGTTCGCCGTTGTCTTTGTAGACGGGGGGATTGTAAAAGGAGTACTCCCCTCCTTTGGCTTTGACCATCTGCGCTTCCCGTTGGGAAATGGAACATCCGGTGTTCCAGAAGTCAATATATCCATTCAATTCAGGATGAAAGTTTCCGGCGTAAGTAAAGCGCCATTCGGGAGCCACGGTGCGCAGAAGTTTGATGGTTTCGATGATCACAGGGTAACTGTCTTCATAGGGTTCATCAAAGAGATCCATAATGACTCTGTGACTGACATTGAGCTTTTTCAGGTGGGCACGGAAATCTCTGGCAAAGTTGAGCATCTTCTTTTTCCAGAGAGGAGTCAGGATTTCTTTAGCTTCACCGAAAAGATTCTTGCGCAGTTTGTGTCCGTATCCCAGCATGAAACAGCGGGCAATGATGAGAGGCTGCTTGTAGATTTCGGTATAAAGTTTGACCGATTTATCAAAAGCGGCGTAATCCGCCCCGACCAGATTGCCCTCTTTATCAAAGGCAACTTTAACGCCAGCCAGCCATCTGCCGCCGCCCCGGGCGTCGATGACCATTTTTTCGATTTTTGCAAATTCTTCATTATATTTGGGTTTGGGGCTGAATCCGTATGGACGCCACCAGAAATCGTGGGCGGCGGTGAGAGTGCGTTCAGCAATGGAAAAATCCCGGACGGTCAAGTTCACAGGCACAACTGCCAGAAGTTTTTTACCGCTGAAAAGTTTGATATCTCCTTTGTAGACTCCGGGTTTTGCGTCGGCGGGGACGGTAAATTTCACATAAAGAGCCCCACTCTTACGGGGGGCAAGAGAAAGAGTTTTTTCTTCAAGCAAAACATCAGGATGCTCCCCGATGATCCCCCTGAAAAAATCTCTTTTGGTCAGCTGCACAGGGAAAGCCTCCACCTTGAAAGGCATGGCAGGCAGCTGCCAGCTGATTTCCATACCTGTATTGCTGCGGAGCGCCAGATTGAAGCCTTCACCTTCCCCTTTGGCGGCAAAGAGCTCCACACAGCGCCCTTTCTTTGAGGGAGCCGGGGCAGAGGGATAAACCTTCTGACTGCTCAAATCATACCAGATGGAAAGATCTTTTGCTTTTTTGAGCAGTACCCCCGTCTCAAAGCTCCGGGGGGAAGCGTAAACTTTCTGCAGTTTGGCAACAAATTCGGGAATGACTTTTTTATTCAGCTCTTCAGGAGAACCGGTAAAGGGAAGGACTTTGAACCAGGCATCCAGAAAGTTGTTCTTTTCTGTACCGCTGAAAAAATAAGGGGAAACGTTGCAAAAAACGCTTTTGGATTTTTCATTCGCCATGCCGATGCGCAGGGGCAGACGGGAGCGCTCCGCCATCTGCATCATAGCAGCGCCCACATCTGTTTTGGGGTCGTAGGAGCAGGCAAAAACTTCCCCGGTGATCTGCTGCCAGCGGTAATTTCCGTCAACTTTGAACTTTTGAGTGACAGGATCCAGGAAGGGATGGGCGATTTTTTCCATACGGGTCACGACCTTGCCCTCTCTGACTCTGGAGACAAGAGTCCAGAACTCGTTAGTCACAGGGAAACTGGTGGAAAAAAGGTTGAGCCAGTTGATGGTATTTTTGTTCCGCACCTCAAGACGGATCTGCACCTCCAAAGCAGGAGAGTCCCCCCGCAAAGTAAAATTGCGGATCAGAGACATATTCTTCCCCTCCCCCCGGGTGGCAAGAGTCAATGCGTTGCCTTTTCTGATGATCTTATGGGTACGGGGAGCCATCTTGTAAAATTCATAAGGCTTGTTTTCCCAATACCATTTGTCTCCGGGGAGATTGTAGGTAAGTCCGAAACCTTTGACCCAGAAAGACCGTCCCTTGTATTTGGAGCCTGTCAGATGGTAAAACTGCCCCTTCTGAAATGTGTACTCCGCCCCGGCATTGCGCAGTATGATCTCATTGTCCTTGATTTCAACAGAGGGAACGGCTCCGCAGACAACCGCACAAAACAAGGCGGCACAACAGCATAAAATTTTTTTCTCCATAAGATCCTCCTTCAGTTTTTATCATTACAATTTGTTTACGTTGTTGTATTTCCCGTGAAAATACCTGTTGAGTGTATTAAGACAATACTGCACATCATGGGTACTTACATGCCCATCGACCTTGAGGAAGTTCCCCCGGTTGGAGTGACGGAACCAGGCTCCTTTGTTGATGCCGTTGCCAACGGGAACAGAGGTCTTCCAGAAAGGCCAGCAGTTCTGATCGAGAATGGTGTTGAAAAGCGCCGTATTGTAGTGGTCAGCAATGTAGATTTTTTGGGAAGGAGTGGAAACATGATCTATCTTCAAGGCATAAGCTGTCGGCTGTGCCTGGGGGCTGTATCCGCCATCGAAGTTGAAACTTGAAAGATAGGTGTTGTAACCGTAACTGTAACAGGCGACATTCTGAGGCCCGAACCAGGTATCTGAAGGGCAGTAGTAGACGCCGGAATCCTTCATGGACTGCTTTTTCCATGTTTCGATTTTTTGGGGATCGACTCCCGTGTAAGGATACATGCCGTTGCGCCAGGCAATTTTCATATAGGGGGCGGGGAAAAATCCCTTGTAATCGCCCGTATACATCATAAGGGCGGTACCGATAGTCTTGAGATTGTTGATACAGGTGGTACTCTTGCCCCGTTCCCGTGCCTGCTGCAAAGCGGGAAGCAGCATGGCGGCAAGAATGGCGATGATGGCGATAACAACAAGCAGTTCGATCAATGTAAAAAATTTTTTCATGATTCCACTCCTTCTTTTTATTGACAAACAGTGACGGCACATCTATATTATAACATAAAAAAATAACTTTTGCAAGAAGAGGAATATGAAAAAAATCATCTCAAACTTGGATAAATCCGTCAGAGATCACTCCCGGATCACCCATTCTGATGGGCTCTGGCGCAGTGAACACTCCCCGGAAAGTTACGACCTGTGGGGGGGAGATACCCCCAATGAACTGCTGAATCAGATCTTTTACTGGCCTGCCCCCAACGATGTGCTTCTGCCGCTTTGGCCATACTATTACATTGAAAACCGCCGTTGCGACCAGCAGTGGTTCCGCCATTTCAATATCCCCAACCTTGCGATAACACTGGTCCTTGAAGGCAGGATAGAATACACAGAGGACAATCAGTCGGTTATCGTCGGCCCGGGAGAAGTCATGCTCCAGATGCCGGGGAGCTCCCACCGCATGATCAATGCGGACGAAAAACCTACCCACAAACTTGTCGTGCTCCTTTCGGGATGGGGCAAAGAGATGTTTTCAAACGCCCCCGGATTTCACTCAAGCGGCAAAGTAGTGTTGAAAAATCATTCCGTCATAGAGAAAAAAATGCGGCAGATCGGGAAGCTGATCAAACAAAAGAGTCCGGGGGGCGAATTCCTCCTTTCTGAAAAAGGATATGGGCTGTGGCTTGAATTGCTCCGTCAGCAGAAAGCACCGGCTCTTCCGGAAGAATTGGAAAAAATCATGAAATTCCTCGAAAAGAAAAAGTTCATCATCTCAGATATGGAAGAACTTCTTCAGGCAGCAGGCATTTCACACTCCACACTGCTGCGGCTTTTCAAAAAGCACTTCAACAGCTCCCCCCACGCCTTTCTCATCAGCAAGCGTCTGGAGCGCAGCACCGCTCTGCTCAGTACCGGATGCAATGTCAAAGAAGCGGCGCGGCAGTGCGGTTTTGAGGATGCCGCCCACTTTTCCAGACTGTTCAAAAAGAAATTCGGCATGGCGCCGGTAAAGTATAAACCTTAACCCCTAAACGTATCAGGTATTTTTTATGAAAGAGATCATGACCCGTTTTCTGGAATATGTCGCCTTTGACACTCAATCAGACGACAACTCCGGGACCCACCCCTCCACAGAAAAACAGTTCCGTCTGGCGGAACACCTGAAAGCCGAACTCCTCGCTCTCGGTATCAGGGATGTCACCCTCACTGACAAATGCTACCTTTACGCAAAACTCCCGGCAACCCCCGGCTGTGAAACGCTTCCTGCTTTGGGATTCATCGCCCATCTTGACACATCCGATGCCGCCTCCGGCGCCAATATCAAGCCTCAGATCATAAAAAACTGGGAGGGTTCCCCCATCTTTCTGGGCACCAGCGGCAAAGTGGTCACTCCCCGCCCCCACCTGAAAGGGCACACCATCATCACCACCGACGGAACCACACTTCTGGGAGCAGATGACAAAGCCGGTATCGCCATTATCGTCACAGCGGCAGAAGAGATCCTTGAAAAGAATCTGCCCCACGGACCTTTGTCATTCTGTTTTACTCCTGACGAAGAGATCGGCGAAGGCGCAGATTTCTTTGATGTGCCCTTTTTCGGCGCTGATTACGCCTACACCGTTGACGGCGGAGCGGCAGAACTCATTGAGGGGGAAAATTTCAACGCCGCCGGAGCCGATATTCTTTTCACCGGCGTCTCCACTCATCCCGGCTCTTCAAAAAATGTCATGATCAACGCCCTCAAAGTCGCTATGGAGTTTGACGCCATGCTGCCTGCGTGGGAGGTGCCTTCACACACAGAAAACCGGGAGGGATTCTACCACCTTTGTTCCTGCAGCGGCAATGTCAGCACAGCAAAGATGCACTATATCCTGCGGGACCACGATGCGCTCCTCTTTGAAAAGCGCAAGGAAACGATCCTCGCGATCGCTGAGTACCTGAATAAAAAATACGGCAGCAACACCGTGGCAGTCACCTTGAAAGAAAGTTACCGCAACATGGCAGAGATCATTGAAAAATATCCTTTCCTCATTGAAAAGGCAAAGGAAGCCATTACAGCTGCGGGCTTGTCCCCTGTCGTCTCTCCCATCAGGGGCGGCACCGATGGAGCACGGCTCAGTTTCATGGGGCTCCCCTGCCCCAATCTGGGTTACGGCGGTTACGCCGCCCATGGCGAAACAGAGTACGCCGATGTAGAGGGCATGATTTCTGTGGTCAGGATCATCACCCACATAATCAACTCATTCATTCCGGAAAATTTTTCTTGCAATGAAAAATTCAAGTAACGCCTTAAACCATCAATCACATTCACAACATATTGATAATAAATGGATTACACATACAGTAAAAATATTTTCAAAATAAATTAAACAAAACATTAAAACTATTTTCATTTTTAAACTTGAAAAACACATAAAAGCGTGTTAATTTATACTTGCAGCCAGGTAAAACATTCTGAGTATGGACGGAAATGTAAAACTGTAGTGCTGCAAAAAAGCCGGCCGGTCAGGGATCCATGACCGGCCGCACTTTTATACATCCCCCCCCTTTCCCCAAAGCAAGCCCCTTAAAAAAAAGGACCTTCAACATGGAACAAATCTTCTTTCTTACTGCAGGTACACTCTTTCTTGCCGCAGCATTGTGGTTCGGCTCCGCTCTTTTCAGAGTGTGGCGCGCCCCGGAAATAATATCGAAACGCTGGAAACAAATGACACCCGGAGAAATAGAACGCTATACTCTCCTCTGGGAAAACTTCTTCAAGGAAGAACTGCAGCTGGATCTGCACAAAGAAAATTTAAGAACCAGCATTCCGGATCTGCTGAAATTCTTCCCCGAAGGCAGATACCGCCTGAAAGGATATCTTCTCTGCGGCAACGGTCAAAAGAGACGCCCTTCAAAACAACTCTTTTGCCCCGGAGAATATTTTTACGGATTCGACATCATACTCTTCAGCAGTTTTATCGGGGAGACGCTCCGCCTCAGCTGCGGCGCCCAATGGATCAGCACTCCCCGGGGACCTCTGCTCAAGCTCCCATGTTCCCTTCCGGAAGAAAACATCACCATTTCCCCCGTAGGAAAACTCCTTGAACTCAACTGTATCAGCAATCGCCGGGAAAAAGAGCATTTGGCAAGTTACCTCCATGAACTTTGTGCCCTGACAGATCAGGCGCAAAAGAGCCAGAAAATTCACTTTTAAGACTTGAAATATTCCCTCTGAGACATTACATTAAATACTGTAGTATTGTCAGATTTCACATACAGGCGGAAAAAGATTTCTGTTTATCTCTGATGTGTATTTCCGCTGTTATTGTCTTTAGTGTTAAGGAGCCAGAATATGAGCATCAAAGTTGCAGTCGCCGGGTTCGGATTCATGGGGCAAACCCATACCGGTACCCTTCTTCAACTTCCCGGTATCACAATCACAGGCATCATCGACCTGAACGATCCTGTTGAACAGCTGAAAACCATCAAAGGCAATAACGATACAGTCGTCCTCACTCCTGAAGCCGCTGCAAAACTTCCCTGGTTCCGTTCCTGGGAGGAATTCATCGCTCAAGCCGGTGTCCCCGATGCCGTTATCATTTCGCTCCCCACCAAATTCCACTGTTCAGCCGTGGTCAAGGCTCTTGAAAAAGGAGCACATGTGATGGTGGAAAAACCCTTTGCAACCACAGTTGCAGAGGCTGAAAAAATGATCGATGCCGCCCGGGAAAATGACAGACTTCTGGCAGTAGGCTATGTGGTGCGCTGTATGCCGGAGTATCTTCATCTGGCAGAAGCGCTCCGTTCAGAAAGACTGGGCAAGGTGCATTTTCTGGAAATGCGCCGCTTTGCGGGTATTCCCGGCTGGGGCAGCTGGCTGGATCCTGAAACGATCCGTCACTCAGGCGGTACGCTCTTTGACCTCCTTTCCCACGACCTTGATTTCGTCACCCACACCCTTGGAGAACCTGAAGCTGTTCTTCCCCGCCGCCGGGGCAGAAAAGAGTTCAAAGGGGACTGGCTCTCAGTGGATCTGCAGTACAAAGGATTTGATGTGGTCGTCGAATCCGCTTTCATTCCTCCCGTCTCCTACCCCTTCCACCGGAGTTTTCAGGCTTTCTTTGAAAATGGCAGCCTCTACAGCGGCGAATGGCACAAAGTTTCTGAATGTTCCGGGAAAGAGGTCAAAAGCGTCCAACTTGAAGAGATTTCCCCCTACTATGTGGAAGTTGCCAATTTCATCAACTCCGTAAAAAAAGGGAAGCTTGAAGGCATCTGTTCAGGTGATGACGCCCTTATCACTACCCGCCACTGCGCAGCGATCCGCCGGGCGTTACAGGAAGATTGATTATTCTACATTGTTCATAACCAAAAGAAAACAAAATGCAGAAAAGGTCTTGAAAAAAATGAAACATTTTCTAAAAAAGAACAATTCATTCACTCTCATCGAACTGCTTGTTGTCATAGCCATCATTGCCATTCTTGCTGCCATGCTGCTGCCCGCTCTGCAGAAGGCACGGGAAAGCGCCAGAGGAACCACCTGTCTGAACAACTTTAAGACTCTCGGTCAGGGATTCATGTTCTACACCGAAGAGTTCAAAGGCATCATCCCTCCCTACTGGAACAGTATCATCCCCCTTGCCAACGGTAAGATCAAAGGGACATCTCAGGCAGGAAACCGCAGCTGGTTCTCTGCACGCCCCAACCGGAGTCTTATTGCCTCATACATCGGCGCTGCCAATGACGACGGTCCCAATCTCGGCGGATGGTACAACGCTCAGGGGCGTTTGATACGCAGCAAACTTGCCTGCCCTTCACGGGATGTTCAGGCTGATTTCACTACCTCAGGCAATTCCATCGCCGGTGTGGCGATCAACACCTACCACAACTGGGGAGACTCTTCTGAGCGGGATCGTCCCTCCCCCATCCACCGTGCCCGCCGTCCATCGCGCAACTGTGTGCTGATGGAAAAATATGTTGCAAAAAATGTAACAGGCAATGTGGTCAACTACTCACACAATCCTTTCACAGCCTCAAGCAAGACCTATTGTGCTGAATACCCCCATAACGACAACTCCACGGTGCTCTTTCTTGACTGGCATGTTGAGCATGTCAAGCGTGCCCGCATCCCCGATCAGGAGGTGAACTCTGCCGCCTGGACCTCCAGCTTCTGGCGGGTCTTTGAAACAGGCAATTATCACGATGACTGGTAAGAAATTCCACATATCAACGCAAGGTGATCTATGAAAAAACATATTATTGTACTGCTGCTCTTTCTGGCGGCAATGGTTTCAGCGGCAGATCTGGTTATCGCCGAAAAAGGAAAATCGGCATATTCAATCGTTATTCCGGCAGGCGCCGACATCTGGACCATCCAGAGTGCGGATCTGCTTTCTGAAGGGATTTTCCGCTCAACAGGAGCAAAGTTGCCCATCATCAGGGAACCCGCTCATAAAGGTACACCTGCCATTTTTCTGGGTGATGTAAAAGCTCTCGGAGCAAAGCCCGCTTTGAAAATCGCTGAACACCGCATTGAAGCAAGAAACAAAAATATCTTCCTCTACGGCAGCAATACCCGTTACGGCAAAAGCAATTCCATTTACGCCAAAGAACAGGGCAATTACATTGCTGCAGCGGAGTTCCTGCGTCAATTCTGCGGCGCTGAAATGCTTTATCCCGGCAAAAAATATGAAGGACTTTCGGTTCTCAAAAAGGGGAAAATAACTATCCCTGAAAAGTACCGTTTTGCCAAAGTCCCGGCACTCTCTTTCAACATCGGGCGCCACCACGGACTTTTTTACGATATGTTCAACGGTCACTTCCGTGCTCCCTGGTACCGTCAGTACGGCGGACACAGCTATGTGGCGGCAGTTCCGGTGAAGAAATATTTTAAACAACATCCTGAGTACTTCGCACTTCTCAAAGGAAAACGCTCCGACAACAGATACAATCATCTGTGTATTTCCAATCCTGAGGTCCAGAAACTCATCAAAGAGAATGTGGCAGAAAATCTCCGTCAGGGCTATCCCATGGTGCAGCTTTCCCAGAGTGACGGATTCCGTCCCTGCGAATGTGACAAATGCGCCAAACTGTACGGTGTCAAAGATTTCGGAGAAAAGCTCTGGATCCTCCACCGCAACATCGCTCAGGAGCTTTATAAAGAGTTCCCCAACCAGACCGTTTGCATCATCGCCTACGGTCCCACCCGGAACCCGCCGAAAACATTTACAAAATTCCCGCCCAATGTCTGCATCGAACTTGCTCCGTGGACCTTTGACTCTCTCAAAGTGTGGCGCAAATACCAAGTCCCCCGTTACTATGTCTGTTACGACTACACCTTCGGCAGTTACAACGACATGGGACTTACCCCCAAGCGTCCTCTTTCCTTCATTGCTGCCCATGCTAAAAATATCCACAGGGATAAGATCTTCGGCATCTACCGCAGCGGCTGGGGAGATATGTTCGGATTTGAAGCCCCCTTTTACTATGTCTGGAACAGTATGCTCCGGGACCCCGGACAGGATCCTCATGCCCTGCTCAAAGATTTCTGCAAACGCCTTTACGGTCCCGCAGCTTCTGAAATGGAAAAGCTCTTTTTGCTCATGAACAGCCGCATGGAAAAATATGACTTGAGAAAACACGGCGATTTCAATGATCCGCTGCTCCTTGAGGGCAAAAGAATCAAAAACTCCGTACAGGTCCAGCTGCTGCTGAACAGGTGGACGCCTCAGGTGATGAAAGAGCTTGCCTCTCTCCTTAAAGCCGCCGAAAAGAAGTTCCCCAAAACGGAAGCTATGAAATTTTTCCTGCCTGTAATGAAGCGTGACTTTGAATATTTCCAACTGACCATGGCAGTCCTCAATGCCCGCGAGGCTCTGCGGCGCAATACCACAGGCGAAAATTTCAAAGCTCTCGTTGCCGCCTCTGCCGCCCGCAACAAATTCATCGACGCCATTCCCAAAGAGAAAAACGGCACGGCAAAAAGGGTGGGTGAAATGTTCTCTTTCGCCGGTATGAACAAGGAGTACATCACCGCCAACGGCAGACTCAGAGGGTATCTGGTATTCCCCTTCACAGGCAATGTGGAGCCTTTGAAGAAAAGCGGTGTCGCCGCCTGCGGCAGAGTCATGCGCACCGGCGGAGCTCCCCAGCAGCTTATCGGCTCCATGCCAAGATTCAACGAAAATCCTCACCTCTGGACTCATCCCATTTTCGCCAGCGCCTCATGGGATAAAGAGAAACTCACCGTCAAAGTGGAGTGCCCCAAAGGATTCCCCACCGCCGCAATGCAGAAATATCCCATCTTCATGCGTATCTTTATCGGCACCAATGGGAAACGGCTCAGATTCCAGGGCAATAAAGGGTACTGTCATGTCCACTTGCGCAAAGCGGTCTGCGGCGTCAACAATGCCCCCGGGGACGACTACTCAGGTCCCCGTATCCCCGGAACCAAAGCCCGCACAAAGCAGCTTTCCCCCACATCCCTCACCATGAACATCCCCTGGAGTGACCTCGGCATCACCCCCGCCAAAGGGATGAAATTTGATTTCAATGTATACGCCCAGTACGGAAAAGATGAAGTCCGCGCCATTTGGGAATACAATCCCTTCCAGCGCACCTGGCAGAATCCCTATGACCGTGTTGGCACCTTAATTCTGGAGTAAAATCATTATGAAACGTTTTTACCTTCTCTTCTGTTGTTGTTCCCTTGCTCTGCTCTGGGGATGTGCCGCTGCTCCTGCGCCTCAAAAGGCAAAAGAGACAACAGTTACTCTTGTCAGCCACGGCAAAAGCTCTTACTCCATCGTCATTCCTGCCAAGGGGGACCCAACTGTCCTCAAGATACTGCGTGAAGCGGCAACGGCACTTCAAAGCGCATTCCGTGAAGGCACCGGGGCGAAGCTCCCCATTGTGATGGAAAAACAGTGCTGTTCAAGAAAAGAGTGTTCCAACATCATCAAGGGCATCTATCTGGGGAACTGCGAAACGACAAAGAAAGCTGGATTCTGCGCCAAAGATTTTGCGCCTGCCGAATACCAGATCGCTCTCCGCAACGGCTCCATATTTATTCTGGGTAAGGACGGAAACTCCGGGATCGCGGGGAAAAATTATATCCGTTACTACTCCGGCACAGCCAAAGGCGTGGTGGGCTTCATGGAATCAATTCTGGGTACAAGGATCCTTTATCCCGGTGAAACCGGGCGCACCACCCCGAAAAGCGCCGGCATTTACTTTCCTGAAAATTTTTCTATGCGTGTCAAGCCTCTTCTCATCCTCGGCACCAGCCGTCACCACGAGCTGATCTATGACATGTCCAACAACGATTTCGGTCATCCGGGGATCCGTCTCTATGGCGGAC
This sequence comes from Victivallaceae bacterium, assembly GCA_045596885.1. Classification (GTDB taxonomy): domain Bacteria; phylum Verrucomicrobiota; class Lentisphaeria; order Victivallales; family Victivallaceae; genus UBA1784. The sequence goes on from JAZODE010000032.1 coordinate 17,011, forward strand.
ACAGCTACTACAGCGCCGTCCCTGCCAAAAAGTACGGCAAGAGCCACCCTGAGTATTTCATTCTCAGAGGCAGCAAGCGCTCCCCGGCGGGGAACCACCTTTGTATTTCCAACCCCAAAGTTCAGGAACTGATCTACCTTGAGGCAAAGAAACAGCTCAAAGCAGGCGCCTACATGGTGGAACTTGCACAAACCGACGGTTTTATTGCCTGCGAATGTAAAAAGTGCGCCAAACTTTACGGCGTCAAAGATTTCGGCGAAAAGCTCTGGATACTCCACCGCAATATCGCAGCAAGACTCTACAAAGAGATGCCCGATAAAAAAGTGCTGATCATCAGCTATGGTCCCACAGCCAATCCCCCAAAAACCTTCAACGCCTTCCCTCCCAACACCATGATCGAGATCTGTTTCTACGATGATGCCAAACTTGAGGCGTGGAAGAAAATCAAAGTTCCCCAGGGATTCACCACCTACATGTACAACTGGGGCAGCTACAAGCTCCCCGGCTTCACCCCGGTACAGGGAGCCTCCTACCCGGCGGAACAGGTGAAAAAATTCCACAAATTCGGGATCAAAGGCGTCTACCGCAGCGGCTTTGGAGCCTCTTTCGGACTGGAAGGTCCTGTCTACTACATGTACGGAAAACTCTGGGATGCCCCCTGTCAGGATCACCGGAAGATCCTGCAGGATTTCTATAAACATGCCTTCGGCAAAAGTGCCCACTCCATGACCCGCTTCTACAATATGCTCTACGAAAGGGTCGATGCCTTCGCCGCTCTCGATGTCATCAGCAGCGGCAAACGCCTGCTCCCCCGGAATCCCAGAGCGTGGATCGGATTCATCTACACCCCTGAATTTCTGGAAGCTCTCGACAATCTGCTCCGCACCGCCGAAAGAGATGCTGACAACTACAAGGTCAAACGCCGTCTGCAGCTGGTGCGTCTGGAGTTTGATTATCTGAAAAATCTGGCAACCATCGTCCACCACTATCACTCCTACCGTCTTTCCCCCGACCGTGCCGGATTTGAGAAGATCGCCCGTGCCGTGGAACAGCGCAACCGGATGATCGACTCCTACTTTGACGCCAAAGGCAAAAAGAAAACCATCAATGGTTGGCCTGAAATGGTCATCCGCGGCAACGCCACCAAAGCCCTGCTGAAAGAAAACGGCAGACTTGCCGCCCCCATGGGTGCCCCTCTCAACTGGAACATACCTGCTCTGCGGAAGAGCCGTGTGCTTCCCGGAGCCATGAGGAAGCGTATCCCCGCCCTTCCCTACAAAGGCGGAAAACTCGACAATGTGGAACAGGGAGCGTGGAAAAATGTGCCCTTCACCCGTCTGGAGGGCATCCAGGGGGGAAATGTCAGACTGAACAGCTGGTTCAAGGTGATGTATGACAAAAAGAATCTCTATGTTGCATTCAAGGCGGAACTTCCCGCCAAACGCACCTACATTCCTCAGGGACATGACGGCTCAGCTCCTGCTAAGGACTGCTTTGAGTTCTTCATTGACCCTGCGGGAAGAAAAGAGGTCTATTACCACTTTATCTGGAATCCTGTCGCCAAATCCACCTACGATGCGGCACGGGGGCTCATCACCGATCCTCTGGATCCCAAATTCAACACCTTTGACCGTGACTGGAACGGCAAATGGAACGCCCGGAGCTACCGCAAAGGCAATATCTGGTACAGCGTCCTGACCCTGCCCCACTCCACCATCAAGGCATCTGCCCCCAAAAAAGGCAACAGGTGGCTTCTCAATGTGGGACGAACCGACTATTTCTCCCCCAAATTTTCTCCGGAACTTTCACTCTGGTCTCCCAATCTGGAAAACATGACATTCCACGATCCTGAGTGTTTCGGGGAATTGATCTTCAGATAATTCCATGCAGATCCGGCAAAGGAGATGTCCTGTACAGATTTTTACTCTTTTTTGCCGCAGATTTGTGGAATTTGAGCATAAACGGTGCTATATTATAAGATTAAACAGATTTTTATGCAACACAACATATAATTGAGGTCAACAGCTATGAGTCAGTTTGAAGCATTGCCCCGGGCATACGAGCCCGCCGAAGTGGAAAAGTACTGGTTCCCCAAATGGGAAGAGATGAACGCCTTTCACGGAGAAGCAAACTCCGGAAAACCCGGCTACTCCATCGTGATCCCCCCCCCGAATGTTACGGGGATCCTGACTCTGGGACACGTTTTGAACAATACTTTGCAGGATATCCTCTGCCGCCGCGCCCGCATGAAAGGCTTTGAGGTCTGCTGGTTCCCCGGCACCGACCACGCCGGTATCGCCACCGAAGCACGGGTGGTCAAATATCTGAAGCAGACTGAAAATGTCACCCGTGATGAACTGGGACGCGATGAATTCATCAAGCGTGTCTGGCAGTGGAAAGAGGAGTTCGGCGGCAAGATCATCAAACAGCTCCGCACTCTGGGATGCTCCTGCGACTGGGAGCGCGAGCGCTTCACCATGGACTCCGGTCTCTCTGACGCCGTCAAAAAGGTCTTTGTGGAGCTTTACAACAAGGGCTACATCTACCGCGGACAGCGTATGATCAACTGGTGTCCCGCTGCCAAGAGCGCCCTCTCTGACGAAGAGGTGATCTACAAGGATGTGCCCGGCAAGTTCTACTATTTCCGTTACCCTGTGGAAAACAGCGACGAATATGTGGTGGTCGCCACCACCCGTCCTGAAACCATGTTCGGTGATACCGCCGTGGCTGTCCACCCTGATGATGAGCGTTACAAACACCTCATCGGCAAGATGCTCTGCCTGCCCCTCACCGACCGCAAGATCCCTGTCATTGCCGATATCCACGCTGACCCCACCAAGGGTACCGGCTGCGTGAAGATCACTCCTGCCCACGACCCCAACGACTTTGAAGTGGGACGCAGAAACAATCTTGAAGTCATCAACATCATGAACCCCGATGCCACCTTGAACGCCCTCTGCGGACCTGAGTTCGCCGGTATGGAGCGTTTCGCCGCCCGGGAAAAGTGCGTTGCCATGCTCACCGAACAGGGATTGGTGGAAAAGATCGAAGATATCGTTCATGCTGTGGGTTACTCCGAGCGGGGCGATGTGCCTATTGAAACACTGGTAAGTTTCCAGTGGTTCTGCAAGATGGGCGAACTTGCCAAGCCCGCTATCGAAGCTGTCCGCTCCGGCGAAATCAAATTCTACCCTGAAAGATGGAGCAAAACCTACTTTCACTGGATGGAAAATATTCAGGACTGGTGTATTTCCCGTCAGCTCTGGTGGGGACACCGTATCCCCGCCTGGTACAACGACGACACCAACGAAGTCTATGTGGGGCTCGAAGCCCCCACCGCTCCCGGCAAATGGCGTCAGGAAGAAGATGTGCTCGACACCTGGTTTTCCAGCTGGCTCTGGCCCTTTTCCATTATGGGCTGGCCTGAAAAGACTCCTGAACTGGACCACTTTTACACCACCAACGATCTTGTCACCGGTCCCGATATCATCTTCTTCTGGGTCGCCCGCATGATCATGGCGGGCTGTGAATTCATGGGCAAGATCCCCTTCAGGAATGTCTATTTCACCAGTATCATCCGGGACGACAAGGGCAGGAAACTTTCCAAATCTCTCGGCAACTCCCCCGACCCGCTGGATGTGATCGCCGAATACGGTGCCGATGCCTTGCGTTTTTCCATCGTCTACATCGCCCCTGTGGGTATGGATATCCGTTACTCCAACGAAAAGTGCGAGATCGGACGCAACTTTGCCAACAAACTCTGGAATGCCTGCCGCTTCCGTCAGATGCAGGGTCCCAGCAAAGCCGTTACCCAGCTGCCTGAAAATCTTTCAGCAGATGAAAAATGGATGGTCGCCAAACTGGATGCCGCCGCCGCCCTCATTGACAGCGAACTGGAAAAATTCCGTTTCCACACCGCCGCCCATGCCCTCTACGATCTGGTCTGGAGCGACTTCTGCGACTGGTTCGTTGAAGCCGAAAAACTCCCCATGCGTGCCGGTGGTGCCGACAAGGAACGGGCTCTTGCCGTTCTGGACTGGGCTCTCTTCCGCATCCTGAAACTGCTCCATCCCTTCATGCCCTTCATCACCGAAGAGCTGGCGCACCGCATGGGCTTGCTGGCTGAAAATGAGCTTCTCATGTATCAGCTGCTCCCCGAATGTGAAAACATCGCTTTTGATGCCGATGCAAAACTTGCCGAAGACAAGTTTGAACTGGTCAAGGGCGGTCGTTTCCTGCGTTCCAACTACAATATCCCCGACGGCCGCAAGCTGAAATTCCACATCAAAGCCACCGACGCTGCCGCTCTCGAAGGTCTCAAAGCACAGATCGACTCCCTGAAACTTTTGCTCAACGCCGAAGATATCGAGTTGACTCTTGAAAACTTTGACAGTGCCAAAAACGGCGCAGCTCCTTCCAAACTCTGCGCCGCTGGTATCATCAGTCTGCCCCTTGCCGGTCTCATTGATGTTGAAGCCGAAAAAGCCAAGCTCAACAAAGAACTTGCCGACATCAACAAGTGGATCGCCGGAACCGCAGGCAAACTGAAAAATGAGCGTTTCGTCAACAGTGCCCCTGAGCAGGTGGTTGCCAATGCCCGTGCTCAGCTTGCCGATCTTGAAGCAAGAAAGATCCGCACCGAAGAGCTGCTGGCAACTTTGGGGTAAGATTCACCATGCAGAGTGTTGGCATCATTGGATTGGGACTTTTGGGCGGCTCCCTGGGGATGGCGCTCAAAGGCTCCTTTCACCGCATCGGCTGGGGCCGCCGTGAAGATAACCGTTCGGCGGCTCTGGAGCTGGATGCTGTAGACGAGGTGTGTTCCACACCCGCAGAGCTGCTCCGGAAATCACAGATCACTGTACTGGCGATCCCCGTGCAGGCGACCATCGACTTTATGAAAGAGTTCGCCGACACCTTCCCCAAAGGGGCAGTGGTCACTGATGTGGGCTCTCTCAAAGGAGAGATCTGCCGTGCCGCGGAAGAGATCCTCACCCCCAAAGGTATCCGTTTCGTGGGGTCGCACCCCATGGCGGGAACCGAAAAACATGGTGTGGGAGCTGCTTTTGCTGAGTTGTACAACAATGCAGATATTTTCATCCTCAACGGCGGAGGAGCTGATCCAGAAGCCGTTGAAATGGTTTCAACGCTCTGGTCCGCTGCAGGGGGACACCCCAAATATCTCAACGATGCCAATGACCACGACGCACTGGTGGCACGCACCAGTCATGTGCTTCACATCGTTGCTTCCGCATTGACCTCAGGGATCCTCGATGCCGCCTCAGCTGAGGAACAGTCCAAACGCTTTGCCGGGTGCGCCACAGGATTCCGGGACAGCTGCCGTATTGCTGCAAGTACTCCTGCCATGTGGCGGGAGATCACCGAAAAAAATGCCGCTGCCGTCCTCAAGGCGATGGATGAATTTGAAGAACGCTACTTTACTTTGCGCCGTTTGATCGAAAACGGTGAATTTGATAAATTCCAGGAGGAATTTGCCCATGGCAAAGAACTCCGGGATCAATGGATGGCATATAAAAACAACCGGAGCTGAAAATGGACCCCATGGCAGTTGATATCCGTAACGCCTCAGTTTATCTGGGCGGCAGAGAAATATTACATAATTTGACCTGGCAGGTCCCCAAAGGGGGCAGATGCTTCATTCTGGGAGCCAACGGCGCCGGAAAAACCACCCTCGTCAAGATGCTCATGGGATACGCCTGGCCCGTCTACGGCGCCCATGTGGAAATATTGGGCAATCTTTTCGGCACCACCAATCTGGTGGAACTGCGCAAACGCATTGCCTGGGTCAGTCCCTGTATGCAGCAGCTCACAGATACGGAGTGGACAGGACTGCAAATGGTCATCAGCGGCTTTGACGGTACTTTGGGGCTTTTCAGAGAACCTGAGCAGCACGAGATCGACACAGCCAAAGCTCTGATGAAAAGGTTCCGTGCCGAACATCTGGCAGACCAGCAGATCTTCACCATGTCCTCAGGCGAACAGGTCAAGATCCTCATTATGCGTGCTTTGCTCACCAAGCCTGAATTGATGATCCTTGACGAACCCAGCGTCTATCTGGATATGCCCGGAAGAGAGTTCCTTCTGGGAGAGATCGAAAAGATGGCTGCAGAACTGCCCGATCTGACCATTATTTTCATCACTCAGCGCATTGAAGATATTCTGGGAGTCTTTGATGAAGGCATGATCCTGAAATCCGGCAACATCATGTGCCGGGGACACAGAGAAGATGTTCTCACGGAAGAAAATTTGAGTTCCATCTTTGATTTGCCCATAAAGCTCATCAAAAATCCTTCCGGGCGTTACTGGGCGATCCTTGATCGGTAAGGTTTTCCAGTGCACATACAAAAAACATTGCGTCTGCGGGTCAAATGGCGCCGTTTCTTTATTGACGGCGCCGCCTGGTACCGCAAAACCTTCGGGGAGCGTTCAAGTACCCTTATCATGGCGCTGCTCATAGGTATCCTTGCCGCCTTCGGAGTGGCGGTAATGCACTTTTTTGTAGTCACATTGACCGCTTTCAGCGGAAAAATCGAATCTTTTTCCGGTCCTTCCTGGCTGAAAATCTCTGCAGCGGTACTCTTTTTCTTTCTGCCTCTGCTGGGATTGTTTCTCTCTCATTGTGTTCAGCACAAGTGGGGCGGCAGACATTATGCCAAAAGTCTGAGTCCTCTCATATTGATGCTTCACCGCCGTAAATTTTCCATTCCGGGCAGTGAAATGTTCACCCATCTGCTTTCCAGCGCCTTTTCCGTGGGTTTGGGCGGCTCAGCCGGTCTGGAAGCCCCCAGTGTGCTGACCGGTTCTGCCGTAGGCTCCAACACAGCGGGCTTTCTCCACGCCGATCCCCGCCAGCGGCTTCTTCTCATCGGATGCGGCGCGGCGGCGGCTATTTCCGCCTGTTTCAGCAGTCCCATCGGGGGCGTCCTGTTTGCAGTAGAGGTGCTGATGCCCTCATTCAGCGTGGGCGCACTGGTGCCCATACTCATGTCAAGCGCTGTGGCGACAGTGGTTTCCCGGATGGTTTCCAACCACTTTGGATTCAACCTTGCCATTACGGGCCCCTGGCGGACCGATGCCGTTCCCTTTTATTTCATCTGCGGTCTGGTCTGTGCTTTTATCGGCGTCTATGTCATCAAGACCGCCTACAAGTTGGGGGGCATCGTCAAAAGCCGTCTGCGGAACCATTGGATCAGGCTCTTTACAGGGGGAATTCTTCTCTGTCTGCTTCTGGCACTCTTCCCCATACTGCGGGGACAGGGATATCTCTATATCGAACAGCTTTTTTCCGGAAATTTAAGTGCTCTTGCGGCGCTTTCGCCCCTGCCAGCAGGGATCGTTCCTGAGTGGCTGATCCTGACCATTCTTATCGGCAGCGCCATATTTGTAAAGGTGGTGGGATCTGTTCTCACCGTTGACTCAGGCGGTGACGGCGGGATCTTTGCACCTTCCATGTTTATCGGTGCTTTCACAGGCTTTGCCTTTGCCCGTCTCATCAATCTGACCGGTATCATCCAGCTTCAGGAACCCAACTTTATCGTGGTGGGCATGTGCGGCGTTTTTACCGCCGTCATGCGGGCGCCTCTGACGGGGATCTTTCTCATTGCCGAAGTCACAGGGGGCTACACACTCCTTGTACCTTTGATGATCGTTTCGGCAGTGTCATGGTTCGCTGCCCGCCGTCTGGAGCCCAATTCCATCTACCGCAAAGCTCTGGCTGAGGGCAATCTGCTCAACGATGACCGTGACCGGATGATGCTTCAAAGTCTCCCGGTGCGGCTCAATATCAGCCGTGATTTTATTCCCCTTTCCCCCGATGACACCATCAGCACCATGCGGAAACTCTTTGAAGAACATAAAAAAGAGGTGTTCCCCGTTCTCGACGAACACCGTCATCTGGTGGGAGTCATACGATCAGAGAAGATGCTTCATGCCATGCTGGAGCACGCTGTGTACGATTTCATGCTGGTCTACGATCTTATGGAAACACCCCACGGACTCCTTTCCCCTGACGACGATCTGGCGTGGGCAATGGCGAACTTTGACCGCTACAATGTGAAATACCTGCCGGTCTGCTCTGCAGGGGGCAAATTTGAGGGTTTCATCTCACGGGAAGAGATCTTCAGCAAATACCGCAGCGTTGTACGGGATGCGGACAATTACTGAAAATGGCTGACGGAACAGTTGTACTCACAGGAGAGATACTCCGCTTCAGATACCGGGACGATTCCGGAAACTTTGCCGTTGCTCTTGTAAGAACTGAAGGGGGCAGTGAAGAGATCGTCGTCTGCGGCGCGCTCCCGGGTGCTGAACCGGGGCGCAAAGTGGAACTGGAAGGAACATACGCCACACATCCTGACTACGGCAGGGAGTTCCGGGTGACAAAGTGCAAAGTGGCTCTGCCTGAAAGCACATCAGGTCTTGTCCGTTTTCTGAGTTCCATCGTACCGGGACTGGGTCCGAAAAAGGCTGCCGCCATTGTGGACCACTTTGGCAAAGAGACCCTTGAGATCCTCAACCGCTTTCCCCGGCGGCTGAAAGAGGTCCCCGGCGTCGGCGCCAAGCGGGCAGCTGATATCAGCAGGATTTGGAAAGAATCCGCCGCCCAGCGGGAGTCTTTGATCTTTCTGCAGGGACTGGGCATTACACCTGCCTACTGCGCCAGATTGCTCAAAGCCTACGGAGACAATGCGCCTGAGGTGGTCAGAGAGAATCCCTGGCGTCTTGCCGATGAAGTGGACGGCATCGGATTTCTCAAAGCCGATGAAATAGCCAAATCCCTTGACATTTCAAACGACTCTCCCGAAAGACTCAGGGCGGCGGCGGTCTACGCCATGAACACTCTGACGACCTCAGGGCATGTCTGCGCCCCGGAGTCGCTCCTTGTCAAAAATACGGCAGAACTTTTAAAGCTGCCGGAAACATCCGCTCAGAAAGGGGTAAAGGAAGCTGTTGCCTGTAAATTGCTTGAGTCCATTGACAATATGATCTACACCCCTCTTCTTGCCTACGCTGAAACGACTCTTCCTGTCAGGATCGCTGAACTTGCCAGCTGCAAAAAGTTTCCGGCGCAAAAAATGGGCAGTCTGCCTCAGGAAACGGTAAAAAAGCTGGCTCCGGAACAGTTTCAGGCAGTGGAAACGGTAAAACGCTCCCCCCTTTCCATCGTCACCGGCGGTCCCGGTGTGGGTAAAACTACCGTCATGGGGGAGATCGTAAAACTCGCAAGAGAAGCAAAACTTAAAATCGCCCTTGCAGCGCCGACAGGCAGAGCCGCCAAGCGCCTTTCAGAATCCTCCGGACTTGAGGCAAAGACCATTCACCGTCTTCTGGGATACGATCCCAGATGCAACGAATTTGAATACAACAGCGAAAACAAACTGGAGTGCGAACTCCTCATTGTGGACGAGGTCTCCATGCTCGATCTGCTTCTGGCAAACGCTCTTTTCAGCGCCATTCCCGGCGGGTGTGCGGTGGTCCTTGTGGGGGATGCCGACCAGCTGCCTTCTGTGGGAGCGGGAACCGTTCTTGCCGACTTTATCGGCTGCGGATTTTTTGCAGTAACTCACCTGACACGGGTTTTCCGTCAGGCAGCTGAAAGCTCCATTATTTCCAACGCTCACCGGGTGATCCACGGAGAAATGCCCGTCGCCCCGACTCCCCGGGAAAAGGAGGAATTGGATTTTTACTGGATCGATCCGGGAGATCCTTTGCGGGCAGAAGAGCTCATTGAAAAGATGGCAGCTGAAAGGATCCCTGAGCGTTTCGGCTTTGATCCTGTGAAAGAGATCCAGATCCTCACCCCCATGAACCGGGGGGATGCGGGGGTTTTCAAGTTGAATCCCTTACTTGCCAAACGGCTTCTGGGGGAAAAACTTGAATCATTCCGTTTCGGGGAGCGGACTTTTGTCATGGGCGATAAGATCATGCAGCGCTCCAACAACTACGACAAAAATGTTTTCAACGGCGATGTGGGTTTTATCACATCAATAGACAGCGAAAACCGCAAATTTGTCTGCGCCTTTGACAACGGGGAGCGCAAAGTGGAGTACGGTTTTGATGAAGCTGACCAACTGAACCACGCCTACGCCATAACGGTCCACAAATCCCAGGGCGGGGAGTATCCTTGTGTCATACTTGCTCTGCTCAAAGGACATTACATGATGTTGAGAAGAAATCTGCTCTACACCGCCATGACCCGTGCTAAAAAGCTCCTCATACTGGTGGCTGACCGTCAGGCAGTCGAAATAGCCATTTCCAACAACCGCCGGGAGCGGCGTTATTCTCTTCTGGGGGAACGGCTGCGGAAACTTTACAACAGAGGTAATTTCAAAAGTCATTCAAAAAATGACAAAGATGCCATTCGCAAAGAGCTGTAAAGGGTAGTTTGAGGTTGCTACCTGTAAGGTAACAGCCGAAAACGCTCCCTTTATCAGATCGAAGCGAGGGCGCTTTG
>JAZODE010000033.1:0-12103 GCA_045596885.1 Victivallaceae bacterium
AAAATGGCAAAGATGCCATTCGCAAAGAGCTGTAAAGGGTAGTTTGAGGTTGCTACCTGTAAGGTAACAGCCGAAAACGCTCCCTTTAACAGATCGAAGCGAGGGCGCTTTGACAATTTTGAGGAGTTTTGAAATTGCCTCCAATTACAAACAAAAAGGACTTTTATTATGACAACAGAGATCTTTGAACTTGACAACGGAAAACTCCACCTGACCATTGCCGCAGATGCCCAGTGGATGAAAATAGACTCCTCCTGCGGCAGCTGGGAAAGCCGTGATCTTGTGACCTTTCTTTACGGCGGCGGATGTATCGCTCTTGACGCCGTGCGCTGCGGAAAGGTTTCCATGGAAAAAAATGCAGATGAGATCTGTTTTTCCATCAGTGACCTTGTCTGGATGGCACGGTTCCCCGGGCACGGATATTTGAAACCCGATCCTGCCCCCGAAGTCTCTTTTTCTTTCAGGATCGCCCTTGAAGGCGATGAGGTCAAGTTCATCACCGAGCCCCCCAAGGGCATGGATGACGAGAACTTTGAACTCTGGTTCCCCAAAGCCCCCATCCATTTCAGCACCGCTGACGAAGGGCACCTTGCCGGTGCCTGGAACAGTCTGGGCAGCTGTATCTTTTATCCCTCCATCGAACGCTATACCACAGAGTATTCAGGCATCCTCCCTGTGGCGGGGTACTTTTCTCCTAAAGGAGGCGTGGGGATCCGCACCCCTGACATCATCGACCACAAACTCAGGATCATGTCAAATGCTCCGGCAGGTGAAGGCACATGTGCCATACTCCACAGCTTTGACAGGGGCAAAAGCGAGTATGAAAGAAGGACGTATTTAAAACTTTTCCCCGCAGGCAGCAACTATGTTGACCTTGCCAAGTGGCACCGTGAAAGCGTCAAAAAGGAAGGACGCTTCAAATCTCTGGACGAAAAAGCTGCCCTTGCTCCGGAAGTGGAAAAACTTTACGGCTCCGTCATCTGGAAACACAATGTCTACCCGGGCACCGTCCCCGAAGGGGTCAAAAAGGATTATTCCCTCTATGTGACCACTCCCGCTGCAGGAGAAGCCGAGGGACGCCCCGGCAACTGGAGTGCCAAAGAGATCTTTGACACCGCCCATGCCGCCGGATTCGACCGGGTCTGCATCTTCAATACGGGGTGGAACAACAAAGGCTTTGACAGCGGATATCCCACCCGTTTCCCCGTCAACCCTGAAAGGGGCACCGAAGCAGATTTCGCCGCCGCCGCCCGATACGGCAGAAGCCTTTCAAAAGATTACATCTTCTCTGTTCACGACAACTACAGGGATGTTTACCCCAACAGTGAAGAGTTTTCCTTTGATGAAATACTCCAAAACATCGACGGCGGCAAACTCAAAGGTGGCATCTGGCGGGGGGGCAGGTGTTACATCATCTGCGGCAAAGAAACTCTGAAATTCGCCCAAAGAGACCTGCCCCGCATCGGGGAAATGTGCGGCAGAGGCGCCATTTATCTGGACGTTCAGGGGTGCACCGCTCTCAACAACTGTTATCACCCCGACCACCCCGGTTCAAAAAGGGATGACGCCCGGTGGCGCCTTGAAACATTCCGGGAGGCGAAAAAGCACATCGGCGCCGTCGCAACAGAAGGGGCTCCCCATGAGTTTGCCATTCAGGACATCGATCTGGGCGCCTACCCCCGCATCGACTCCTGTCAGGGGGGGAATATGAAACCCATCCCCTTCTTCCAGCTGGTCTACCATGATTCGCTCCTCACCTTCTGCGGGCAGGGTGTTTCCGGAGTCCACGGCAGAGCCTACATCAACCGGGTGGCGCTTTACGGTATGCTCCCCTGGGATTTCGGCAAAGACTCCCTGCGGATCTCAAAGGAACTGCGGGCAGTTTCCAACAAAGAGATGGTCAAACACGAGTTCCTTTCAGAAACTCTGGAGCACACTGTCTTTTCTGACGGCACCGAGGTTTTTGCCAACTTCGGCAAAGCTCCGGAACAGGGGATCCCTGCTGAAGAGTTCGTCATCAAAAGAGCCTGAAAAAAAAGGACACCCCGAAAGTTGCAAACAGCTTTTGCCAGGTGTCCTTTATTTTACGCCGGAGCATAGCCTCCCCGGCATTCCGGATACAGGAGTTATTTATTCTTTTGACCTGCCTCTTTTTCAAGGAAAGACATAAAGCCTTTCAGACTTCCGTAGCCGCTGGTTCTGGCGGTCACATTCCCTTCAGCGTCAACAATGGCGATGGAGGGAACGCCGTTTCCCATTTGCAGAGCCTGAGCGGTTTTGTTGTTATAGGCGCGCTGCTCAGGAGTGATGGGTTTGCGGCGGGGAAGATCCAGAAAAACCAGTTCCAGATTTTTTTTGGCAAACTTTTTGAATCGGGGGGAGCGCAGGGCTTCACGCTCAAGTTTCATGCAAGGGGGACACCAGTCGGAGCCTGTCCGCAGTACCAGCACCTTTTTACCATTTGCTTTGGCAGCTTCGAGGGCTTTTTCAAGAGATGTTCCCCAACCTTCCGGGACGGCAGGACCATCGAACCGGGGCGCCTGAGCTCTCTGATGCACAGGGGTGGGATTTTTCAGCGCTGCCATGTAGTTTTTCAAAGGACGGTATCCTGAGATCTTGCCCAGAACTGTGCCTTTGCTGTCAAGGATCAATGCCGAAGGCACACCGCCGCCGCCCCCCAGTTTGGCTCTGAGCTGGGTGTTGTATTGGCGCTGGGTAGTGGGCATACCTTTCTTTTTACTGGGGAAATCCACATAGACCAGTTCCAGATTCTTTTTGGCGTACCCCCGGAAACGGCCTGTCTTCAAAACATCCTTCTGGAGTTTTACGCAGTAGCCGCACCAGTCGGAACCGGTGAAAAGGACATAGATCTTTTTGCCGCTTTTGGCGGCGGCTTCCTGAGCGGACTCCAAAGTCAGATGCCATGTTGAGTTCAGGGGCTTGAGCCACCCCTTGGTGTCCGGAGCAGCGCCCCAGAGCACCCCGGAAATGAATAATGCCGAACAGCAAAGCAAATTTCTGATGAACATAAACAACTTTTCCTTTCCTGAGATTTAAGATTTTTGAGTGGCAAATCTTTTTGCCATCTGTAATATATACGCCTTTTCTTATTTTGTCAAGTCTTATTTGACTGACCAGAGAAATCTTTTTCCGGAACAACCGGTTGCCTGATTGAAAATCTCTTCGGGTTCGTAAAAGATGATCCCCTCTTTGCGGAGCGTTTCAAAGACCCGGTAGACGGCGATGGCGTGATAATCAAGCTCTCCTTTGACGAAAAGGGGGCGCAGAGCCTTGTCGCAGACGGTAGCAAGGGGGGAGCGGGGATTGGCTTTCAGATATTCCACAGCGGCGGTGCAAAGTCCGTCCGGGATGGCGGTTTTGATCTGATAGTCTCCGAGTTTTTCTATGTGCAAAGTGCCGTCACTTGTGACATATCCCACAGAGTTGCCGGGGATCTCCATCCCTGCACCGGGGAGTGAATCCATGGTGGTTCCCAGGTAGACTCCATCCTCTTCAAAGGCGTAGCAGAGGCGCTGGTTCATGTTGAGGAATCCGATAACGCCGGGCTTGTCGGCGAAAAGGCACACAGAAACATGTTCCCCCGGGAGCCGCCGCCCTGCTTCACGCATGGCACGGATCATGTCGCCGTGTCTCATATAACCGCTCTCTATGGCGTTGAGTTCGATATCCGCCGAAGAGATCTGTTTTCCATCGGGAGTGGTCATGCCGGGGATCTCTCTCATGCCGTTTTCGGCGGGACCGCCGCTGCGGGGGCGGACGCCTTCGGCGTAAAGTTCCATGAGCACATCGGTGTAACCTTTACGGGGACCGGCAAAGACGCCGGCTGACCCTTGTGAATGGAGCGCCGCTTTTCCGTAAAATCCCACATGGGGCTGGGCGCGGTTGTCAAGCCCCCCTGAAGCGGTGCGGCTGTGGGCGATAGCCATATTGCCGGGCATCTCTGAAATATTGAACCGCTTTTCAAAGACACCTGTATGCCCGCAGCATTTGTTGAGATGAAAGACGCCATTGTCACAGGAAACGACACCGGTGTAGTGTCCTGCCCAGTATCCTTCAGTTTTTTTCAGATTTTCCAGAACGACGGAAGCGGCATGTTTTTTTCCGGCGTAAGCGGTCCAGACGCACATAATGAAAGCTCCTTGTGGTTTTACAGTATAACACTATAATCTATCACACTTTCGCAGGAAATACAAGTGTTAACGGGGAAAAATCAGGAATCTGCAAGAGCTTTGCGGAGTGCTTCGATCTGGGACTCCGGCGTGCTTGCGGCGGCGCTGAGACCTATTTTTGTGACTCCTTTCAACAGTTCGGGCGTCACTTCAGACGGGGAGTCCAGCAGCACAGCTTTCGTACCGCAGCGTTCAGCGGCTTCACGGAGCCGGTTGGCGTTGGAGCTGTGGGGAGACCCCGCCACCACAAAAAGGTCGCACTCAGGCGCCAGACGCTCCACCGCCTGCTGGCGCAGGAGACTTGCCCGGCAGATGTTGCCGGGAGCGGAAAGGTTGGGAAACCTTGCTTTGAGGGCGTGTTTGACCTTGTCGGCTTCAACATGGCTCAAGGTGGTCTGGACCAGCAGCACAGGTGACTCCAGTTCCGGGAGTTCCGCCACCTCAGAAGCGTTCCGCACCACGAAAACTTTTTCCGTTCCGGCATGTCCCAGGACCCCCTCCAGCTCCGGGTGCCCCGGATGTCCGAAAAGGACCAGTTCCTGTTCCGGCGTCACCGCCGCCGCCTGACGCTGGAGCTGCTCCACAAGGGGGCAGGTGGCGTCAGTGACATGGAGCATCCTCTCAGCGGCAAGGGCTTTGACCTTGGCAGAAACCCCGTGGGCGCCGAAAACTGTTTCGGAGCCCGGGGGGATATCTTCCACATCTTCCACAAAGATACAGCCGCTTTTCCGCAGTTCGGCGGCGATGCCGTTGTTGTGGATCAGACCTTTGAGGATGTAGATGTTCTCAGTGGTCTTTTCCAGTTTTTTTTCGATCATGGCAAGAGCGTTGCGGACTCCGGAACAGAATCCGCAGGGCTCGGCAAGGATGATCCGGCGCTGTGACATTTCAGGGATTCATGGTCATGGAGTTCAAGTAAATGGCACTGACTGCCACACGGTCGGCGTAGGTGGGTGCCTGATCCAGAAGTCCCCCCAGAGAGGGAGTGTTCATGGCAAGTTCGGTCAGCACCGGAACATCGTCCTCGGTGAATCCCAGATCTGAAAGTTTTTCGGAAACCCCGTGGGCGACCAGAAACTTCTGCACGGCGTGGGCAGCCTTGGCGGCGCCTTTGGGTGAGCCGTCAAGTCCGGGGGCAAAGGGAGCGAAAAGCTGGGCGAGAACGGGCCCGGACTCCTGCCAGATGTTTTCCACCACGGCGGGCAGCAGCATGGCAAGTCCCAGTCCGTGTGCCAGATCGGACTTAACGGCGCTCAGAGGATGTTCAAGAGCGTGGGTGTAGTGGAGCAAACCGTTGTCAAATGCCCATCCGGCGATCAAAGCGGCGTAGGCAAGGAAGTAGCGTGCCTTGAGATCTTTGGGATCCTTTTCGGCAAGGGGCAGATACTCCGTGACCAGACGGATCGTCTCCGCCGCAAGCTGGATGGAAAGGGGATTGGCTGAACGGCTGGTCGCCGCTTCAATGACATGGTTCATGGCGTCGATGCTCACATAGCGGGTCTGCGCCAGTGAAAGTCCTGTCATCAAGGCGGGGTCGTCAATGGCGTAACGGGGGTAGATCAAATCGTAAGCAATGGCGGGCTTGTAATTTTTCTCAGGGATGGAAACCACCGCAAAACGGTTGCACTCAGTTCCCGTGCCGTGGGTCAGATTCACTGCCACGATGGGGAGCGCTTCGGTGGGGGTGAAGGTGTATTCGTAAAGATCGGCGCACTTTTTCTCCGGATATTTCAGCATGACCGCAGCGCTCTTGGCGGCGTCGATGGCGCTGCCGCCGCCGATACCGATGACCGCCTGAGCCCCCACAGAAACACCCAGCTGCACAGCGGCATCCACCTGTTCTGCGGTGGGGTTGGGGGTGACGCCTGAATAGACGGCAAACTTGACACCTTTGGAAAGAAGCACACTTTCAATGACCTCCCAGGCGCCGCAGGAGATATAGGCGTTTTTCCCGGTGACGACCAGAAGTTTTTCGACGCCTTCTTTCTGAAGTTCGCTGATGATCTCTTCGATGTATGTAATGGCGCCCACGCCGAAATAGATCTTCCCTCTGAGAGAAATAGCTCTCACCTGATCGATGGCGATTTGTTTATCCCACATGATATGATCCTCCTGTTTGTGAATGGATATGTTTTCTACGCTCAATATACAGCGTCAAAAAGGAAATTTCAAGAAAATAAAATGCAATTTAAGCTGGAAAGGGATTGAAGATACCCTTTTCCGGTGCTATATTACGCTGAACAGCCGAAATAACAACACAGTAAAGGAATTTTTCTTATGGCTATCAAGATCTCCATTTCAAGTTATATCGCCGGCAAATCCCCCGAATCTGCCGTCAAACGCCTTGTGGCAGCCGGGTTCCGATATGCGGAACTGGGCTCTGAACACAGCTCCATCATGGTGGAACGCACCCCGGAAGAGTGGAAGAGATTCAAAGAGTTCGCCGACCGGCAGGGACTGCAGTTCAGACAGGGCCATCTGCTGCTCCACAAATACATCACCGAAAAGGATGAAAAGCTCCGCAGAGCCAATGTGGAAGTCCACCGCCAGTACTGCCGTATGTATCACGCTCTCGGCATCACCAGTGCCGTGCTCCACTGCGGCGGATATGATGAGATACTCAACGGTGAAGATCCTGCCAAAGTCCGTGCCATCCGGGTCAGATCCCTCACCGAACTCCTTTCGGATCTGCCCGACGGCATGAGCATCTGTCTGGAAAATCTCCCCTACGAAACCTTTGAAGATGTCTACGCCAATCTGGAAGATATGGGATTCCCCGAAAATCTGGGACTCTGTCTCGACACCGGTCATCTCCATTTCAGCCCCGCTCCCGACCATGAAAGTTTCATTCTCCGTGCCGGGAAGCACCTGAAAGCGCTCCACATGCACGACAATGTGGGTCCCATGCACCCTGACGGCGTGCTGCCCATCCCCGGCTGGCTGGGGTCAGACAAGCACATGACACCCGGATTTTTCACAGGTTCCATCAACTGGTACCGGGTGGTGTCTGCGCTTCGTGCCATCAACTACGACCGCCTCTGGAACATGGAGATCGGCGCAGATCTGGGGGCGGGGACTCCCAATCAGACATGGCGCGATATGGTGCTGCGCCACAACAGAGAGCGGGCGGAACTGCTCTTCAACTACGATCCTGAAGCCCCTGCTCCTGAGGATCCTGTCAACGATTACGCCGCCATCAAGGCAGTTGACTCCAACGGCGTGAAGGCTGAAGTTGACAAATACGCCATCAGCATCACTGCTCCTGAATATAAGTTCAAAGTCGATCCCGTCCACGGGGGCAGAGGCAGTTACTGGTACGCTTTCGGGCGGGAGCTTCTGGCGCAGAGCCTCTCTCTGGGCTGGGCTGTCCCCGGCAACTGGTGCCCCGCCGCCGCCGCCTTCAACCTCGCAAGCGGCGTGCTCATCGAAAGGGTCGAAGCCGTCCCTGAAGGCGTTGAGCTGGTCATGTCAAAGGTCATGACCGAAGAGGACAACGCCGCTATGGAAGGTGTCACCTACCGGATCACCGATGTTTACGGCAAAGAGGGCTTCACCCGCAAGGTGCAGATCATCAACACCACTGATAAAAAGACACAGGCGTTCTCTTTCCGTTTCCACTCCATGCCCGCTCTCATGGGGGGCAAAGGACTCCCCACAGGCACAGTCACCATGGATGACGGCGCCACATTTGAACGCTGCCGCAAGGACTTTTGTTTCCGTCTGGCAGGCAAGAGCAATCCCGAAGCCGAAAAGGTGGGCAAACCCGTTTTCATCGACACCGAAGGCAAAGAGGTCTGTATCACAGCTCCTGACATCAACGGCAAAGTCGTTCTCTCCTTCCCCGGAGTGCTCCCGGCTCTCATCTACTGCTGGGATCCCCAGAACAACGCCGGCAGCTGCGAAGCGATCTATGAATCCGCCGCTCTCGCCCCCGGCGAAAGCTGCGAATACATTATCGCCGTCAAACACTGCAAGTAAGTCCCCAAAAAAAGGAAACGCCGCTCAGTTACGGGCGGCGTTTTTTGATGGTAAGAAAAGAATATTTATTTGATTTCTTCCAAAGTGATACCGTCAAACCAGGCGGTTCCCTTTTCGCAAAAGACAATGGAACAGCTGATATAAGGAATGTACTTTTCGCCTGTTTTGGGATGTGAAGTAAATTCCATACTGTGATAGCTCCAATTGGAACTGCCGTGGAGTCTGGGGAAGGGGAACCAGCGGTTTCCCCCGTCGTTGATATTGACACAGGCTCCGGCGGCGTTGCCCGCAGGAACGAGACCGGCGTATTTGATAAAGAAACTCAATCTGTAGCGGGTATTGGGTTTCATGCCGGGAAGAGACTGGGAGCTGCTGACGATCCCTGATCTGTTGCCGCGACTTACCAGACGCAGAGAGTTCATGCCGAAAACGGAGTCACTTTTGTCCAGTGCGACGGAGGAGACGGGAGACGCTTTGCGGGGCAGAGACCATGCTTCAGGCAGTTTTGACCGCAGATTTTCAAAACTGCCGTTTTTGACCAGACCGGCTTTGGGGGAACACCCCCGCTGGAATTCAGCCCAATTAGCAGGTTCGTGGTAGCGTTTTTCCAGAAAGGGTGAACTGCTCCACAAGCAGCTTTCCCTCCCCGGACGGGTCCGGACGAAATTAGCCCGGAAATTTCCTTTGTCAAAACCCGGCATACTGCTTTTTCTGATCCGGATCTCTGCGATCCAGTATTCGCCCATATCTGCAATGACCGTATCGGCTCCGGAATTCCATTTGAAATCCGTATCAAAGGTGCCCCCCAGGGGCGTGATGGAAAAATCAGCAACAGAACCTTTGGAGTTCACCATGATCTGATAGTATCTGCTCTCTTTTTCCACCGGGGCAAAGAAAAGCTCCACCAGATTGTCCGCCCACAATTCTTTACTGTCGAAGGGCCATTTGAATGCTTTTTTCATAACATTGCGGTCAGGTTCGGCGTTACGGTATCTGATGAAGAAATACTCCTCATTTTCGATGAACTGCACTTGCGTTTCAGGATATACCGCCCCCGGCTGAGCTTTAAAGGGACGCAGGGGCAGCACGGGAACCTTGCTCCAAAAAGTTTCAGGCAGAAGTTTGCCCTTTTGAGGAGATATTTTTCCCTTCACTGAGACCATGGCGATCTTGAAGGCATCTGCACCGTTGTTTTTCTTCATGAATTCTGCGGCATACTTTTGCATGGGGGTAAAAAGCCGGGCACGGATATAACGGACTCTTGCCAGAGTTTTTTTATCCGCCGCCGCCGCCTTTTCCGCCTGATCGAACCGGGCACTGAGCTTTTTGAGTACTGCGGGGGTGTAGATCTCGCGCCAGATCTGATTTTCAGAAGGAGCAGCAGGTTTCGGACCGATGGAGGTATTGACCATCCGTCCGGCGATTTTTCCGCACCAGATGTTTTCAAAGGTGTCGTAGATCTCCTCCATGATACCGGCGGCTTTGCCGAACATCAGTTTGTGGTGTTCCTTGAGGATCTTTTCGTAATCGCTCCCTGAATTCCACTGCATCTTGCCCATGATATAAGCATTGAGATAGTTGTAAAGATAACGGTCGGTGGAGGCTTCTGTGGTGCCGCCGATGGTGTATTTGGCAGTTTCCGCATAAAATTTTCCGAATCGTTTGGGGCTCATGTTGGGGACGAAGGGAATGCAAAGGGTATTGTACTTTGCGGTGTAGGTGTAGAGAGAGAAGCGGCGTCCGATCTTTTGGTACCATCCGTTGATCAGGCGGGTCTGATAAGCGTGGCGGGGAGAAGATTTTTCCCAATACCAGGGACCGGGCAGTGCCAACATGACGATCATGTTGCCGGGGATCCGGCACTCAGGCACCGCTGTGGCCTCGGCGTAGGCAGCGGCAGTGATCCAGCCGGGGACTCCGGCTTTCTCCACTTTGCCCGCGATGGAGGCAAGAAAACGCCACATAAGGGTGCTGACCGCCACGGGACCTTTGGCAAAGACACTCTGACATTTGGTGCAGCGGCAAAAGTACATGCCGTCGGCAAAGCCGATGTCGAAAAATCCGTCCTGCACATTGGAGGGATCCCAGATTTTGGTTTTGATCCCCTGCGAAGAGGCGCTTTTTCCGGTAAGCGCCGCTATGGCGTCACGGGAGATCACATCGCCCGCTTTGCTGTGGTAACAGAAATGGGGACCGTAGGCGGCGAACTCAGGATCCTTGTGACGCTTGCCGTCGGTGCGTAAAGCAAAGTATTCCGGGTGGGCGCCGCCGAAACGTCTGCCCAGCTGATAGGAGGAAAGGCCGTGCATGGAGGGAATGACCGTGGTCTGCATACGGTTGCGCCACGCCTGAAGATTGCGCTCTTTTGACAGATGGTAGGCGTAGAAGGGGTGAGCCTTTTTATCAGGTTTCACATCGTCCCAGAGTCCTTTGTAGATCCCACCGAAGTGGCGGACCACCTGATCAGGGCGGTCGAAGATCTCAAACTCGGGAAGCACCATACTCTTCCGGGGGATGATGGTTCCCATGGCATGAGGAAAATAAAAACGGACTCCCGCAAAGCGTTCCAGAAATTCATAGACGCCGAACAGGGTGGCATGTTCATGGAACTGGCTCCAGTATCCCCCCTGCAGTGTCCTTGCCGCACTGCTCTCCGGGCGGGTATTTTTATTCAGTCCGTGAAGACGGTTCAGAAGTTTGCCGTCTCTTCCGGCGATGTATATCCTGTTTCCACTGCGCTTTATGAAGAATGCCTCGGGGGTAAGTTTCTTTGTATCAATTCCTGAAGCTTTGCTCCAGGCGTTCAGCCCCACAATAAAGGAGATCTTCCCCGGTGTGGGAGCATTGACCACAGGGATCCGGGTGTCAAGCACCTGCTGCAGAAACTTTTGCAGCTCCTCAGCGGCAAAACAAGTGATGTTCAAAGCATCCTTTGCTGTAACGATTTCCACATTGGTGCTTTTCAGAGGAATGGTCAGAGAGTTTTTGCTGTTGATCTCAACGCTCCGGGGAGCAGGCGAGAGCATGGAACTCAAATCATCGCCGCAAAGAAGAGAAAGAAGAGCTAAAGAAAAGAGTGTAATGATTTTTTTCATTTTTCTTTATTCCTTGACATCATTGTTGATCAGGGCGTTGTGGAGTAGGTAAGTTTCCCGTTCCCCAATGCCTGCTGCAGTTTTAAATACCGGACAGAACCATCCATGAAAAGTGCATTGAAACCATTGGCGTGAATAGGATATACAGAGCTGTTGCTCAAGCTTTTGGAAGAATCGAAAGGCCACACCGTTCCCGCAAAGGTCGCATTGATTATGGTATCGTATGCATCTGCAGCGTAGATGAAGGCGCCGGGAGTCCGCATCTGGTTGACCTTACGCATGAAAATGGAATCCGCATACCCGACATAATAATTTCCCACATAGCTCTTGATATGATCCGGCCCCGGTCCCCGGTAGGTGGTGTCATCATTTCTTTTCTGACTTCTCTGATCCGAAGGACACTGCATGACATTGCCGGGAACTGAACGCCAGTAAAAAGAGGTGCCTGTATAAGGCAATGAAACGTATTTTATCATGGCGTAGATCCATTGATATCCGTAAATATCAAGTCCGACCAACTTGTGCTGAGTGGCGGGGGCGGGGAGCAGTCCTTTGTGATCATCGCTGTACATGGCAATGGCGATACCGTGCTGTTTGAGATTGTTGACACATGTTGTGGCACGGGCACGCTCCCGGGCCTGCTGTAAAGCGGGCAGCAGCATGGCAGCAAGAATGGCAATGATCGCGATGACAACCAGCAGTTCGATCAGCGTGAACGCTGATCGAATGAAGCACGGCTCCGCCGTATGAAGCATTTTCCTGCGGAAAATATGAAGCGCCCCGTTGGGGCATGAAGCGCTTGCTTCGCAAGCATAATAAGGCATTTTTTTGTTCTCTTTT
>JAZODE010000034.1:0-12281 GCA_045596885.1 Victivallaceae bacterium
AATGGCAAAGATGCCATTCGCAAAGAGCTGCAAAGGGTAGTTTGAGGTTGCTACCTGTAAGGTAACAGCCGAAAACGCTCCCTTTGTCAGATCGAAGCGAGGGCGCTTTGACAATTTTGAGGAGTTTTGAAATTGCCTCCAGGGAGAGAAATTTCCCGACTTCCCCGGATATTGAGGTGTATATTGAGTTGCATTTTAGCTGATGACAGGTTATATTAGCTTCCGACACTTGAAAATCACCTCAAAAATGAAGGATTTGTTTATTATGTGGGAAAATGATTTTTTTGCAGCCCCCCCCAAATTTCCTCAGGGGGAACCCCGTTTTCTTGAAGATCTGAAAAGCTGGAAGATCGCCGTCCCCCACTGGGACAGCAATGCACAGCCCGGTGCCAATGACCTTGATATGCGCAATGGTTTTACCATTGACCGCACTGCTTTCCCCGATCCTGAAGGATTGCTCACCACCGTTTACGATCACCTTGACCGGTTCCGCAGCTCCATCAAATTCCCCGAGGGGAAGGTTTCTGTCAAAGCTGTCAAATGCGATGACCTCACCTCAGAGTGCTACCGCATGGTGGTAAACGCTGATGGCGTCACCATCGAAGCCGGAAACACCGAAGGCGCAAGAAGAGGACTTTACTACTTTGAAGAGCAGCTCTGCGCTTCAAAAGGAGCCTTCCTTGAAAAGAAGACCGTTTCCCGGAACAACTGGCTCAAAAACCGCATTTCCCGCTGTTTTTTCGGTCCCATCAAGCGTCCTCCCTTCAATATCGACGAATTGATGAACGACATCGACTACTATCCCGAACCCTATCTGGACCGCCTGGCTCAGGAGGGGATCAACGGTCTCTGGCTCACCATCATCTTCCGGGAGATCTGCAAGACCTCTTTTCTGCCTGAAAACCCCGATGCGGAACGCCGCCGGGAAAAACTCCGGCGCTCGGTTGAGAAGTGCCGCAAATACGGTATCAAGATCTGGACCTTTGCCATTGAACCTGCCGCATGGGCTTTCAACAACCCCAAACCTGCCGATCTGCCTCAGGGACCGGATTGCTACGGCCCCGGAAATCTTTTCTGCCCCAATTCAGAAAATTCCGCAAAGTACCTCTATGAATGTACCAACTCTCTTTTCAAAGAGGTTCCCCATCTGGGGGGCTTGATGCTCATTTCTCTTGGCGAACGCCCCACCTCATGCGTCAGCGGCGGCACCTTCGGCGGCGGATTCAATCTCGCCTGCCAGAAGGAGTGCAAACTCTCTGTGGATCAGATCTTTGCCAAAGTCCTGAAACCCATGCGTCAGGGGATCAAAGATGCCAATCCTGATGCAGAAATGATAAGCTGGCTCTACCAGCCCCAGCCCGAACAGGCCCATCCCTGGATCTACGAACTGCCCAAACAGCTTTCAGAAGATATCATCCTTGCCTACAACTTTGAATCCAGCTGCACCAAAAACCAGCTGGGCAAAGTCCGTGTGGGGGGCGACTACTGGCTTTCCTGTATCGGTCCCTCTGACCGTTTCGGCAGAATGGCTGAAGCCGCCCGGGGCAAATGCGCCTTTGCCGCAAAACTGCAGGTGGGATGCTCCCATGAAGTTGCCACCATCCCCTTTGTTCCCGCCCCGGGACTCCTCTACCGCAAATATCAGGAGATGCGCCGCAACAATGTGAGCCACGTTGTCCAGTGCTGGTATTTCGGCAACTATCCCGGCATTATGAACCGCACTGCCGCCGCCCTTGCCTACGAAGACTTTTCCACAAGTGAAGAAGAGTTCCTCACCCGGCTGGCGGCTCCCGAATGGGGTCCCCGTGCCGCTGATATGGCAAAGGTCTGGGCGACGCTGACCAAGGCTTATATGCAGTATCCTCTGGGCTATGAGTTCCAATATTACGGTCCCATGCACGACGGCACTGTGTGGCCGCTCCATTTGAAGAGCGTTCTGCGGAAAATGCCCCGGACCTGGAAACCCGACTACGAACCTGCCGGTGACGCTGTGGGTGAATTCCTCAACAACTTTGACCTTGCTGAACTGACCGTTCTGACCCGGCGCTTTTCCGATTCGTGGAACGAGGGATGGGAACAACTGCAGAAATTCATCTCTGAGTTCAAAGGCGACAAGGCAAGAGAGATGGACGCCATGCTCATCGAAGCACTCAACTGTCACTTTAACGCCGGTGCTGACATTATCGAATTCTACTTCCACCGCAACCGGATGCTCAACAACATGGGCGATGCCAACCGTTCCGTAGATCTTCTGGAAAATATCGTGAAACGGCAGATCCCTGTCAGTGACCGCATGGCGGAACTCTGCGAAAAAGATCCCCGTATCGGATACCACTCAGAAGCGGAAGTCTACAAATACTTCCCCGAAAAACTCAAGTGGCGCAGCGAAACTTTGAAACAGCTCCTTGCCAACGACTTTCCCGCTCTGCGTGCCGCCCTGGCTCAAGGGAAAAAGCCCTCAGAGGTTCTGGAAGAAAAAGCTCTCCTCAAATGCGGGACCCTTTACAAAGGCGATACCTACACCTGGCAGGCAGATCTCGAAGAGCGTTATCTGAAGTTCACTCTTGAATTTGACAAGGTGGAAAATACCCTTGACGATCAGCTGGTGATCTTTGTGGGTGACCGTCTTGCTTCCCAGAGACCCTGGGCGACCACTGTTCTCATTGCGCCCGCTGCTTCAAGGGGGATCAGTGACCACAAGGGAACCGTTATCGGCACACTGGAGGAAACAGAAAAGAGCTGGAAAGCGGAACTGCGTCTGCCCCTGGCACTCCTGGCTGATGCCCACTGTTGCCGGGTCGGCATGAACCGTCACTACCTTACACCTGACAATGTGCGTCACCACCATCACTTCCCCGAAGGAGAATACGACCACGATGTCAGACTGCAGTACGGTATGTACTCGCCTGACATGATGCTCACACTGGAGTTCTGAAAATGAAAATCACGGCAGAGTCCTGCTTCCCCTTCTGGGAGCGTTTTGAAGCAGAGCGCCATGAATACATGGTTCCCGCCGCCGACGGGGCGAAACTCTTTACCCTGGTCTTCTCCCCCCTTTCTCACGCCAACGGAGCGGTGGTGGTCATGCGTACCCCCTATGTGACTCCTGAGGATCCCCTTCCCGAAGTGGAACGCGGACCTTCTGCCGAATTTCTCAGAGCAGGCTATGTGCTGGTTATCCAGCACTGCCGGGGATGCGGCAGAAGTGAAGGTATCTGTGTGCCCTACAACAATGAACGGCAGGATGGTCTTTCGCTGCTGGCGTGGATCAGAAAACAGCCATTCTACAACAAAGAACTCTATCTCACTGGGGGCAGCTACCTTTCATCTGTACACCTTTCCTATCTCAATGCGGCGGGAGAGGATGTGAAAGGCGCCCTTCTTGAAGTTCAGGACTGCAACCGCTACAACATCCTTTACCGTAACGGATTTTTCAAGTGCGGACTCCACGGCTCCTGGGCTGTGAGGATGTACAAAAAGAATCAGCTGAAAAAGAAAAATTTCACCAATGATTCTTTCCGCACCTTTCCTTTGAGTTCTTTCTCAAAGGCGGTGTTCGGCGAAGAACACACCTTCCTTGACGAAGAAATGAGCCACCCCGATCCCGCCGATCCCTTCTGGGAGACGCCCGACGGGGGGAGCGATTACAAACACGCCCTTGATGACTTGAAGATCCCGGTGCTTTTCACCACCGGATTTTACGACATCTACACCGAAGGGGTTTTGGACATGTGGGAACATCTTTCTCCTGAAAGCCGTTCCCGCTGCGCGCTGGCAGTCACGCCTTACTCCCATGCCTATCTGGGGGGCGGCACCAACCCCATCGTCTACCAAAACGGCGATCTGGGGGCAATGTGGCCCAATTTCAAGGTGGAGTGGTTCAATGCCATCCGGGAAAAGCGCACTCCCTCATTCATCACTCCGGGCAGCGTCACCTGGCACGCCCAGCACGAAGGAATCTGGCGGAGTGCTCCCCATCTGGAAAACGGCGCAAAAGAGCTCTGTTTCACCTTGAACGATCACACCCTCGATCAAAAAACAGAGGCGGAAAAGGAGATCACCTACACCTACAATCCCTGCAATCCCGCTGAATTCAAAGGGGGCTGCTGCAACAACTTTGACGGTCAGCAGCTGCAGGATCCCCCCGATTCCCGTTACGACATCATCTCTTTTCTCACAGGACCCCTTGAAAGAGATGTGCTCCTTCAGGGAAGAGCCAAGGTGAAACTCAAGGCGGCTTCAGACTGCGAAGACACCTGTTTCTACGCCCGTCTGAGCTATGTGAACAAAGAAGGACTCTGCTACTGTCTGCGGGATGACATCATCTCTCTGAGCAGTCAACACCCGGATTATCTTCCCGGTACTCCGGTAGAAGTGGTTCTGGAGTTCGCTCCCAATGCGGTGAAGATCGCCGCAGGTGAAAGGCTGCGGCTGGACATCAGTTCCTCCTGCTGGCACTACTTTCTGCCCCACAGAAACAAAAAAGGCAGTTTCCGGGAAATGGAAAGTGCCGCCATTGCACGGAACACCATTTTTACCGGTGCTTCAAAACTGATACTCTTTGAACGCTGATCTTCATTCTGAAGGGGGGAGAGGAAATTTTGTCAAAAAAGTTTCTTTCCCCCCTTGATTTATTTTCCCCTGCGGGATATAGTAAAAAAACAACTTTGAGCAGAACAGGGGGAAATATGAAAAAGTTGAAGATCATTCAAATCGGTGTCACACACGAACACGCACCCGGCAAGATGACCACTTTACAGCTGATGGAGGATCTTTTCGACATCGTGGGCTATGTGGATGACCGCCAGTTCGTCAACACGCCTTTTTATACAGTCAGGAAACTTGCCCTCTATGACAAACTTCCTGTTATGAGTTTGCAGGAGGCTCTGAACTATCCCGGTCTTGACGCCGTCACAGTGGAAGTCCCCAACAACGAACTCGTCCCTATCGCCATGGAGTGCATGAAACGCAAGATCCCCATGCACATGGATAAACCTGCCGGGATCGACCTTGCTCTTTACAAGGAGCTCCTTGCCGGGTGCAAAAGGCAAAACATCCCCTTCCAGATGGGGTATATGTACCGTTCAAACCCTGCCTTCCAGTTCTGCCTGAAAGCTGCCAGAGCAAACTGGCTGGGGGAAATTTTTGAAGTTTCCGCAGATATGAACCATGACTACGGCGATGGAACATACGACGCCTATCTGGGGAAATTCAAAGGGGGGATCGTCTACAATCTGGGGTGCCATTTCTTTGACTTTTTCCTCTCTCTTCTGGGCAAGCCTGAAAGAGTCACATCGTTCCTGCGTTCCACACCGGGAGTGCCTTCCGCAAACCACAACAGCGGCATGACGGTCCTTGAATATCCCCACGCAACAGCAGTTTTCAAGGCAAGCGCCCATGCGCCTCTGGGCATTCCCCGCCGCAGGCTCAAGATCTGCGGCACCAAAGGAGCCATTGAACTTTCGCCCCTCGAACTTTTCAATGCCCCGTGGGAGATGGAAATGATCCTCAAAGAGGGGAACGAAGAGTTTGCCGCAGGGACCCACCGCATCCAACTGCCTCTGGTGCGGGACCGCTACGAAGCGCAGCTCAGGGAGTTCGCCGCCATGATCCGGGGCGAAATGAGTTCCCCCTACTCCTTTGAGCACGACTATCTGGTCCACAAGATCACTCTCAAGGCAGCCGGGATCCCTCTTGAAGGGGATGCTCTTGACGAAGACAAAGCCAATCTCATCCGTTTTCTCTGAGGTGATTTTTTACCATGCCGCCCTCCCCCTGCACAACGCCCCGGCGTGCCGCTGAGATCCCCGAAGCCCGGCAGCTTCTGGAGTGGTACGCCCGGGAAGGCAGAGAACTGCCTTGGCGTGTCAAAGGTGCGGCACATCCGGATCCCTACGCCGTCTGGGTCTCAGAGATCATGCTCCAGCAGACCACGGTCAAGACGGTTTGCGGATACTTTCAAAGGTGGATGGAGCGCTTCCCCGATGTAAAGAGTCTGGCTGATGCTTCTCTGGAAGCTGTTCTCCTTCTCTGGCAGGGGTTGGGATACTACACCCGGGCAAAAAAAATGCACCAGTGTGCCCGGAAAATCGTGGAAGAGTACGGCGGCGTTTTTCCGGCGGAAAGAGAAAAGCTCCTGAAACTGCCCGGTATCGGTCCTTATACGGCTTCAAGTCTCTGCGCTTTCGGCTTTGATCTGCCGGAAACGGTGGTGGACGGCAATGTGATCCGGGTGCTGGCACGCTATTACGGTATCGAAGGGGAAGTTGATAGATTGGTCATCACCCCCCTTGCTGAAAAGCTCACCCCCGCCGACGCCGGAGCCGACTACGCTTCAGCTATTATGGATCTGGGGGCAACAGTCTGCACTCCTTTTCAGGCGCAGTGTACGATTTGTCCGTGGCAGCAGAAATGTATCGCCTGTCAAAAAGATCTGACAGAGAAGATCCCGCTCCTCAAAAAAAATCAGAAGAAAAAGAAAACAGGCGCCGTTTTTGTTCTCTACTCTCCTGACGGCAAACTTTTCATCCGCAAGCGCAGCGGCAAAGGATTGCTTTCAGGACTCTGGGAGCTCCCCTGGGAGCAGGAGGAAACATTTCCCTTTGAGGCACAATGGGAAAAATTGCCCCATAAAGTACGGCACATTTTCACCCATATCGAACTTGAACTCAACTTTTACACAACTTGCTCGATTCCTCCTGAAAATTTCTTCAAAACGGGGCAGTTCGTCCCCCCTGAGCAACTCTCAGGATTCCCCCTTTCCACACTCATGCGGAAAGTATTGAAAAAAGTTTTTTGATTTTAGGGAAATTTTCTTAAGTTTTCCCCTTGAAAAAAAAAGAATGAGGGAATATATTAACCCTTGAAACACCTGCAGCAGGTGCAGTACATAACGAGCAAGTTTTAAGGGAGGAGCTGATATGGAAAATCTGTTGAAAATTTTTACCGACAGTTACCTTTTTTGCGCTGTTTTCGGCGGTACTCTTTTCATCCTCATGTCCATAATGAGCTTTATCGGTTTCGGACACGATGCCGACTGCGATTGTGATGTCCATGACGGCGGTATCGGAGAGGTCAGTGTTCTTTCCATCAAAGGGCTCATCGCCTTTGTCACCTTCTACGGACTGGGGGGACTCTGTTTCAAAAACATCGGCTGGGGCGGCTGGTTTCTGGCGCTCCTCTCAGGCGTTATCATGATGTTCGTTACTGCCGGGATCTTTGCTCTGGTGGTGAAACTGCAGCACTCAGGCAATGTGAGCCCTGAATCCCTTGTGGGCTGCCCCGGAAGTGTCTACCTCTCGCTCCCCGGAGAAGGGAAGTCAGGGGGACAGGTCACAGTCACGCTCCCCGGCAGCACCAGAACGGTCAAGGCTGTCTCAGACGAACCTCTTGCCACCGGCACTCCCGTGGAAGTCAGGGAATATCTGGGCAACGACCTTTACCGTGTTTCCAAACGCATTTGATCATCCACAATCAAAAAAGGAGTTTATCTATGGCAACACTCATCCTCTTAGTGGCGGCGGCAGTCTTTGTACTGCTGCTGCTGGTCACATGTCTTTCATGGTACCGTAAATGTCCTTCTGACAAGATACTGGTGATTTTCGGTAAGATCCGGGGACAGCAGGCATCCTTGTGTATCCACGGCGGCGCCAAAATGGTGATCCCCGTTCTGCAGGACTACGGATACATCGACCTGCGCCCACTGCAGATCAATGTCAATCTTGACAACGCTCTGTGTAAACAGAATATCCGTATCAGCGTGCCTTCAGTCTTTACCGTAGGTGTCAGTACCGATCCCGCCCTCATGGGTAACGCCGCCGACCGTCTGCTGGGGCTTTCTCCCGATGCCATCGCCGACCTTGCCAAAGATATTATTTTCGGACAGCTCCGTCTGGTCATCGCCTCCATGATGATCGAAGAGATCAACGCCGACCGTGAATCTTTCCTGCGTTCCGTGGAAGCCAACGTGGCTGAGGAGTTGAAGAAACTGGGTCTGGTGCTCCTCAACGTGAACATCACCGACATCACCGACGGCTCCGGCTACATCGAAGCCATCGGACAGCGCGCCGCCGCAGGCGCCATCAACCAGGCAAAAATCGACGTCGCCGAAGAGACCCGTAAGGGAAGTATCGGTTCCGCCGAAGCAAGCAAGAATGAATCCATCGCCGTCTCCAAAGCCAACGCCGAAGCCGCCGCCGGTGTCGCCGATGCCGAAAGAAATCAGCGTATCGCCGTTTCACAAGCCAACGCTCAGGCTGCCGCCGGTGAAGCCGACGCCCAGCGGGAACAGCGTATCGCCGTTTCACAAGCCAACGCCAAAGCCGCCGCCGGTGAAGCCGACGCCGAAAGAGATAAGCGTATCGCCGTGAAACAGGCTGACGCCGCCGCCACCCAGGGCGAAAACCTTGCCGCCATCGAGATCGCCCAGTCCAACGCCGCCCGCGGTGAAGCCGAAGCCGAAGCCTACCGCCGTGCCGAAGCCGCCAAGCAGATCGCTCAGGCGCAAATCGAAAAAGCACGCTTTGAAGCTGAAGCCGAGGCTCAGAAATCCCGTGCTGAAATGGAAACGGAACGGCAGCGTGCCGAAATCATCGTTCCTGCTGAAATTTCAAAACAGCAGATCACCATCGCCGCAGAAGCCGAAGCCGAAAGGCTCCGCCGTGAAGCTCAGGGTGAAGCTGACGCCATCTACGCCAAACTTGCCGCAGAAGCAAAAGGTAATATGGAGATCCTCGCCGCCAAGGGTGAAGGTTACCGCAAGATCATTGAATCCTGCAACTCCGATGCCGGAGCCGCTTCTCAAATGCTGCTCATCGAAAAACTGCAGGAGATCGTCGCACTCCAGACCGAAGCCATCAAAAACATCAAGATCGACAAAGTCACTGTCTGGGACGGGGGCAGCAATGCCAACGGCAAAACTTCCACAGCCAATTTCCTTTCCGGCATGGTGGAAAGTCTCCCCCCTCTGCACAATGTGGCAAAAATGGCAGGATTGGAACTGCCTGAATATCTGGGCAAAGTGGAAGAAAAAAGTGCTGTTCCCGACAAAGATCGGTAAAAAAGGCTGAGAAAGTTGGGGCAGGCGAAACGTCGGCTCCGGAATAACTCGCAGCTGCAACCAGCTGCGAGAATCGAAAACTGTCCCCCCTTTTCCCCTTGTTATGGCGCAGTTCAACGAATCTGGAAAATTATATTACTTCCACATGAAAGGGACTGAGCCATTAAAAAATCTGTCACCGGAATTTTGAAAGGAGTTCCTCTATGAAAAAACTTGTTGAATATATGATCCCCGCAGAGGATTTCATATTTTCCGATAAAGTTCTTTCCGGAAGAGAAACGGTTTGCCTTTTCAGCAAAGAGAGCGGCGCAAAGAAAGCCGAGATCCCCCTGCCGCCCTTTCCGGAAAGCGAGTGGGGAGTGAAGATCTCTCTGAAACTGACAGCTGCCGATGCCGGAAAAGAAGCGTGCGAGGTCTTTGCCGCCGAATTGATCAAAGGGGATGAAAAGATCTCTTCCGCTCCGGTACAGATCTTTACGGCTGCCGATCAGGGGGATTTCCGTTATGCGACTCTTGAAAGTTTTTTTCTGAACAGCTCCGGAGCTCCGGAAAGGCTCTTCATCACCCGCAGATGTGAAGATCCCGGAGATACTTTTCAGGGAACTTCTTCCGTTGCCGGGGTGAAACTTGAATTCTTTACCCTGCCTGCTCCGGGAAATAAAGTGACCGAAGCCCCCGGATACAACTCATGGCCCATGTGCCGGAATTTGAATGAAAAAATCATCTGTTCCTGGAGCCGGGGCAGTAAACATGATATTTTTGAGCCCAACCGGGCAGTTTTTGCCCGCGTTTCCGGTGATGAAGGTGTCTCATGGGAAGAGGAAATCCTTGTGTGCAATACTCCAGGAAGAGGCGATGTTTCCATCGGTACCGGCCTTGATGAAGAGGGCAAGATGCTTCTCTTTGTGCGTCATTCAGGAAGCGACGGATTCCGCCACCGCCTTTACCGCAGCAGTGACGGCAAAAAATTTGACCTGCTCTGCAATCTTGATCTGCCCCTTGATCTGGTCCAGATCACCGATGTGTTCCACGTTCCGGGAGTGGGGCTCATGGCTTTATGGTTCGCCGGTTCTTACGGTAATGACTCCGGAAAATATTGGGGAAAACTTGTCAGTGCTGACAATGGCCGCACCTGGGAGTATACTGTGGTTGAAAAGAATTTGGATAAACTTCAATGGCCCACCGAACCCTCCGCTGTTTATCTGGGACAAGGCAGAATTCTGGTCATCGCCCGCACCGAGTCTGATGAAAACTCCACGCGCACGGCCCAGTTCCAGCTATCTTCCACAGATTACGGCAGAACATGGCGCAAGGAGCGCACCAATATAACCGATGTGAATATTTCCACCCCCAGTCTGATTTATGATCCGGAGTCAGAAGTCGTGAGCTGCTATTACTTCTACCGGGGCCGGGGTGTGCTCAAGTGCAGAAGAGCTGATGCACAGTATATTTTTGACAATCCTCTCCGCTGGCCGGATCCCGAAACTGTGACCACCGGAAGCTGCGATGCTTACGACGCCGGAAATGTCAACGCTTTTTCCATCGGGAGAAAGCATTTCCTTGCCTATTACTCCGGCAAGATGCCCCATACAGCCGTTTATCTCAAAACTCTAACTCTGTCTCCCGATGAGAAATAAAGATAGAGCCATAACTTGAAGTCTGTGCCGAATCGCAAAACTGCAGGAGCCGTCGGATCTTCTGCCCGAAGCCATCCAAAGCATCAAGATCGGCAGGGGAACTGCTTGGAATGACAGCAGCAATGCCAACGGCAAAAACGCCGCTGCCAACTTTATATCCTGCATGACGGGCAGCCCGACGCCTTACCTTGATCCAGCGCTTTTTTCCCGGTACTCTTTCGGGGAGAGGGCGTAATTTTTTTTGAAAACATCAGAAAAATATTTTCCGTTCCGGTATCCGCATTGCCGGGCGATCTCTTTGATGGAGTGATCCGTATTTTTGAGAAGCGTCACAGCGCGTTTCAACCTTTCGGTGCGGATCATCTCTGTCACCGTCATGCCGAAATATTTCCTGAACTCCCGGTCAAGAACCGGAGTTTCCATTTCGGCGTAAGAGCTGACATCATCAACAGAAATATTATCTCCCAAATGGCAAATCACAAAAGAGTAACAATAGGCGATCTTGTCAGGAAGCCAGCGCTTCAAAGTCTGCCGTGCCTCAGCCGCCATACCTATCAGAGCCATGCCCTTTGCCATGAGTTCGGGGAGCGCATTGTCAAAGTCTCCGGAAAGGATATCGCGTATTTCAAACATCGTGTCCCGCATACGGCAGAAATCAGCCGGAACAACGACTGCTGTGGAATCCAACCCCAGAGAGGCGGCGATCTCATAGAGCATGGTCCCACGGAATGAAACGATAAGTCTGCGGCTGCTGAAGCCGGGCTGGTTCCCGATGGTAAGGGAACTGCCCATGGATTCAATGAGGAGCTCTCCCGGTTTCATGATGATTTCCCGTCCCTCCACACCGACTCTGAAGCGTCCCGCCAGAAGCAGCTGTAATGAAAGATCCGGAAAATTGACATGCTTCAACTGCCGGTAATCAGCCCGTTCTTCCTCCTTGAAGTTGATGGGAAAAACAGGCAAGCCATACTGCAATATCTCACCCCGGTAAAATTTTTCTGCTTTGCGCAATTTCAAAGGGGCAGCGCTGGGGACATCGTATGAGAACTTGTTCATTTTCGCTCCATCAGGATTTTTTGTAAAAAAAACAGGAATTCGTATTAAAAAAAAGAGTCGCAATAAAAAAATGCCGTGCTATAATATAACTGTTGCTGGAAAATATTTCAAGTGCCCCTTTTCCCTTTCCGGAGAGTTGAGGTAAAAAACAGGACACAAAGCATTTTCCGACAAATATGAAAGGCTTGAAAAAATGGATCATCAACAGAAAAATCTTTTTACCCTGATCGAGCTGCTGGTGAGTGCTACTTGTTAAATAGGGGTTTTGCCGTTGTATTACCTCAAAAACAACTGGCTTTAATATAGCATATTTTCAGTGAAATTTCAAACTTTTTATTTTTTTATTTTTGAGAGGGTATAAAAAAAGATCTGCACCCTCTCTTTTTTATGGATGCAGATCCGGTTGTGAAATCAGTTTTTCTGATTTATTGTTTTACATTGAGATTTGTCAAGATTGCGATGTCAATTTTCGTTTTGGCAAGCAGATTTTTTATTTGGGTAATTGCCGCTTCATCATCTCCTGTTATAAT
>JAZODE010000035.1:0-14024 GCA_045596885.1 Victivallaceae bacterium
AAGCATTTTCCTGCGGAAAATATGAAGCGCCCCGTTGGGGCATGAAGCGCTTGCTTCGCAAGCATAATAAGGCATTTTTTTGTTCTCTTTTTTCAGGTAATACAACGGCAAAACACCTGTTTGACAAGTTTTACTCACCAACAGTTCGATCAGCGTGAAAACTGATTGTGGGCAGCTCCTGGCTGCCGGAGGAAAAAGAGTTGAGGAATTTTTCCGGAACATAACGGGATCCTTTCTTTAGTTTATGAATCATATCGTGCTTTGAAAATAAAATTCAGTTCATTGGTGACGGTGGCGGCAGAATTTTTGTCGGGTTCAGAATCATTCAGCAGCCACGGGGCAAAAACAGTTCTCAGATAGTTTTCGATAACTGAGGTGCGTTGCAAAAAGAAAGTATCGTGCAGTCCTGCAAGTTTTTCCATGTCGTCTGCCGGATCTACGCAGACATAGTGGCGGGGGCGGAGGCCGAGAGCATAGAGTTTTTCAACGAGAACACACCCCATGAAAACGATCAGCGTGTCGTCAAGGCTTTCGGCAATTTCCTGGATCGGGAGTGCCGGAGCTGCCCAGATGTGACTTTCAGGGAATGGCATTGCCCGGAAAATCAGTCCGCCTTCCCCGCCGGGTTCCACGGAAATGCAGCGGGAGCAGCCCTTTTCCGCGGCACGCTGCGCACACAGCTCTTCAAGGACTTTGTCTGAGGAATAAATACAATGAGTCCCCGGCAATGCCGGTTTCCCGAGAACAAGGTAGGGCAATCTGGAGCGCTGGAGAAGTTCGCAAATGCGGAGATTGTCCTGAAAATCGATATTGGTTATGATGCCGCCCAGGAGTCCCCGGGCGATAAGAGATTTCATCCTGTCATACTGCTCCCCCGCATTGTTATAGGGAACAAAGAGCACTTCATGGTCCATCGGATTCAGGACCGATGTCATGGTTCCCAGATATGTGCTCACAGATCGACCGAGTACATGAGGCGGCTGACCGGCGCTCCGCTTGAGAAAGACTCCGACGATGGGAACTTGGCTTTTCTTGATGGAGCGGGCAAGGATGTTCGGGTGATAGTCCATTTCCCCGGCTGTTTTCAAAATCAGTTCGCGCTTGGCGGCAGAGCACTTCATCGTTCCCGTCTTTCCATTGAGAACAGAGGAAACAAGGGCACTGCTGACCCCGCATTGCAAAGCAATATCCTTCAAAGTACAGTTGCGTAGCGGCATAAGAACACTTCCTTGATTAATCGTTTAATTATAAGATAGACCGTCAGGGGCGATTTGTCAAGAGTGTTTTATGATTTTTTTGAAAATAAAAAAACACCCTGAAACCGTCAGAGGTCCAGGGTGTTGAGCTTGGAAACGCTTTTACTTGCTGTTGAGCAAGTTCAGAGCATTGGTGCGTCCCATTTTGGTCAGCTCTTCTTCTGTCCAGATGTTGAGGGACTCAAGGAATGCCATACACATGCCGATGGTGGAGGCTGAACCCACCAGACATTTCTTCACAGGGTTGTGGAGTTTGCCGTTGGGTTCAAGAATGGCATCGTTGCCCAGGACAAAGTAACGGCCGGGTTTGAATCCGGTGGCTTCCGCCTGGTCGCTGGTAATGATCATCTTGTCCACGCCTTTGGTGCGGATGAAGACCTTGAGAAGATCACCGGGGAGGTGGTGTCCGTCAGAGATACACATGGCGGTCAGACGCTCTTCGGCAAGTCCAGCCCAGACGGGGTTGTTGTGACGGTCGATGAGGTTGGGGCATCCGTTGCCCAGGTGGGTCAGAAGTTCAGCTCCGGCATCGGCGGCGGCTTTGACCTGTTCGTAGTTTGCCATGTGGTGTCCGACGGAAACGTGGATACCCACTTCACGGGCACGGGCAATGGCTTCGGGAGCGTTCTGGGCATCGGCTCCGATGGTGATGATCTTGATGAATCCGTCAGCGTTCAGCTGGTCAACAGCCTCTCTTGAGGGGATCTGGACCCAGGCGGGGTTGTGGGCGCCCACAGCGCCGGGAGTGTTGGAAATAAAGGGACCTTCCAGGTGTACACCGGGGACTTTGTCGGCGTAACCGTGGGACTCAACAGCCTTCTTGATGATGGGAATGTTGCGGCGGTAGAGCTCCATGGGACCGGTGATGATGGTGGGCAGGAAGATTTCGGTACCGGCTGCGAAAAGTTCTTCGCAGGCTTTGATGACCATATCTCCGGTCAGCTCAGGGTTGGAAAAGTCAACGCCGTTGTGACCGTTGACCTGAAGATCGATCCATCCGGGATTTTTCATTTTCTCTTTCTCCTTATAATTTCAGAAAAAAATGTGTGGTACGCCTTTAATATATACCTTGAATATCAATTTGGCAAGGTCAATATTGTAAAAGTTTCAAAATGCGCCGTACAGGGGAACATGTCAAGAGCTCCCGACTGGACGACGGTGTACTTCTCTGAGAGCATCTCAAGATCCCGCCGGAGTGTGTCGGGACCGCAGGAGATGTAGAGCAGCAGAGGTACAGGATCTTTCAACAGCTTTTTTATCAGCTGCTTTTCCACTCCGCTCCGGGGCGGATCGAGAAGAACGGTATCGAAATCCCCTTTCTGCGGAAAATCCCCCGCATCTCCTGATTCAAAACGGCACCGGTTTGCCAAATTCCGCTGCTGTGCGTTGAGTTTTGCCGCAGCAATGGATTCTTTGGAAAGCTCTATGCCGAAGCTCTTAAAATCCTGGATTTGTGCCGCCGCAGCAAGAGAAAATACCCCTGTACCGCAGAAAAGCTCCAGCATCCGCCGGGCTCCGTAATGGCTGATCGCCCCTGTGACCCGGGAACAAAGTTCCGCCGCAACGGCGGGATTGGTTTGAAAAAATCCTGCCTTTGGCACAAGAAAATCTCCGGATCCGGGGAGTGTTTCTGTCAGGTGCTCCCCTTCAAAGCTCCCGATTTCGCCGCACCAGGAGGAGGTGGCGCGGAAAAAGAGAGAACCCTCTTCCGGAATGGTGGTGCGGGCGAAGGCTTTGTTGATCTCAGGGTGAACAAGAAGACATTTGTCGATAGGTAGAAGCGTTGTATTGTCAAATCCCCGATATCCTGCTTTGCCTTTTTCGCAGGCGACCTTGAGACGGTTGCGCCATCCGAAGCGGGCAGGGGAGGGGAATATGGGCAGGCGTGTACCGGGGAATCCCCGCAGGAACCGCTCAAACTGCCTTTGTTTCCACTCTAACTCCAGATCGTATGTGCAGTGCTGAAAGGAGCATCCGGGACACTCCCCGGCATAAGGGCAGGGGGGCGTGACCCTTTGGGGGGAAAGATCGCTCAAGGCGATAAGCTTTCCCCGGGCAAACCTTTTTTTTCTTTCCGTGATCTCAACTTCTGCCTTTTCCCCCGGCAGAGCTCCTCTGACAAAGCAGACTTTCCCTGAGTCCAACCGTCCGAGTGCTTCGCCGCCGTAGGCAATGGCAGTTACGGTAAATTTTTCTCTGGTGCTCAAGAGAGGAGTTCCTTCTGCAGTTTGACTGCCGCTTTCAGGTCTCCAAGGAGGATGACGCCGGTCAAACCGCCTTGTGCGTTACGGGTGAGACGCTGGTAATTGCCGTCGGAGGAAGATGTTTCTGAAACAGCATCATTGACTTTCCCTGCGGCAAAGAGCTTGAGTCCCAGTGCCATCATACGGACAGGGTAGACTTCAGGAACGAACTCTTCATTGCCCCCTGAGGCATTGACTCCGGCGATGTGTCCCATGGATTTGGCGGCGCTGAGCAGTCCGAAAGTGCCGGAAGGTGTTTCAGCCGCATCGCCGCAGCTGAAAATGTCAGGATCTTTAGTTGCCATCTTTGCATCTACAAGGATCCCCCGGTTGACCGGGAGTCCTGCTCCGGCGGCAAGGGCAGTACAGCTTCTGACGCCGGTGGAGAAAAAAATCATTTGGGCATTGATGGTTTCATCTTCCAGTTCCACGCTTTCGGGCGTGATCTTTCTGATTTTTGCGTTGGTTTTTACAGTGAGACCGGGGAGCGAATCAAGCTGTTTCATGACCAGAGCGGCGCTTTCCTGATCCAGATTTCTGGCTAAGAGCGCGGGACCGGACTCAACGATGGTCACTTCACACTTTGCTTCCAGAAGAGAATCTGCAAGCTCCATGCCCAGTACGCCGCCGCCGATGACCACGGCTTTTCCGGGACCTTCTGAGAGTTCCTGACGGATCTTTTGAAGATCCGCATAATCTCTCAGGACTTGTGCGTACTCTGCCCCCGGGACAGGGGGAACATAGGCGTCTCCACCTGTAGCGAGGATCAGGCGGTCATAAGGGAGCGAGGATCCGTCTTTGAAATGGACTTGGTGCAGGGGGCGGTCAATGGAAACAGCTTCTTTGTTCAGGAGGATCTCTATATTTTTTTCCTGATAAAAGGCGCTGTTTTTGAAATAAAATGCCGTGTCGCTCAACTCTTCGGCGACCATTCTTGAAAGTGCCGGGCGCCGATAGGGAAGCACCGCTTCTTTTGAACAGAGCGTCACCTTGCACTGAGGGGAAGCGGCAGCTGCGGCAGCCGCTTCAAATGCGGCAACTCCGCCGCCGATGATCAGGATATTCATAAAGTTTTCTCTCCTTTGTGTTGTGTGACATCCGGCAGGATCAGACGGAATGTGCTTCCTGCGCCGGGGGTACTTTCCACAGAGATCCAGCCGCCGCAGTTGGTAATGATACCGTATGCCATGGAAAGTCCCATGCCGCTGCCTTCACCCTGAGGTTTCGTGGTGAAAAAGGGTTCAAAGATCTTGGAAACAGTCTCTTTATCCATACCGCTGCCGTTATCAGAAACGGCGATGCAGCAGTAATCCTTTTTTTCTGCAGAGCAGACTTTGATGCCGGGGGGAACGGCAAAAGCGCTGTCAGGGAGTTCTGCCGCCGGGAAAAGGGAGACACTCAACAGCTTTTCCGCCTGGTTTTTATCCATGGCGTAGATGGCGTTGATGATGATATTCACCAGCACCTGCTGGAGCTGCAGCTGATCGCAGTGGATCAGAAAATGTTTTTGGGGGATATCGGTTTTGATTTCGACTCCGGAAAGTTTTTTGGGACCGATCAAATCAAAGGTACTTTGGAAAAGGATCGCCGGATCAAAGTCCGTTTCCACATAATTTCCCCTGCGGGCAAAGCCCAGCAGCTGTTTGGTAAGTTCCCCTGCTTTTTCGGCAATGGTGATGATCTTGCACAAATGGTCATCGATTTTTTGAGTCCAGTTCTTTTCTCTGGAACCGATGAGTCTTGCCAGATCCACATGTCCGAGGATCGCATGGATGTAGTTGTTGAAGTCGTGAGCCACACCGCCAGCCAGCACACCGAGAGACTCCAGACGCTGTGAGTGGACGAGCTGTTCTCTGAGAGCTCTTTTCTCTTCGGTAAGTTTTATTTCCTGTGTGATGTCTCTGGCAATCAGCATACGGTATTCCTCATTCTGCAGCTGCATGACATTCCAGGAACCATAAAGTTTGAGTTCTTCGCTTTTTCCTTCCACAGCACAGCTGCACCGGAATGTGGCAGTTTCGTTGACCGGAGCGTCAAAAGAGAATTCGGCAGGTTTGAGCTGTGAAAAATGGTGCAGCAGCCCTTCAGCTCCCGGTTTTGCGGAATTTCCGAAAACACGCCGGGCGGCGAGGTTGGCTTCTCTGACACGGTTGCTGCCGTCAAAAATGACGATGATCTCAGAAGCGTTATGGAGCAAAAGACGGTAACGGTTCTGCCAGGCGGTCAGATCCTGCTCCAATTCTTTGCTGCGCCCGTAGCTGCCGAAGAAAGCAAAGAACAGATCCAAAGGGCGCTGTGGAGATGAGCCGTTTTCCTCTTTCTCTGTCAGCTTGAGGTAGGACCCCAGCAGCACCCCCAGCCACAGATTCATGATGAACTGCGCCAGATGTTCGCCTGTAAACCACTCCGGAGTGATTCCCGCTCCCAGCTGGAGCAGCCAGTTGGGAACAATGATCAGGACTTGAGCGCTGAGCATGGAAACCACCACCGCCCAAAGTCTGCTGAATTTCAGTTCTCTGAGACTTGAATAGATGATGGGGATGGAAAACACTGAAAATACAACGGGGATCACCGCAGAGAGCAGGGAATTTTTTGCGCCGTTCAAGAGCGTTTCCAAAGCCGGACCGGAAACACCGGCAGAAAGTGAAAAGGTACTCCAGGAGCATTGCAGATAGATCATTTCTGCAATATAGGCAAGGACAAGCCCCACTGCCAATATGCCGTAGATGAGACGCTGTGCTGAAAGAGTACCGCCTGCAATATAGGTGAGCAGATAGATCGCCATGAGGGGCGAAAACATGATAACTTTGGGGACGGAAAAAAACAGCCCGCTCCAGAGGTGCGCCTGGATATCTGCCCCCATGGTGAGAAAAGTCAAAAGGAGCAACGCGGAAAATGTCATTGTGAAAGGGGCTTTGCCGATATTGTTGCGCTGATGAAAAAGCAGAGCCAGCACCGTGAACACAAAGGTGCTTTCAAGCAGCAGCAAAAGAGGGACACCTATGAAATACGGCATAAAATTTCAACTTTCAATATGAATTGATTTTTTCAAGAACATCCAAAACAGTGCGCCCGGTGTCAAAACCGGCTTTTTGAGCTTTGGGGGCATGACTTTCCCAGTAAAAAGAGTCTACAAGAAATCCCTGTTTGCATCCGGCGTTTCTTCCTGCCTCCAAATCAGAGATCCGGTCCCCGACCATGAAAGAGTTTCTTATATCGATATCGAAATCTCTGGCTGCCTTGAAAAGCATTCCGGGACGGGGTTTGCGGCAGGAGCAATCCCCCGTGACCTTTTGATGATGAGGACAGAAATAGAATCCGTCGATCTTTTCTCCGAAAGGGGCGAGAAGCTCCTGGATCCTTGCATGGCAGGCATGGACCGCCTCTGCTTCATACATTCCCAGAGCGATGCCCCCCTGATTGGTGACGACGATGGCAAGAAAGCCCGCTTGATGAAGAGCTTTGAGACCTTCTGCAAAGCCGGGCTTGAGTTCGATTTTTTCCGGTTCGTGACAATAGCGGACATCGTAATTCACTACGCCGTCACGGTCAAGAAAGATGGCTTTGTTCATAATATTTTAACAGCACTCCATGATATTTATTCCTGTTTTCAGATTTTCCGGGGTCCCAAGGTGCACGGCAGCACTGTTCCGTGTGCCGGGATCTTCAAAGAGGGCAAACAGTGTCGGACCACTGCCGGAAATGCGGACACAGAGCGCTCCCTGCTCCAGAAGCTCCCGGCGCAGCTGTCTCAGCAGCGGGAACTTCTCAAAGAGAGGCGCTTCAAGGTCATTGGCGCAGAGTTCTGCCGCTCTGCGGAACTCCTTCCGGCGCAGGGCATCGGTCAGAGCGGCAAGCTCTTCTTCCGCCTGTTCAGGAGGAGTCATGGTCTGCAGATGTTTGTAAGCCCACGCCGCACTGACAGGAAAATTGGGGAAAAGTGCCAGCATGGGAGGCATCGGCAATGGCTCAAAGAATTCAAGTTTCTCCCCGATCCCCCGTCCTGCGGCATCGCAGGGGGAGAGGAAAAAGGGGATATCCGCTCCGAGAGAAGCGGCAAGATCGAGGAGTTCATGCTGAGGACAGCCGGGAAACTGCTCCGCAAGAAATTTGAGGATCGTTCCCGCATCGGAACTTCCGCCCCCCATACCGGCGGCAACGGGGATATTTTTTTTCAGTTCAAAGTGCCATGAGGGGACGATCCCCATTTTTTCTGCGAAACTTGCAGCGGCTTTTGCTCCAAGATTGCCGTTGTTTGCGGGAACTTCCGGGTGACTGCAGCTCAAGGTGATCCCCGGAGCCGCCGCCAGATCCACCACGATCTCATCTGCAACTGAGGTCAAGGGGTGAAAGAGAGTGACCAGTTCGTGAAAACCGTCTTCTCTTTTTCCTGTGATCCTTAGCAGCAGATTGATCTTTGCCGGTGCTTTGAGGGAGTAGAGAGAACTCATGATCTGCTTGTTATTTGGCTGCGGGACCGAATTTGAAACCGTACTGTTCGTTGTAGCGTCTTGCCTCTTTTTCAATGGCAACTGCCAGCTGCAGAGCTTTCAAGCCCTGAACACCTGAGACTTTTGTATCAGCCACAACTCCGGTCGCTTTGGTTTGACGCACGGCGCAGAGGAAATTGTCCAACTCTTCGGCAAGAGCATTTTTTTCTTCCAGCTCCACATTTTCTTTGACAATATCCGAGCCGCTGCGTTTCAGGAGTGTGCCGCAATGGTTGCCCAGATCCATAGAAATGCAGTTGTCTTCCTGGAATACTCTGAAACGGCGCATGGGATCCTGACTGACCCGGCTGGCGGTGAGTGCGGCACAGCAGCCGTTGACGAATTTGATGCGGGCGTTGACGATATCTTCGGTGGCGCTGAGCACAGGGGCTCCGAAAACGTCGA
The DNA here is from genome assembly GCA_045596885.1 of Victivallaceae bacterium. Lineage (GTDB taxonomy): Bacteria > Verrucomicrobiota > Lentisphaeria > Victivallales > Victivallaceae > UBA1784. Next base: position 8,395 of record JAZODE010000035.1, read on the forward strand.
TACTTTCCACTTCTGATTTGACCAGAGAGAGCACCAGATCGATATCGTGGATCATCAGGTCGAGGATCACACTGACCTCAGTGCCTCTGGGGAGCAGCCCGGGGCGCGCGGGGGGGAACTTTGCCAGACGGTGGACTTCAATGAAACGGGGCGTGGTATGGCAGCTTTCAAGGTAGTCCATAGCGGGATTGAAGCGCTCCACATGGCCCACGCCGAAGACCACTGCGTTTTCTTTTGCGGCATTGACCATTTGTTCAGATTCTTCCACAGTTGCAGCGATGGGCTTTTCAACGAGGATGTGTTTTTTCATTGCAAGAAGAGGCAAGGTGGTGGAACCGTGATAGGTGGCAGGAACAGCAACGCTGAGGGCGTCACACTCTTCTGCCAGAGCTTGCCAGCTGTCAAAGACTTTGAGATCGAGCTCAGCTCCGACCCTTTGAGCGGTCTCTTTCTGAACATCAAAGATCCCCACAACTTCAGCGCCGGGATTCATAGCATAAAGTCTGGCATGATGTCTGCCGAGGGCTCCCACACCGATGACGCCGACTTTGATTTTTTCCGGATTTTCCATTGAAAAGTTCCTCCCTTTTGGATTAAATGAATTTGCTTTTTGATAAAATAGCACATTTTACTGTTTTTTTCCACTTGCAAAACCATCTTTTACGGGTTATATTTTGTAAAATATTTGGAGGACTACTTATGGAAAGCACTTTCAGCTACAAAAGAATCATGCTTAAACTCAGCGGCGAGGCCCTCAAAGGGGAACGCTGCCACGGATATGAGCCCGAGGCTCTCAAAGAGGTCGTTGCCCGGATCAGACAGGTCAGGGACAAGGGGATCGAGGTCGCCGTCGTCGTCGGTGCCGGGAATCTCTGGCGGGGCAATATGGGGGTCGGTATGGACCATGTGCGTGCCGATTACATGGGGATGCTTGCCACTGCCATGAACGCTATCGCCATCGGTGAGTTTCTGACTCAGGCAGGGATCCCCGCTGAAGTGTACTCCGCCATCAATATGGCTCCCGCAGTCAAACTGTTTGACCGCGAAGCGGCAATGGCATCTTTGAGTGCAGGGAAAGTTGTGATCTTTGCCGGAGGTACCGGCAGTCCCTTCTTTACGACCGATACAGCTGCAGTTCTCAAAGCTCTGGAGACCCGGTGCGACATCGTTCTCAAAGCCACAAAGGTCGATGGTGTCTACTCGGCAGATCCTTTTAAAGATCCCAACGCTGTGCGTTACGAACGCATCTCCTTTGATGAGGCTCTTCAAAAAAATCTCAGAGTCATGGATGCCGCGGCTTTCTCTCTTTGCAGGGACAATGGGCTTCATATCGGAGTGCTCAACTTTTCCGACCCTGAGGCTCTGGAAAAACTGCTGATGAACGATACGGCTTACGGAACCATCGTCAGCTGAACTTTCAGCCGGTGTGCGTCAAAGGTTCAGAACAGCCCACAGTGGGGAGTGACCACAGAAAAAGGGGGAAGTCATGCTTTTGAGGAGTGATTTCATGAAGAGATTGAAGATCGTTGTTTTACTGTTGTTCGGGAGCGCTTTTCTGGCGGTCTTCTGTGGCTGTGCCCTTCCTGAGGAAATGTTGCGTTATCAGCCTGGATCAACGGAAAGTGTGAAGATCGGTCTGGTGCTCCCTTTAAGCGGTGCTGATGCTTCTCAGGGCAGAAAAATGTTCAATGGAGCCCGGTTTGCTGCCGAAGAGATCAACTCCAAACGGGGGCATTTCGGCAGACAGGTGGAATTGATCGTTGAAGATTCCCGTTCCAGCGGTCCCGGTGCCGCCGCCGCATTTGAAAAAGTTGTCAAAAGCGGCGCCGTCGGTGTCGTTGGTGCTTATTCCACCACTGAGGCACGGCACATGACCGGCCTTGCCCGCCGTTTCCGCGTTCCCCTTGTCATTGCCATGGCAACGGGAAACGATGAGGTCATCGGCGGAAACCGTTTTGTTTTCCGTTCTGTCTTTACAGACAAGCAGCAGGCGCGGATGATCGCAGGGTATATGAAATATTTCCGGCGGGTGAAGCGCATCGTTGTGACTGTTTCAGCAGACCCCGGCGACCTTTACTCCCGGAATGTGGCAAGAGATGTGACCCGCGCTTTCAGGGATCTGGGCGGTCAGGTGGTTGCTGTCAGTGAGATCAATAAAAAATTTCCTGACAAACTTTTGCAGGAGGCTGTTGCACTTGCCCCCGATGCCATTGTGCTGCCCTTCAGGGCGGCTGAGGCTGCCCGGTACTACAAAATTTTGCGGAAGAACGGTTATGTCGGGTTGATCTGCGGTCCCGATTCGTGGGATGATCCGGAGTTCACCAAAGCTCTGCAGGGACTCAAAAAAACGGGCGTCAATTTTTATACCGCTTTTTTCAGCACTGAAACACGGCACTGGGAGTTTTCTCAGTTTTGGGAAAATTTCAGAAAGAAATCATTTTATTATCCTGACAGTTGCGAGATCCAGACCTTTGATGCTGTCAATATGCTGTTGATCGGATTGGGGAACAATGCCCGGAACTTGAGGCTGTTCCAAAAAAATTGGCAGGGCATGAGAAAGCATGTCGGAGCTGCCGCAGTTTATACGATGAAACCCAAAAACGAAATTGACCGGACGATCCATATCAACCGGATCGGTGTTGACAGAGAGTCCGGGGATAAGTTCGTTTCCAGAAATCTGGTCAGTTTGCAGTACTCCCGGCTTGAGGACTACAATGCTGTCAGCAAGGATAAGGATGAGGAAGAGTGATTTTTCAGTTCCGGCGTTTTCTTTACAGCCGGGGTGTTTTATGAACAGATCAAGTTTTACATACAGGAGAACAGACGATTATGAGTTATTTGGTGAAACGCGCTCAGGTCAAACCCGACATATCAGCGCCCTTCGATGCCCCCTGTTGGGCAGATGCGGAGATCATGAAGATCGACAACTGCTTTGTTGAGGGAAGCGGTTATAATCCGGAAGTCAAATTCAAACTGATGTATGACGATGAGGGGCTTTACGGACTTTATGAGGTCCACGACAACTATGTCCGCTGTTCCCATACTGAGTTTCAGTCCGGCGTCTGCTCTGACAGCTGCCTGGAGTTCTTTGTCCGTCCTTCTGCAGGTGTCGGGTATCAGAACTTTGAGATCAACGCTTCAGGAACCATGCTTTGTATGCACATCACAAACCCCGGACGCACTGCAGAAGGTTTTATTGAATACCGTTTTCTGAAAGAGGAAGAGGTGAAGGATATGAAAATCTTCCACACCCTGCCCGATGTGGTGGAACCGGAACAGAAAGGTCCGTGCACCTATCGCTTGGGCTGGTTCATCCCCTTTTCTCTTTTCAAGCATTTGAATGGTGCTCCTGTGCCCACAGCGGGAACCGTCTGGCGTGCCAATGTCTACAAATGCGGCGACAAAACTTCCCATCCCCATTGGCAGAGCTGGGTGCCTTTGCGGGCTGTGAATTTCCATGTGCCCGATGAATTCGGGAAGATCGTCTTCGGATAAGATCTGAGAAAGTTGAAGAAATGTGCCGGAAGAAATTTCCGGCTTTTTCTCATTAAAAAGGCAGTATACGATGGATTTGCAATGGCAGCTTTTCTACGGTGTTGACGGCGAAAAAGTCAATGCCGGGTCCCTTACTGAAATACCTTTTGAACTGGAGGGCGTGAAGGGCGAAAATATAGAATTTTCTGACGGGATCTTTGAGGGAAAAAATGGTGCTCAATCCCCTCCTGAGCAGGGCGTCTTTTTTGCTGCTTTTGAGGTGGAGGAAGAGAAAACTTTTGCCATGGGCTTTGGCGGCTGTTATTTCTATCAGGTCTTTCTCAACGGTACTTTGCTTCTTGACAGGAGCGAAAGCGGAAATAAGCCTTATTTTCCACCCGATCCTGATGATTTTATCGTACCTGCACCCTGTGGCAAAGGGAAAAATCTTTTGACCGTGGTGCTCCGTTCTGCTCCCGGTGAACCCATGCGCCTTGCCTTCAGGATCTTTGAAGAATACCCCTGGCAGAAAACAGTGCCTTCTATTGAAAACTTTGAGCGCCTCGTTTCAGCTCCTGTTTATCCGGCAGAAGGAACGCAGGAAAGAAAATGGGCTTGTGACCTTATCCAGAATGGTGTGCTGATGCTGCGCAATACAGTTTTCAATCCCTTTTCTGCCAATCGCTCTATGGAGCGGGAAGAACTGACCGGAGTGACAGGAAAGTACCCGGTCCTTTACTTTTACGAAAAGGCTCTTGACAGGATCATTAAAGAAATTGCTGAGACGACTCCGAAAGAGGATGAGGTCTTTTTCTGGCTTCTTTACAATATGGGATATGTGATAAAATGCGCTGCCGGGACCTTCGGTTTGGATCTGAACCATCGCAGAGCGGCAGAACTGGCACCTTACCTTGATTTTCTGCTCACGACCCACAATCATGCCGATCATTATGATATGGAGCTTTTCAAACTTATGGGGGCTCAAAAGAAAAAGGTGGTCAGTAATTTTCATCCTCTGCCGGGATTTCACCGCCCCCCTGCTGAATTGGAGTTTGAAGGGATCTCCATTGTCACTCAGGAAAACGATCACAATCCCACTTTGCAAAAGTTTGTGACCTCTTATTACATTACTTTGCCCAACGGATGTACCATTTTTGCTTCAGGCGACTCCCGCAATGTGGAACAGCTTGATCCGCCGGGCAAAGTGGATGTATTCATCCCGCACCCCCGTGTGGGGCTGAGCGTTCCTGCTGCCGTTGACAAATTCAAACCGGCAGCTGTGCTCTATTCACATTTCCTTGAGATGCGGCACACGCCTCCCACGCCCTGGTATGCCGTCCCCTACGATCTGTTGGAGTCTGAACGGCAGGAGGTCGCTGCAAAAGGGGCTCAGGCTCTTGCTCCCATCTGGGGCGAAAAGCTGCTCTGGAACACTGCGGAGAATCGCTTTATCTGATGAGCCAATTTCAAAACTCCTCAAAATTGTTAAAATGCCCCCGCTTTGATCTGCGCAAGGGAGCGTTTTCACCTGTTACCTTACATGCAGACAATATACAGCGGTGGTTTCCGGGAGAGCCCGGGAGAAAATTATAAGTGCACCCAAAAAGTTGTGTCCGACTTTCGGGGTGCACTTATGTTTACGGCAGCCTGTAATTTTTCAAGCGTTTTACAACGGAGCAGATGATCAGATGTAGACCGGTGTTATTTTACCTTCTTTGAACTTTACGGTCACTACAGGTTTTCCCTGCCAGAGTAATGTGCCCTCACAGCCAAGAGAATACATATTGTCGGCAAATGCGTTTGCGACTGCAGGAAAGACCACCAGATCGCCGGCATATTTCAGCCGCTCCAGATTGTGCTCTGCAACTTTCCGGAGGATATCTGTGCCCTTGAAGGGTTTTGTGCGGACAGAACGGGCCGCACGGAGATCTTCGAGTGTATGGCCCATGTAATCTACCGGCATGGCTCCGGATATACCCAGAATGGGCCCGGAATCAACTTCCCCTGCCTTGCCTGTAAAACTCTGGGCGATTATCACACTGGAACGGAGTTCAGTACGGCCGTCGCAAATCGCCTCTTCTATCGGTTTTACTGCGTTGCCTGTATATTTTCTCATTCCGCTGGAATCCACTATGGTAAGATCGGCAGGATGAACG
>JAZODE010000036.1:0-3865 GCA_045596885.1 Victivallaceae bacterium
CATTCGCAAAGAGCTGCAAAGGGTAGTTTGCACTTGCTACCTGGCTTGTCCCGCCGTAGCTTTATGCGGAGGGGGAAAGGTAACAGGCGCTTGTCCCGCCGTAGCTTTATGCGAAGGCGGAAAAACGCTCCCTTTGTCAGACCGAAGCGAGGGCGCTTTGACAATTTTGAGGAGTTTTGAAATTGCCTCAGAAGTATTGAACTTTTTTCAACCAAGCATCTTTGTTCCAATGTTGAGGAGCGTTCCTGCCTGATAGATGATGAAAGCGGCAATGTACGCCAGAGCGAACATGGCACAGCCTTCTATGATCGCCATTTTCCATGAATTCAGCTCGCGCTTGATAATGGCAAGCGTAGCGAGGCAGGGTATGGAAAGCAAACAGAAAATCATCATGCAGAAGGCTTGGAGCGGGGTGTAGTATTTCACAAGAACATCCCGGAGGGACTGGGAGTTTTCATCCGTTTCACCTTGAGAGAAAAGGATCCCCAGCTGGGAAACGAAGACCTCTTTGGCAGCAAGAGCTCCGATGGTTGCCGTCGTCACATGCCAATCAAAACCGATGGGACGCATGAAAGGCACCAGGGCGTGTCCGACTCTGCCGGAAACAGTCCACGCCATCAATTCGGCTTTTTTGGCATTTTCCAAATCTCTCACGGCATCGTTGATCTCAGAAGCACTCTGCACAAGTTTCTTCTGGGCAGCATTGAGTTTATCCATCTCAACAGCTTCAAGCATCTCAGGAGTCAGCCGTTTTTCTTTGTGGAGTTCGGCGATCTGTCCGGCTGAAAGACCGGGCAATTTTGCTGCAACCGCGAGACGGATAGGGGGCAAAGTGCTCTTTTTCTGGAGCTGAGCGATTTCGGCATCGTAATTTTTGCTGAAATCCTCAGCCTTCTTTTCAGGATAGGTATTACAGATGTAAAGCACGATACTGGCGGCAAGAATGATGGTTCCAGCCTTGTGGAGATACATCTTGCTCCTATCCCACATGTGGAGCAGCAAACTCTTCAAAGTGGGCATACGGTAGGGGGGGAGCTCCATAAGATAGACTTCGCCCTCCCCTTTGAATAAGGTGGACTTCATCACCAACGCCGCAACCAGAGCCGCCACGATCCCTATCACATAGATCAGAAACATGACCGTCGCCTGATATTGAGCAAAAAAGGCAGGGATCAAAAGAGCGTAAATGGGCAATCTGGCACTGCAGCTCATAAGGGGGAGCACCATGATGGTCACTGCGCGGTCACGGTCGGATTCAATGGTCCGTGTCGCCATGATGGCGGGAACGGTACATCCAAAGCCCAACACCAGCGGCACAAAAGAACGCCCCTGCAGTCCGAAAGTACGCATGATGCCGTCCATTATGAAGGCGGCACGGGACATGTAGCCGGAGTCCTCAAGAATGGCAATGGCAAAGAAGAGAAAAAGGATATTGGGCAGAAAAACGATCACACCGCCTACGCCGCCGATGATCCCGTCAATGAGCATCGAACGCAGGAACGGCATGTGCTCTTCGCTCCAGACCTTGCCGATGGAGTCGCCAAGAAATCCGAAAAAGGTCTCGATGTACCCCATCAGAGGATCTGCACAAGTAAATGTGAACCAGAATGTCACATACATGATGAGCAGGAATATGGGCAATCCCAGATAACGGTTGGTCAGCACCATGTCGATCTTGTCTGAAATCTCCCGCCGACGCTCCTGAGTCATTGAAATTGTATCACGGCAGGCTCCGGCAAGCATGGCATAACGCCGGTCAGCCATAAAGGTATCGGCATTGATGGCATGTTTATCCCACAGGTGTTTGATCTGATTTTCAACTTCATCAAAGACGGGTTTGAATTCAGGTATGCTCATGGCAGCACTGTCGTGCTCCAAAAGTTTGATGGCGAAGAAGCGTGCAGGAACATGGCTGAAACGCTCAACATGGAGCGCGTCGATCTTTTCTGCCACAGCATTGATGGCATCGTCGATGTCAGCGCCATAGGTCAACATGGGGACTCCGTGGTCATCAAGTTCACGGAGTGCCTGCCCCAGACGGTCCACAAGAACCTTCACGCCGCCGTTTTGGCTTGCAACAGTCTGAACGATGGGAGAGCCGAAATATTTTTCCAGCTTGGGAATATCGTATTTCATCCCCTTCTTGCGGGCATCATCGCTCATATTGAAAGCAAGAAGCATGGGAATGTGGAGCTCGGCAAGCTGTGTGGTAAGATACAGACTGCGCTGAGGGATGGTGGAGTCCACCACATTGATGATAAGGTCGATCCCGGGGGCGGTCAACTCTTTGAAGGCTATATCTTCCTCAGGAGAACTGGAAGAAAGGGAGTAAACTCCGGGAAGGTCGATAAGTTCGATTTCGATCCCGTCAAGGGAAAAATGACCGGATTTGCTTTCAACAGTCACGCCGGGGTAATTTCCCACATGCTGCCTGGTGCCGGTCAGAGCGTTAAAGATACAGGTTTTTCCACAGTTGGGATTACCGGCAAGGGCGATACGGTACTTATTTTTCATCAGCAGTCCCCTGCTCAATGACGAAATTGGCAGCATCGTCCTTATGCAAAGCCATACTGGTTTCCATGACCTTCACCCGGATCAGACCGCCCAGAGGAGCGTGAGCCTCCATAAGAAGCTCTGATCCCACCACAAGCCCCACATCAGCAAACTTTTTGCGTCCGCGGATCTTGGGCATGACTTTGACGATAGTCGCAGTGGTCCCCACGGGGAGTTCTGCAAGCGTCATCTCTTTTCCTTCTTTCTTTTCCTGACAGCAGCAGGAACAGCATTGTTTTTTTTCCGGCATGTACACCCTCTTTTATATTTTGTTAGCCCAGTCTAATAAACGCGGCATAAAAAAAACTGAAACACAGCGTTTGTCCTTAATATACACTGTAATTTCAGTTTTTTCAATTAGAAGTATCTAAAATTCTTAAAAAAAAACTGCTGATTGTTTTTTCTCAGGGAATATTCAAATACAAAAAACATCGCAAAAATCCCCCTTTGTTATCCGGCACAAACTCAGCGGGGCACTGCCGATGAAGTCACTCTGAGAAGCCAGAGAGGACGCTTTGCTGCCGCATTCTTCCACTCTTTGCGCTCTCCTTTGGGAACGATCTCCCCGAGAGCTTCGGCAGCACATTCCTCAGCCGAGCGTTCCACGGGCAGTTGGGAATTACGCCCCGACCCGAGGAGCAAAAGCATGGAAAGCAGCAGTAATATCAAACATATATTGCGCAAAAAACGTTCCATCATCAAATCCCGTTCACCTCTCTGTAAAACTCCCTTTCTCTTTTCAATTCTTCACGCCCCCGGGCAGATTCCATTTCCTGCTGGAATCTTTCCGCCTCCCAAATTTCGACACCTATTTCCACTCCGACGACTACCGCTGCAGCGCCGGACTCCAAATGAGCATGTTTCCGCAGCATCTCCGGAATGGTGATGCGCCCCTGGCGGCTGATGGTCTCTGAACAGGTCAGAGCTCCGAAACGCCGCATGGAGCTGCGCATGGCAAAACTTGTCCCCAGCTGCTCAGGACTGTTCAATGCGGGCGCACGCATGCGTTTCCACACTGATTCAGGATAAAGAGCTATGCCCCCCTCCGGCAATCCATACATGACAATGTCTGAGGCACCTTCTCTCAGAAAGTCCTCCACCACACGCTGAGTCAGACGCACACGACCGTTGGCATCGACCAGACAATTGTCAACTCCGCAAAAAGGAAGCATAAGCGCTCTTTATTTTTTTCCAATGAGGTAATTTCAAAAGTCATTCAAAAAATGGCAAAGATGCCATTCGCAAAGAGCTGCAAAGGGTAGTTTGAGGTTGCTACCTGTAAGGTAACAGCCGAAAACGCTCCCTTTGTCAG
>JAZODE010000037.1:0-2987 GCA_045596885.1 Victivallaceae bacterium
AGCTGTAAAGGGTAGTTTGAGGTTGCTACCTGTAAGGTAACAGGCGCTTGTCCCGCCGTAGCTTTATGCGAAGGCGGAAAAACGCTCCCTTTATCAGATCGAAGCGAGGGCGCTTTGACAATTTTGAGGAGTTTTGAAATTACCTCTTTACTCCTCAGCAGCATAGAGTCTGAAGACAGTCCCCGGTGCTTTGCTTGCGGTAAAGGGCTCTTTTTCGATCCTGATCTTACCGTCGGCAAGGAGTGTTTCCAGACAGCGGTAAGCTACAGTGACCCGGCAGTTGAGGGTGTCTGCCGGGAAGAGGGGCTTCAGCGCAGCATCTGCCACATTACCAAGCAGCTTTCCGGGATTGGCGCGGACAAACTCCAAAAAAGCAGAAAGAGTCCCCTGAGGAATCTCCATCAGGGTCTCGTAGCGCTCATGGAGCGTCTCAATGGTGATGGAGTCCGGGGTAATCAATCCTACGCTGTTGCAGGGGAGTTCCGTTCCCATGTGCCCCGGAAGGCCTGCGGCTGTGATGGAAAGGTAAACACCGTCAGCTGTTTTCTGATAGACGATGTGCTGATTGGAGTTGGCAAAAGCGATAACGCCCGGATGATCCGCAAAAAGGAACAAAGAAGCAGCTTCGGTGGTCAGTTCAGAAAAAACATGCTTGACCGCCTTGAGGGGATTCCCCCACTTCTCGTAATAGTACTCCACCGCCTGAGCGCCCACTTCGGCGCTGTGGACCTGTCCTCCGTCAGAGAGCACCGGATAACGCTCGGGGAGATCATAGATCCCGCTGACAAACTTTTTGCCCTGCCGGATCATTTCGTTGCCCCACTCTTCAAAGACCGGCTTGGCGCGTTCTTTGAAGACGCCGCTGCACCCCTGAGAGATGATGGCGACTTTGCCGGAGCTGCCCACAAAGGGATGACTCCATCTTTCATCGCCGCCGGAGTTGGTGCGGCTGTGGATAAGGCCGCAAGTTCCGGGGAAATCTGCAAGATCAAATTTTCCGGACCAGACATCGGTATTTCCCCAAACCTTCCCCATATGGAGTTTCCCTTCATGGCAGGTCACAAGTCCGGTATAGAATCCAGCCCAGAGCCCTTCAATACTTTTGAGGGACTCCCAAATGATGGGGGCTGCGGCTTTTTTTCCTGTGTAAGCGCACCAAACGCACATTTTTACATTCTCCTGCAAAGTTTAAGTTGTTTGGTACAATGTACCATTAAAGAGAAGATTTTTCAAGGAATAAAAGGAAAATTTGAAAAAAATCCTTCAAATTCAGTTAAAACGGCTTGCTTTTTTTATAGAAATGTCGTATATTTACTGCGGATTACTGTAAAGCATGATCAATGCTTGAAGGAACAAATTCTAAGGAAAGGAAAAAGATCCATGAAAAAGAGTTTTACCCTTATTGAGCTTTTGGTGGTCATCGCCATCATCGCCATTCTCGCCGGTCTCGTCATGCCCGCCCTGGGCCACGCCCAGGCAAGAGGCCGTACCACTGAATGTATCAACAACAAAAAACAGATCATGACCGTCTTGCGTATGTACGGCAACGACCATACCAGTATGATCCCCTATCAGATCAGCGTCGCCAATAATGTCGCAAAACCCTATTCCTGGATTCTCGGAGGCCTTGGGGGAGCTGATTATCCCAATTATGCCAAAGAAATGGTTTCCAAAAAGGTCCTTGTCTGCAACACCGCTAATCAGAAAGATCTTAACGGCGACGGCACCAATGCCACCGGTATGATCGATGTGGATTTCGGAAACGACGGTGATGATGGCTGGTACGAAAACAAAAAGGCCACAGTGGGACGTTTTGTAGCCAAAGACGGTGCCCGCGGTGCGAATAATGTTTCTGTGGCATATGTCCTTGAAAAGATGAAAAAACCCAGTGATATGCTGCTCCTTGCAGATTCTTTCCAAATTGACAACAACGATCAGGATACTCCTTTCTGGACTTTTACGCCTCTTGCGAATCAGCCCAAAGCAAATGGCAGCACAGCTATCGGCAATACTAATGGAACCATGATCGCCACACCCCACGTTGGCAGTACGGTTGTCGCTTACGCCGACGGTCGTGCCGGTGCTCTGACAGAAGCTGAACTTTCGAGCAGTGTTTTGAAAGTCAACGGTAAGGATCTTTATGTATTTGACTCAAACATGAAAGAAAAGAAACTGTGATCATTTTCTGAAGATCAGTTGGAGACCGGTAAAATCCGGTCTTTTTTTTGGGACCCGGATTGTGCCGGAGAGGGGAGGGGAAGTTGAAAAAATCCAAAAAACTCCTGAAAACGGCTTGAATTTTTACAAAATGCAGGCTATATTATAAAAACACTATCGGGGTGTGGCTCAGTCTGGTCTAGAGCGTTGCGTTCGGGACGCAAAAGTCGGAGGTTCAAATCCTCTCACCCCGACCATTCCTTTTTAAACTCCTTTATTTCAACTCCTTACACAAGATTTTTCTGCCTGGATTCTGCCTTGAAGTGGACCACAAACTGGACCACACCCCAAGGAAAATGTGTTTCATGGCAGCAGAAATCCCGAATCTCGTCAAGCGTAACGGCATCTATTACTTCCGGTGTCGTATTCCCTCAATTTTAACCAATGGTCGTGCACGTGAGGTAAAAATCTCACTCAAAACCGGCGATTTGACTTCTGACCTCCTTGATGTTATACTTAAAGTGACAGATTGCTCACGGAGAGTAATCGCAGAAACTTTGCAAAACTACAACAAAGGAGGTGCAAACGACATGAATATCGTTTCCGAAATCAGAAGCAGAATAGTTCAATACATCAACACCAGTCTCATTGAACAGGATATTTACACTTGCGAATATGGAGCTACATGCAACGCATCCAAAGCCGAAGGCCGAAAAATGATGCTGAATGTGTGCAACAGTGTGGAAAATGCTCTGAAAAACAGAGAAATTCCCCAGTGGGCAACAGCAACAGCTGATAGCATACTCAAAGACGTAAATATTCCGGAACAG
>JAZODE010000038.1:0-12880 GCA_045596885.1 Victivallaceae bacterium
ATGGCGCGCTCCAGATTGACCTTGCCCCCCGTGCCGACTGCCCCCAGGTTGGTGCGGTGCAGCGTTTCAGAGAGGGTGAAAAACTCAACACATCCGTCATCGAAAAACCGTTCAGCAGTTAAGCAGCAGCCGTTGACAGCAATGCTTTCACCGATAACGGGAGCGTCAAAGGGGTGTTCCGGTCTGACGGTAATACGATTGGCGTACATCCGCAATATGACCCCTGTCTGTTCAACTAATCCGGTAAACATGAATTACTCCTTTGTATAACCTGAAACGGCAATATCTGAACCGTACATGGTGACTTTGACCTGAGAAAGTCTCAAAGCATCCGCCAGAGCGCCGGGATCGCCGCCGCCCAGAACGGGAATACTGTTCCTGCCCCCCAGAAGCATGGGGGCGATGTGGAATTCAACATAATCCACCACCTCCGATTTAAGGGCTGAATCAGCCAATTCGCCGCCCCCTTCGATCAAAAGAGCCATACACCCTTCTGATCCCAGTTTCTTCATCAGTTCCATCCACTCTTCAGGGGAGTTCAAAGAGACCTTTTCTCCCCTTCCATCGGGGAAATAACTGCGGATCTCTTCCTCATCCATAGCGTTTGAAACAATGATCCTGCGGGGTTGCGGAGTCCAATTTTCAGGATCTCTCACCACCAGTCCGGGCTTGTCGCAGCGCAAGGTATTCCCCCCCACCATGACCGCATCGGCAAGGCGGCGGAGCTGCTGGACTCTTGAGCGGGCTTCGACCCCGGTGATCCATTTGGAACTGCCGTCGGGAGTTGCGATCTTGCCGTCAAGAGTCATAGCCATTTTCAGTATGACAAAGGGAAGGCCTGTGGAAATATGTTTGAAAAAGGGACGGTTGAGTTCGATACACTCATCGTGACAGACTCCCGTTACACATTGGATCCCTGCCTGCTCAAGAATTCCGATCCCTTTGCCGCCGTGGCGGGGGTTGGGATCTATGGCTCCGACGACCACTTTACTGAAACCGTTTTCAATAATGGCTTTGGTACAGGGCGGTGTTCTGCCGGTGGTGCAACAGGGCTCAAGAGTCACATAAATGGTACATCCCCGGCAGCTGCCGGTATGACGCAAAGCATCGCGGATCGCATTGACCTCAGCGTGGGCTTCTCCAGCCCGGGGGTGGTAGCCTCTTCCGATGATCTTCATATCAGGTGAAACCACCACAGCCCCCACCATGGGATTGGGATTGGTGTGTCCCCATCCCATTCTGGCAAGCGCCAGAGCCTCTTTCATACAGGATATGTCAAAGTTGTCCATAGTCTGTTATTCTTTGATCTCAAAAAGCGCATCGGCATAAAATACGGGATCAAAATACTGCAATTCTCCGGGCTGTTCGCCCAGTCCCACATAGAAGGTGGGCAGATCGAACTCCTCGTGGAGCGCCAGAGCCATACCGCCCCTGCCGGTTCCATCCAGCTTGGTCAGGACCAAACCGGTGACGCCGGCAGTTTTGATGAATTCCCGTGCCTGATTGACCACATTGGCACCGAGAGAAGAATCCACAGTAAGCCACACCTCGTGGGGGGCTCCGGGAAGAACTTTGCTCACAGAACGGCGGATCTTTTCCAATTCAGCCATAAGATCTTTCTGGTTGTGCTGGCGCCCTGCGGTGTCGATGAGGAGATAATCCGCCTGCCGTGCAACGGCGGCACTGGTGGCATCAAAGGCGACACTGGCAGGATCAGCGCCGTGGACGGCTGAAACGATCTGGGCACCGGTGCGTTCGCTCCAGAGCTGGAGCTGTTCCACAGCTGCGGCACGGAATGTGTCGCAAGCTCCCAGAACCACCTTGCATTTATCTTCATTCACCAGTTTCCATGCCAGTTTGCCGATAGAGGTGGTTTTGCCGCTGCCGTTGACTCCCACCATCAATATGACAGTGGGCCCCTCAGGGGCACGGTTGATCTCTCTGCGGTTGCGGCTCAGGATGTCGATGACCTTCTTTTTCAGTTCGGCGACCAGATCTGCATCGGTTGCGATGTGTCCTGTATCGTACTGTTCCTTCAAATCCTTGACGATGGCAGTTGCCGCTTTGATGCCGAAATCGGCTGAAATCAACATCATTTCCAACTCTTCAAAGTCAGAAGTCTTGTAAGATCTGGTTCCTGTAAAAAGTCCGGAAATCGCCCGGGTGACTTTGGTTGCGCTTTTTTCAAGCCCCTTTTTGAAAATAGAAAATATAGAACCCATAAAAGTACAGTTTCCGTCCTTAACATTAAGCTGTAATCCATAAAAGCCGTCACAATGCGGCACAGTGGTCCTTCCCTTCCGGGACGACCCTTATATAATATACACGGCTGAGCTTGAAATTTCAACTCCGGAATTGTATATTATAGATAATTGCAGAGTTTAATTCAGCGGACCCGTATCATGTTGGAAAATATTGTCATTAAAGGTGCTTCTCAGCACAATCTCAAAAATATCAATGTCACCTTGCCGAGGAACAAATTCATCGTCATCACCGGACTTTCCGGTTCCGGCAAATCTTCCCTTGCCTTTGACACCCTGTACGCTGAAGGACAGCGGCGTTATGTCGAAAGTCTTTCGGCGTACGCCCGCCAATTCCTTGACCGTATGCAGAAGCCCAAAGTGGAACACATCGAAGGGCTTTCCCCTGCTATTGCCATTGAACAGCGTACAGCAGGCTCCAATCCCCGTTCCACAGTGGCAACGGTGACTGAGATCTACGATTATTTGCGTCTTCTTTACGCTCATGGGGGGACTCCCCACTGCCCGGAGTGCGGCGACATTCTTGAATCCCAGTCGGCTCAGGTCATTGTGGAAAAGCTCCAGGCTCTTGAAGCGGGGCAGCGGCTCCAGATCCTTGCTCCTGTCGTTGACGGGCGCAAAGGGGAACACCGGGAGGTCATGGAAAAGATATTGCAGGATGGTTTCGTCCGTGCCCGGGTCGATGGCGAGATCCTCTCTCTGGAAGATGACGGGATCCCTCAGCTTGACAAAAAGCTCCGCCACTCCATTGCCGCCGTCATCGACCGTCTGGTGACGGGGAAAGTGGACTCCTCCCGTCTTACGGACTCTGTGGAAACAGCTTTGCGTTACGGCAACGGTGTTATGATCGCTTTGCTCCAGAAACCGGGAGAAAGGGAGATGACCGAAACCAGTTTCTGCGAAAAACTCGCCTGTCTGAAGTGCGGGATCTCCTTCGGTGAACTCCAGCCCCGGAACTTTTCCTTCAACTCCCCCTACGGCGCCTGCGAATGCTGCAACGGACTGGGTATCGAACAGTACATGGATCCCGTCAAAGTGATCCCGGACCCCACACTTTCCATCCGCAAAGGAGCCATCCCCGGCTGGCGGCGCGGAGCTCAGCATCTCATCATCTACTACAACATGCTTCTGAGGAAATTTTCAGAAGTTCTCAACTGCCCGGAAATGTTGACTACTCCTTTTCAGGATCTTCCGCAACACATCAGAGATTTTCTTCTTTACGGCAGTAAAGGGGAAAATGTGGAGTTTGACATCATGATCAACCGCCGCCGCTGCCATTGGGACAAGCCCTTTGAAGGCATACTGGAAAATTTGCGGCGCCGGCTCAATGAAACTGAATCCGACTCCGTCCGGGAGCGTTTGACCTCGTATCTGAGCCCCCGGGAGTGCCCCTGCTGTCACGGGAAGCGGCTGAAACCGGTGACTCTGGCTGTGAAGATCAATAACAAATCCATTGCCGACTTCTGCGCCATGCCGGTCACAGAGGCCCTTGAATTCATTCCGAAAATCCAACTGACGCCCGAAAAAGCAGCTGTTGCCTCAGAGGTTTTGCGTGAAATCGCAGGGCGTTTGAAGTTCCTGAAAGATGTGGGTCTTGACTATCTGACTCTTGACCGCTCAAGCGGTACTCTTTCAGGGGGAGAAGCCCAGCGCATCCGTCTTGCCACCCAGCTGGGGTGCGGACTTTCAGGCGTACTTTATATTCTTGACGAACCCTCTATCGGACTCCATCAGCGTGACAACGGCAAACTCCTTGCCACACTGGAACAGCTCAGGGATATGGGCAACACCGTGGTGGTGGTGGAGCATGATCTGGAAACCATCGAACGCGCCGACTATGTGGTCGATCTGGGGCCCGGCGCCGGAGAGTGCGGCGGCAGGATCGTAGGTGAAGGCACCCCGGAAGAACTTGCAAAATTCCCGGAATCCAGTACCGCCGACTTTCTTTCAGGCAGACGCGCCATTGAAGTCCCTGCCCAAAGGCTCACCGGCAACGGCAGGGAACTGGTCATCAAAAAGGCTTCACTCCACAATCTCAAAGGGGTCACTGCAAAGATCCCCCTGGGGTGTTTCACCTGTATCACCGGCGTTTCCGGCTCCGGAAAATCCTCTCTCATCAACGGGACACTGGTCCCTGCCCTCAATCGGCACTTTAACATCGGCGATGAGATCCCCGGTCCCAACGAAGGGATCGAGGGACTGGAATTCATCGACAAAGCCATTGTCATCGACCAGAGTCCCATCGGCAGAACGCCCCGTTCCAATCCTGCCACCTACACCGGGGCATTCGACTTGATCCGGCAGCTTTTCGCCACCTTGCCCGAAGCAAAAATGCGGGGATACGATCAGGGGCGTTTCAGCTTCAATGTCAAAGGCGGCAGATGTGAAGAGTGCCACGGCGACGGCATCCTTAAAATAGAAATGCAGTTCCTCTCAGATGTTTATGTGGAGTGCTCACACTGCAACGGCAAACGCTTCAATGCAGAGACCCTCAATGTCAAATTCAAAGGCCACTCCATCGCCGATCTCCTCAATTTGACAGTGGCTGAGGCGGCTGAACTTTTTGCCCCTTTCAAGCGCATCGCAAGAAAACTGGATGTCCTCAACGAAGTGGGACTTGGCTATATCAAACTGGGGCAGCCCGCCACCACTCTTTCAGGAGGGGAAGCCCAGCGTATCAAACTTGCAACAGAGCTGGCTAGGATCCCCCGGGGACACACCTTGTACATTCTTGACGAGCCTACGACAGGACTGCACCTTTCTGATATCGACCAGCTGCTCAAAGTGCTTTTCAAACTCAGGGATATGGGCAACAGTGTGGTGGTCATCGAACACAATCTGGATGTGATAAAAGTGGCTGACCACATTATTGATATCGGTCCGGAAGGCGGTATCAGAGGCGGTCAGATCGTCGGGACCGGTACGCCTGAAGAACTGGTACGCAATAAAAAATCCATCACCGGGCAATTTCTGAAGCCTTATTTGAAGTGAAAATATGATTGCAAGAGTCGTCACAGAACTTTCCCTTGACCGGGGTTTTGATTACCTTATTCCTGAGGAGCTGTCAGAAAAACTCAGAGTAGGTTCCGCTGTCACAGTTCCTTTCGGCAGGACCTTGCGTGAAGGGGTGGTGCTGGCGCTCCTTGAAAGTTCCCCTTATCCTCTTTCAAAGCTGAAACCCATTGCAGGACTCTGTACCACCAGAGCAGACATCCCTGAAAAACTCATTGAATTGGGGCAGTGGATCGCCGAATATTACTGCTGTTCTCAGGAACACGCCATCAGAACACTGCTCCCGGCAGCGGTCCGCAGCGGCAAGATCCGCCCCAAAACACGGAAACTCTTCACCATTGCCAAAGGTGCCGAGGCGGAAAAAATCATCGTTGAAAGCGCTGAAAAGAGCTCCCTGCGCTCACGGGCATTGATCCTGCGGGAACTGCGTTCAGCGGGAACCATGTCTATTGACAGTTTGAAAAACATCCCCAATTTCAGTATGAACAGCCTTAATACGCTGCTGAAAAATGAGATCATTGCCGAAGAGGAAGAGATCGTCCGGGCGGATATTTTCGGAGACGCTGTGATCCTCCCCTCAAAGCCCCTGCCCCCCACCCCCGATCAGAAGAAGGCTCTGGCGCTCTTTGACGATATGATGCAGGGAAAAACCTCTTCCAAAGTCATGCTGCTCCACGGCGTGACCAACAGCGGAAAAACCGAAGTCTATCTGCAATGTATCGCCAAAGTCCTTGAGGAAGGCAAAAGCGCCATCGTGCTGGTTCCTGAAATCTCCCTTACCCCCCAGACTTTGCGCCGTTTCCGAGCCCGGTTCGGTGATGCTTTGAGCGTGCTCCACAGCCGTCTGTCGGAAAGAGAGCGTTACGACGAATGGAACAGGATCAACGAGGGCAAAGTGCGTATTGCCATCGGTGCCCGTTCTGCTCTTTTTGCCCCTTTCCGCAATCTGGGGCTCATTGTGGTGGACGAGGAACACGAATCCACCTACAAGCAGTCTGAATCCCCCCGGTACATGGCACGGGATGTTGCGGTCATGCGGGGAAAATTTGAGGACGCCTGTGTGATACTCGGATCGGCGACACCGTCGGCGGAATCCATGTTCAACGCCAACAACGGCAAGTTCCTTCTGGCAAAGATGAACTCTCAAGCCAACGACAATGCCGCTCCTGTCATGCGTCTGGTGGATCTGCGTCTTGAAAATCCGGAAGACGGCAATCCGCTCTTTTCCAAACCTCTGATCGAAGCGGTGCGCGACCGTATCGCAAGGGGAGAGCAGAGCATACTCTTCCTCAATTTGCGGGGGTACGCCCGGGTGATGGTCTGTAAGGAGTGCTCTTACGAAGCCTGGTGCCCGGAGTGTTCAGTTCACTACACCTACTCAAAATCCCGGCAGACCTTGAGCTGCCATTTGTGCGGAAATGTGATCCCGGCGCCGGAAAGCTGTCCCCAGTGTTCATCCCCCACGGTCCGCTTTGACGGAGCGGGGACCGAAAAGATCGAAAGCATCGCCAGAGCTGTTTTCAAAGGGGCACGCATCGCCCGTATGGACTCCGATTTGATGCGTTCTGCCAATGATTACGAAGCTGTTCTCGAAAAGTTCAGACGGGGAGAGCTGGATATCCTCATCGGCACCCAGATGATCGCCAAAGGGTTGCATTTCCCCAATGTGACACTGGTGGGGATCCTCATGGCAGATCTGGGGCTTTCTTCCCCGGATTTCCGTGCTTCAGAACGGACATTTCAGCTTATCACCCAGGTGGCAGGACGCGCCGGAAGAGGTGAACTGCGGGGCGAAGTTTATCTTCAGACCCGCAAGCCGGAAAACGAAACCATCATTCACTCCATGAATCTGGACTTTGCCGCTTTCAGCACCTACGATCTTGAGTTCCGTGAACTTTTCCGTTATCCTCCTTTTTCAAGGCTTATTGCGGTCTGGTTCCGGGGCAGCGACGAGGAGCAGTTGGCGGATTACGCTTCAAACTTTACCGAACAGCTCCGTCCCTATGCCCACGAAAAAATCAAGCTGGCAGGTCCCGGTCCTGCCCCTATTGCCCGGATCAAGGGAAAGTTCCGCTATCTGTTGACCATCAGAGGTGAAGGCTTGAAGGTGATCCGTCAGGCGCTGAAGGTGCTGGCGTTCCACCGCAAACACCCCGGCGACATCGATGTTGCCATTGATGTGGACCCCCAGTCCCTGATATGAAGTGCGGCACACTTTACTGGGCTGTAAAGCGGGTCAGGTCCTGCTGGACCTTCATCAAATCCTTACCGTACTCCTGATAAAAAGGTTTCACATCATCAAGGACCCGGTCATCGGCATCGGTGATGACCTGTTTGGCAAAGCTGAAAGCATCCTGAGGAATAAGGGATTTGTATTTTTCCCCGGCAAAGAAAACCTCATCCCAATTGGCAATGAGTGCGTAACGCCGCTTTGCTGCTTTTTCGGCAAGCAGATCAAAACCGCAGGAATAATCTTTGGGAGCATTGCGGACACCGAAAAACTTTGCCAGCATGGGGACAATATCCAAATGGCTGCTCATAGTTCTGTATTCTCCCGGCTTGATCCCCGGATAGTAAAGGATCAAAGTGGTTTTGGTCTGTTCGTTGACAAAGCTGGAACTGTGTCCCAGATAATTCTTCTCAAAAAACTCTTCACCATGATCCCCCACAATGACGACGATGGTATTTTTCATCAAATCTTTTTCTTTGAGTACCCGGAAAACCTCAGCCAG
Source organism: Victivallaceae bacterium (assembly GCA_045596885.1). Classification (GTDB taxonomy): domain Bacteria; phylum Verrucomicrobiota; class Lentisphaeria; order Victivallales; family Victivallaceae; genus UBA1784. Next base: position 8,006 of record JAZODE010000038.1, read on the forward strand.
ACACATATCAAGATGGCGGGCACAATTTGCCGCCCTGCGGAAGATCCGGGGACCGTCTGCAGCCGTGACCTGAGTTGCCACGAAGGGGTTGATATAATCTTTGGTAAATTCAGCTTCCGGGGGAAATTCGTATGGATTATGCGTAGATTCAAAAAACATAAAGGTGAAAAAAGGCGTTCCTGAATCTGCCCTTTTTGCGATGGTATCAACAAGTTTCTTGACATTGCGCTGATCCCTTTCGTATGTCATCCCCATGGCGTCGCTGTGCAAATCCCTGCCCGGCACCTGAAAGAATACGGTCTGGTCAAACTCGGGATAAGTGAACTTGGAGGAAGTAATGCAGTCAAAACTGTAACCATCCTCCTTGAGCCAGTCGATAAACACCGGTCCCCGGCGGGCAGCAAGGAAGGGATGCCAATAATTTCCGGGCAGTCCGTAGAACATGGAAAAGACCCCTTGTCTGGTCACATTGCCACCGCTGTAATGATTTTTGAAGGTGACTCCTTTTTTGGCAAATTCAGTTGTGGCAGGCATGATCTCAGGAGAATAAAGTTTGGATGCCCAGGATTCGCAGGCAAGCCAGACGACATTGTATTTATGGCGTTTCAAATCCCGCAAAATAGCTTGCTGCGGATAATTCCTGAGGGAAGCAGATCTGCTCAATTTGATACGCAACCTCTCGCGGGAAGGACGCTTCAAGCCGATCTTCCTGTACAATGAAGAACTGGTCCCGTTGATGTAAAGGGGAATCACATCTGCTGCCCTGAGAGGTGCAGGGTTCATCATATAGTGATGATAGGAACAGGTCAGGAAATTGAAAAGCTGAAGAACTCCGAACACGACCACCCCTGCACCGTAACAGATCATTGATTTTTTGGTGAAGCCGCTTTTCCCCAAAAATGACCAGGAGTTGTAGCGCATAAAGCAGAAAAGCAAAGCCCCGTGAAACAGAGCAAGCAAAGCGATCCCGCCTGCCAGAGCGCAGAACTCCCCGCTGCGCAGCCCCATACTGTCAAATCCGCCCGGTGTGGTGAATAAATTGAGCACATGAAAGTTGATATGATAGGAATAACGGGAATATAATCCGCAGTCAAGCAAAAGCAGCAGATGGGTAATGAAAACACTCACAAAAGCGACAGAACCAACAATGACCCGCCGGGTCAGAGCTTTGCTGCTTTCGAGAGACGCAGTTGCCAGTGCGGCAACGGAAGACAAAAGGATAGAAGGAACAAGATAATAAAAGGGATAGAGCAGCAGCGCCGGGATCATCAAGAGCCAGACAGAAGCCCCCCAGCTCCGGACATTCAGAAAAAACAACATCAAGGAAAATACGAACACCACATATTCCACAGCAAAAAAGCTGGAGAAAATGCCCGGCAGGGGAAATTTTTTCTTCATTCACTTTCTTTCCGGCAGTCAATTCAAACTGCCTGATATTTTTGCAATTCTCCTTCATTCGTAACTGAGTTGTCACACATTGTTGCGCTTCTTCGTGCTGATCGTGCCCCCCTTATGCACTCTGCAGCTGCGCAACAACACTCTTTGTTCCGAATGTTACTCCGGAGAGTAATATACAACTTTTTTTAATTTTTTCAACTCCCGTTTCAGATTTTTTGAAATTTTTCTCTCTTGGCGGAAATCGATTCAGCAAAGTCTTTCCGCAGTGGATCCGGTGGAAACACCCACATGAAGAACGCCTTTTAATTTTCCCATGGCATCGGCAAGTTTTTCAATTTCTTCTCCCCTTCCGCGGATCATGATCATTTCGGCGCAGATCTCATGGCTCAGATGGACATGAGTTGCGGCAAGGATATGTTCGGTACAGTCATGCTGTATTTCGACAAGTTTTTCGCTGATGCCCCGTTGATGATGGTTGAAAATAAGCGTGATGGTACCTACTACTTCGGCTCCTGTTTCCCACTCTCTGCAGATCAGTTGCTCCCGGATGACATCACGGATAAATTCGGAACGGTTTTTATATCCTTTTTCCGCCGCCAGCCCTTCCAGTTTTTCAAGCAGCGGCGCTTCAAGAGAAAGACTTAATCTTACCAGTTCAGACATCTTACATCTCCTTTTTCTGCTGACGGTCGAAACTGCCGGAGTAAAATCCGGCAATATCCAGCGTTATTCTTTCAAAGCCCAGTTTTTCAAGTTCCTGAATGACCCTGTGCCGCTGGCTGAGAACAAGCGAAAAATATCTGTCATTGACTTCAATGCGTCCCAGTTTTCCGTGGATACGCAGCCGCAAATCGGCATCGTCGGGCAAAAGTTCTCTCAGTACTCTTTCCCCCTCCCCTGCCATCCGGAGTTTTTCCTCTGTAAGCTCAGTCCCGTAATCAAAACGGGTGGCAAGACAGGGAGAAGAGGGGCGCTCTGCCGTTTTCACATGGAGCGCCTTTGCCATGGCGCGTACTTCGCTTTTTGAAATGCCAAGTTCTGCAAGGGGGGAACGTACTCCCAATTCAGCAAGAGCCCGTCTCCCCGGACGGTAGGATTTCAAATCATCGGCGTGGGTTCCTTCAAGTAAAGTGCTGACGCCCTGTTCAGCGGCTTTGGCAAGCATTGTTTCAAAGAGGAACTTTTTGCAGTAATAACAGCGCAAAGGGGCATTGTGCTTTACTTCGGCAATGGCAAGAACATCGCAGTTGACAAAGTGCACCTCAACACCGTATCCGGCGGCAACAGCGTTGATCTCCGCAAGATCCCGGGCACTCTGGAGCGTGGAAAGAGCGCTCAGGACAAGAAGGGGAAACTTTTCCTCCCGCTGCATTTTCACCAGAAGCGCCAGCAAAAGAGAACTGTCCACTCCTCCGGAAAAAGCAAGTGCGATCCCCCCGGGGCACAATGGACGCAGGAATTGCTCCAAGTGCTGTAAATTATCTGCTGCCATGAGCTGAACGGACTGCGGCGTCAAAGACCTGTTTGAAAGAAACATTTGCTTTCTCTGCGGCACTTTTGACGCTTTCATATTCAGGATAGAATTTAACGGTCTCTTTCCATGAACACTTTTTTACTGCGATCATGCCGTACTCAGTTGCAGTTTCCAGCTGCTCCCGCATCATGCAGCTGCGTTCCAGAGGACGCTTGCGGATGCCGATGGTTGTCGTGTGTTCAAAAATAAGATCTTCCGCTTTTTCAACCAGTTCCCCGGGAACGATAACACTCAGTATGTACCCCGGACGGTTCTTTTTCATGAAACAGGGGGTGTAATGGACATCCAGCGCTCCCCCTTCAAGGAGTTTTTCCATGGCATATCCCATGACTTCACCTGAGCAATCGTCGATATTGGATTCCAGAAGCCAAACCTTTTCAGCTCCTTTTTTTTCCTCTTTTATCAGCATGGCACGAAGGATATTGGCATGGGGAAATTCTTTTTTCCCGACGCCGATACCGATTTTTTCAATGACATACTCTTCCGGAAGCTCTTTTCCCGTGCGCAGTGCTGCGGCAATGGCAATACCGGTTGGAGTCACCATTTCACCTCTGACCCCGGCGGGGCGCAAGGGGATTCCCCAGCGGCGGGCGATGTTGACCACTGCCGGCACGGGAACAGGTATCATGCCATGCTGACATTTCACAAAGCCTTCCCCTTCAGAGATCCCGGAAACGATACACTCTGTGATCTCCAGATCGTCGATGAGCACAGCAGCGCCAACGATGTCAGCAATGGAATCAATGGCGCCAACCTCGTGAAAATGGACCTCTTCCACAGGGATCCCGTGGGCGATGCTTTCAGCATCTGCGATAATGGCAAAGATCTTTTTGGCAAGGGTCCTGGCACGGTCTGTCATTGCCCCTTTATTGATAATGGCACAAACATCGGCAAAGTTCCGGTGCTCATGGTCATGGCAATGGTCATGGTGGTGATGATCGTGCTCATGGTCATGGCAATGGTGGTGATCGTGGAGTATCACATCAAAGGCACACCCTTCGATACCGCAGGATCTGCGGCGTCCGATCTCGTAATGCAATCCATCAACGCCGAGACTTTTGAAAACGGCATCCAATTTTTCCGCACTGCCGCCCAAATCAAGAAGTGCGGCAACAGTCATGTCCCCGGCGATACCGGAGCTTCCTTCAAGATAAAGAGTCTTCCCCATAAGAGAACCAGTTACTTTCTGTTGATCTTGCGCAGGATGCGGCAAGCCATCACACCTGCTCCGAAACCATTGTCAATATTTACCACCGCCATTCCTTCGGCGCATGAGTTGAGCATAGCAAGCAAGGGGGCTACGCCGCCGAAACTGGCACCGTATCCCACTGAAGTGGGGACAGCGATCATGGGAGCGCTGACCAGCCCTGAAAGGACGCTCCCCAGAGCTCCTTCCATACCGGCAACGGCTATGACCACATCTGCCTTGCGGATCTCGTCGATTTTCCCCATAAGTCTGTGCAGTCCGGCAACTCCCACATCGTAGCAGCGCAATGTATCGCATCCGAAAAACTCTGCGGTTCGGCACGCTTCTTCAGCAACGGGGATATCGGCAGTCCCGCCGGTACAAACGGCGACCAGTCCCGGAAGTTTTTCCACATCACCCCAATTTGAGGTAAGGATTTTTGAAACACTGTCAAAAGAGACATCAATGGAGCGCTCTTTGACAAATTCGTACTGCTCAGGGGTACACTTGGTGCCCAGAACGGGCACATTGTTTTCACGGAAGGCGGCAAGGATACCGGCAAGCTGCTCGCAGCTTTTCCCCGGACAATAGACCGTTTCAGTACATCCGGTGCGCTCGCGGCGGGTCATATCAAGTTTGGCAAAACCAACATCTTTGAACTTATCCATAAAATCTCAACCCTTACTGCCGGAAAAAAGACATAAAAATGGTGGAACCAGACGGACTTGAACCGCCGACCCGGAGATTATGAGTCACC
>JAZODE010000039.1:0-2678 GCA_045596885.1 Victivallaceae bacterium
ATCACTCGCAATCAAAGGTATGACTGATACCCCCCAGTACTGTATAGCGGTCTGATTTTGCCTGAGTGTCTGGTGCGGCGCTTGGTCGGACCTGTCAGACCTGTCGGACTTGTCAGACATGTCAGATCAAATTGGTGCGCCGCCGTCGTTGATTGGGTGCTTGAGGTTTGCTTGCCGGGCTGGTGCGGTGCCCCGGCACTTGAGGTGAGCGGTAATCACTCGCAGCCATAGGTATGACTGATAGCCCAGCCCCCCAGTACTGGAAAACGGTCTGATTTTGCCTGAGTGTCTGGTGCGGCGCTTGGTCGGACATGTCAGACCTGTCGGACTTGTCGGACAGGTCAGACCAAATTGGTGCGCCGCCCCGCTGATTGGGCGCTTGCGGTTTGCTTGCCGGTCTGGTGCGGTGCCCGGCACTTGAGGTGGGCGGTAATCACTCGCAGCCAAAGGTATGACCGATACCCCCCCAGTACTGGATGACGGTCTGATTGTGCATGAGTGTGCGGTGCGGCGCCTTTTACGGACTTTTCTGACTTAATCTGACTTTTTCGGACTCAGGCTGTTGCTTTTTTTCTTTGTGGCTTTATATTATGATAAGTGATGATGCCGTCATAGACACTACTGTCCGGTAATTTTTACCGGACAGTAATGTCTGTAAATGAGTATTTTGCGGGGGAGTTTTTATGTATTCTTACAAAAGTGCACAGTTGACCAATGTCAAAGTGGATGACATCGTTTTTGCGTCAAGAATGAAGCTTGCTATGGGGCCCATGCTCCGCGCGGTCACGAAAAAGACTGAAGAAACAGGCCGCATTGCCGCTTTTGACTTGAAGTGGAAAGAAGGAGAGCCCTTTAAGCCCCATGTTTTCTGGGACTCCGATGTGGCAAAGGTTTTGGAGGGCATGGCTTATATCCTTGCTTTGGCTCCTGACCCGGAGTTGGAAAAACTTTATGACAGCTGGGTGGATCGTGTGGTCAGCGCTCAGCAGCCTGACGGATATCTGAATACCTATTTTACCGTTGTGGAACCGGACAAAAGATTTACCCAACTTAACTGGGCCCATGAACTTTACTGTGCCGGACACCTTATTGAAGCCGCCGTTGCGGGCTTTGAGGCTCTGGGGAAAAGAAAATTCCTTGATGCCCTCTGCCATTATGCGGACTATCTGGATTCAACTTTCGGTTTGGAAAAGGGCAAACGCCGGGGCTGGCCAGGGCATGAGGAAATAGAATTGGCTTTGATCCGGCTTTACAAAGTGACCGGCGAAAGAAGGTATTTGCGTCTGGCATCCTATTTTGTTGAGGATCGGGGAAGGGCTCCCAATGTCTTTACTGAAGAGCAAACGGCGATAAATCTTGCAGCGCTCCAGGCTGAAGTCCCTTTCCGGGAACAGCAGGATCTTCACGGACACGCTGTCCGGGCCGTCTATTTTTGTTCAGGTGCAGCAGATGTGGCTTGTGAAACAGGGGATGAAGAACTCCTTGCCGTCTGCCGCAGGATGTTGGATAATATCATAGATAAACGCAGTTATATCACAGGAGGGATCGGTTCAACTCCTATTGGAGAAGCTATAACCGCTGACTGGGATCTGCCCGAATCCACGGCATACGCCGAAAGCTGCGCCGCTATCGGGCTTGCTTTTTTCTGTTCACGCATGGTGAACTGCACCATGGAGATCCGTTATGCGGAAATGATGGAACGGGTGCTTTACAATAACTGTATGAGCGGTGTGGGCAATTCAGGAGAGACATTTTTCTATGCCAATCCGATACAGATGCTCAATGAGAAAAATTTCTCCCCCATGCTGAACTCCGGTCAGAAAGGGGAAAGGCAGGAGTGGTACGATTGTTCCTGCTGCCCCACCAATTATATCCGCTTTCTGCCCCGGATCGGCACCTTTTTCTGGTCTCTTGATGAAAAGAGCGCCGTGCTGCACATCCCCGCAGCAAGCAGGATCGACACGCCCCGGTTCGGCGCGGTGGTTACAGGAGCTTACCCGGCAGAAGGCAAAATCACTGTTACCTTGACCAAAGACAGTGTCTTAGATCTCTTTATCAGGATCCCCCTCTGGGCGCAGAAGTTTTCCCTCAAGGTAAAGGGGAAAAAGTGTGATTGTCAACAGGGCTATGTCAAACTTTCAGGTCCATGGCAAGAGGGCGACAAGATAGAACTTGAACTCGAAATCAAAGCCCATCTTGTATTTCCTCATGGGAATGTCGCTTCATCTGCCGGTCGTGCCGCCATTATGCGTGGTCCTCTGGTCTATGCCCTTGAAAGCTGCGACAATCCTCAAGGGGTACACAATTGCCGCATCCGTGCAGATGTCTCCTTTGCTGAAACGGCGCTTCCCGGGGAACTTGGTTCCCTGCTGCCCGCAGTGGTCTGCGAAGCAGAGTTCCGCAGCTCAGAGCCCGGAGAGCCCTTGTATTCCTCAAAGATGCCTCTCTGGAATAAGGGAACGCTCTTTGCCATTCCCTATTATCTCTGGCAGAATAGAGGCGCTTCTGATATGAGGATCTTTATTCCTTTTTGTTGAAGAGGCAATTTCAAAACTCCTCAAAATTGTCAAAGCGTCCTCGCTTCGATCTGATAAAGGGAGCGTTTTCGGCTGTTACCTTGCAGGTAGCAGCCTCAAACTACCCTTTACAGCTCTTTGCGAATGACATCTTTGCCATTT
>JAZODE010000040.1:0-28125 GCA_045596885.1 Victivallaceae bacterium
CAAAATTGTCAAAGCGCCCTCGCTTCGATCTGTTAAAGGGAGCGTTTTCGGCTGTTACCTTACAGGTAGCAACCTCAAACTACCCTTTACAGCTCTTTGCGAATGGCATCTTTGCCATTTTTTGAATGACTTTTGAAATTACCTCTAATCTTTGTCAAAATCAGGAAAAATCATGAACAAAAAGCGTTTGATAGGACTTATATGTGCCTTTTTTGCAACGATGTGCTGGGCGAGCAACTATCCTCTGTCGCGTTTGATCTTCAAAAACTGCGGAGCTGTGGATCTTGATCCCTGGTGGAGCGTCTGGCTCCGTACTGCCATGGGTGCGCTGGTGATGCTCCCCTTTACCTTTGTGGTGAAAGAGGGGAGCTGGGGGAAATTCAAAGCCGACTGGAAAAAGGATTGGAAGATCTTTCTCTATCTGGGACTTTTTCTCACCCTTGAAGCCGCCTTCAGTTTTGCCGCAGGGAAATACACCACCGCTGCCAGAAGTTCTCTTTTCTGCAACACTTCTCCTGTGTTCACGCTTCTCATCTCTTTCCTCTGCGCCAAAGAAGTTCTTAACGGACGCAAGATCATGGGCGTCCTCATGGGCCTTGCCGGGATCGTCATCGCCGCTTTGAGCAAGGGCGGGGATGCCTTCACCTCTGCGGGATTTTCCACCCTGGCTGGGGATATGCTTGCTTTGCTTTCAGGTGTTTTCTGGGCGCTTTTTACGGTTTTCGGCGGAGATGCTTCTTCCAAATACCACGGGGCTTTCTGCGCCGCAGTCTACCGTTTCTACGGAATTGTCCTCATGGTGCCGGTGCTCTTTTTCTGCAATATCACCTTTGAACTGCCGTTGATGGTGTGGGTGGGACTCCTTTTCATGGCTGGCGTCTCAGGGGGATTGGCAGTCTGGCTCTGGAGCATCGCCCAGAAATATGTGGAACCCAGCATATTGGGCTCTTTCGGATATTTGAGCGCCACATGTGCCACATTGTTTTCTGCTGTGTTCCTCAAGGAAAAGCTGACCTGGTCCTTTATTGTCGCCTTTGTCCTTGTATTGACGGGGATGGGACTGATACTGAAAAAGGAGAAAAAAAGCGCAGAAGGATGAACTTTTCGGTGAATTTTTTATGAAAATCGCTTGAAATCGTCAACTTTACAAGTATATTAACTCCGTATGGTACTCCGGGGTTATTCATGTTGAGGTCAAATATGCAAAAAACAACGCTGCGTTCTATTGCCGGACAGGAATGGATGTCATGCAAGGCTTGCGCGTCTGCCCATGGGCAGGTGAAGCGCAGCTTCACCTTGATTGAACTTCTTGTTGTTATTGCCATTATAGCCATTCTTGCTGCTATGCTGCTCCCTGCTCTGCAGCAGGCGCGCGCCAGGGCTATGGCGAGTTCCTGCGGCAACAATTACAGCACCATGGGGAGATACCTGGGGATGTATGTTGCTGACTACAACGGTTTCTTTCCCAAAAAAAAGACTGCTCCCTCCAACTATTTTTACAGTCATTGGGAAAGTTCCCCCTGGAGCGAGTACAAAGAGTTGTGGAACGGCTCCAGCTATCTGGGGGGTGTTCACCTGACCAGCAAAGGTTTGATCAGACGCCACAACCTTGCCTGCCCCATGATCAATGAAGGACATCTGAAATACAAGTCATACGCTCCGGCTCCTCACAGCAACTTGCCTGATTCTCTGGGGAGTTTGTATCTGACCATGGCTGTCAACTATCAGGCAAACGGCAATCTGCAGCCTGTGGTGCGTTTTTCACGGGTCAAAAGACCCGGGCGGATGGTCTATTTCGCCGAAAGTGCCGGTCGCGGACTTACCGACTACCGCAACTCCTGGCACCCTGACCACGGGGATCAGACGCTGCTCATGGGCTACCGCCACGGTAATAAGCAGGCATGGGTGCTCTATGCAGACGGACACATCTCCATGGCACGGGAACATGAACTCTGCTATAAATGCAATCCTTATGCGAAATACAATGGCTCCCTCTGGCAGCCCATTCCCAAAATCGCCGATTGACCGGGGGCGTTTGCTTCGGCTGTGGTTGAAATTATGTTGCATTTTCACAAAATTGTGATAATTTTTCACAAGTGCATGTTGAAAATACCCACATTGCGTGCTATATTATAGAAGGACCTCCTTTAAGGGGGACAATCTGAATTTTAAAGGACTTATGAAATGCACGAGCGCCGGGATGCCATATTGAAATATATTGAGGCAAATGGAGAAGTTTCCATTGCCGCATTGGCAGAACGTTTCAGCAAATGGTCTGAAATGACGATCCGCCGTGATTTGGCTTACCTTGAAAAAGAGCGCTCCATCATCCTGACCCGCGGCGGAGCCCGCTCCGGGCGCAGAGGATTCGGACTCAGCGAAGACTACTACAGCGAGCGCGAACAGCGCAATCCCGAGGCGAAAATGAGCGTTGCCGCCAAAGCCGTTTCTCTGATGGAGCCGGGGAAGGCGGTCTACATCGATTCAGGAAGTTCCGCCATGGCACTTGCCCGGGTGGTCCCCGATCAGCACTGTGTCATCATCACCAGCGCCCCCAATATCGCCCTTGAGATCCTCAGCACCAAAACACTGCCCCAAGTGGTCATGCTGGGGGGGACTCTGGCACGGCGCAGTCTGGCGATCACCCCTTACAATCTTGACAGTCAGCTTTCCCAGTTCAATATCGACATCGCCTTTCTGGGGGTCTCCGGATTCGATCTTCACGCCGGGTGCACCGTGGGAAATCAGTACGACTGTCTGCTGAAACAGCACCTGATCCGTCAGGCACGGCGGAGCGCCGTTCTCCTCGACAGTTCCAAACTGGGGGTGGCGATGCCCTTTACCTATGCGAAGATCAACGAAATAGACACCGTTGTTTCCGACGGCATGATCCCGGAGGAAACAGCACAGGAAATAAGAAAACAAACCACATTATTATAAAAACACAACATAAAGGAAAAAAGAGATGGCAAATTTCATTCTCATGCCCCAGATGGGCGTTTCAGACGAAAGTGCAGTCCTTGCACAGTGGCTGGTCAAAGAAGGTGATAAGATCGAATTGGAACAGCCTTTGTTTTCCATGGAAACAGGTAAATCCTCCTTTGAAGAGCTTGCCAAGTACGCCGGTACTTTGCTGAAGATCGTCAGATCCGAAGGCGAAGAGGTCAAGGTGGGCGAAGTGGTCGCCGTTGTGGGCGAACCCGGCGAAAAGTATGAACTCCCCGGCGCCGCCGCTCCCGCTGCAGAAGCCGCCCCTGCTGCCGCTCCTGCTCCTGCTGCCGCACCCGCCGCCGCCGCTCCCGCTGTCACCAGCGGCAACGCCAATTTCATCCTCATGCCCCAGATGGGCGTCTCTGACGAAAGCGCCGTCCTTGCTCAGTGGCTGGTGAAAGAAGGGGACAAAATCGAACTGGAACAGCCCCTCTTCTCCCTTGAAACCGGCAAATCCTCTTACGAAGAGCTTGCCAAATACGCCGGTACTTTGCTGAAGATCGTCGTCCCCGCAGGGGAAGAGGTCAAAGTGGGCGAAGTGGTCGCCGTTGTGGGTGAACCCGGTGCTCAGTTCGTGCTCCCCGGTGCCGCCGCTCCTGCTGCCGAAGCCGCTCCCGCTGCAGCCCCTGCCGCTGCCCCTGCTGCTGCTCCCGCACCTGCCGTCCCCGCCGCAAAGGGCGCTGACGGATTCGTCGCCGCCTCTCCCCGTGCCAAACACCTTGCCGCCGAACTGGGTATCGACTACCGGCTTGCCACCCCCACCGGCGCAGAAGGCCGTATCACTGAAAAGGATGTGAAGGCTCTTGCCGCCTCCGGCGCCGCCGCCGCTCCTGCCGCTGCCGAAGCTCCTGTTGCCGCAGCTCCTGCTCCCGCAGTTGCCGCCGCTCCCGCTCCTGCCGCCGATGCCGCTTATGAAGATACCCCCATCACCCGTATCCGCAAGGTCATCGCCGAAAACATGCACAGCTCCCTTGCCAATATGGCTCAGCTCACCTTGAACCGCACTTTCGACGCTACCGCTCTCCTTGAAATGCGCAAGGCTATGAAGAACGCCGAAGGTTTCGGTCTGGAAAAGGTCACCATCAACGATCTGGTCCTCTTTGCTGTTGCCAAGACTCTCCTTGAGTTCCCCGACATCAACGCCAACTTTATCGGCGATAAGATGCGCCGCTTCAAACACGCCCAGCTGGGTGTTGCCATCGACACTCCCAAAGGTCTGCTGGTGCCTGTGATCCGTGACGCCGACACACTCTCTGTCCGGGCGATCTCTGACGCCGTCAAATCTTACGCCGCCGCCGCCAAAGAGGGCACTCTTGCTCCCGACACCATGCAGGGCGGCAGCTTCACTGTCACCAACCTGGGCAATCTGGGCATTGAGAGCTTCACCCCCATCATCAATCCTCCCCAGACCGCCATTCTCGGCGTCTGCGGAACCTCCCTGCGTCCCCGCATGAAAGCCGACGGCAGTGTGGAGTTCTATCAGGCGATGGGACTTTCTCTCACCTTCGATCACCGGGTGGTTGACGGCGCTCCCGCCGCCAAATTCCTCCAGGCTCTTTCCGAAAAACTTGAGAAGATCAATCTGCTCTTTGCTCTGTAATTTACCATAAGGAACTTGAAAAATGGCTTACGATTTGCTTATTATCGGCGGCGGTCCCGCCGGATACCGTGCCGCTGAGCGTGCCGGACACAAAGGTATGAGCGTGGTTCTCTTTGAAGCCCGTTCTCTGGGCGGCGTCTGTCTCAATGAAGGCTGTATGCCCACCAAAACTCTCCTCTACTCCGCCAAGATCTACGACTACGCCAAAGGCGGCGGAGAAAAGTACGGCGTTACCGCCACCGGTGCCGCCATCGACCACGCCAAAGTCATCGCCCGCAAAGACAAAGTGGTGAAGACCCTTGTTTCCGGCGTCGCCATGCAGATGAAGGGCGCCAAAGTAACCGTCGTTGCCGCTCCCGCCAAGGTGGCAGGCAAGAACGCCGAAGGTTTTGTCGTCACCGCTGAGGGCAAAGAATATGTGGGCAAAAAGCTCATCATCGCCTCCGGTTCCGTGGCAGCTGTTCCCCCCATCCCCGGACTGAAAGAGTCCGTGGCAGCCGGTATCTCCCTCACCAACCGCGAGATCCTTGATCTCAAGGAAGTGCCCAAAAAACTCATCGTTCTGGGCGGCGGTGTCATCGGTCTTGAAATGGCATCCTATTTCAACTCCATCGGCAGCGAGGTCACTGTGGTGGAAATGATGGACCGCATCGGCGGACCCACCGACCCCGAAATTTCCGAGTGCCTCAAGGGACTTTACGAAAAGAAGGGCGTGAAATTCATGCTCAAAACCAAGGCTGTGGCTGTCAACGGCGGCAAGCTCTCTGTGGAAAACAGTGACGGCAAAGCCGAAATCGAAGCCGACAGGATCCTGGTCGCCGTGGGACGCCGTCCCAACACCGCCGACATGGGCTACGAAAACATCGGACTCTACATGGAACGGGGCGCCATCAAAACCGACGACGAAATGAAAACCAATGTGGCTGGCGTTTTCGCCGTGGGCGATGTCAACGGCAAATCCATGCTGGCACACACTGCCTACCGTGAAGCCGAGGTCGCCGTCAACATCATCGCCGGTGAAAAGGACCGCATGGAGTACAACGCCATCCCCGCTGTGATCTACACCAATCCTGAGGTTTCCAGCGTGGGCGAAACTGAAGAGACCGCCAAGGCAAAAGGTCTCAAGTACAAAGTGGTGAAACTGCCTCTGCAGTTCGCCGGAAGATACATCGCCGAAAACGAAGGCGGCAACGGATTTTTGAAGATGATCTTTGATCCTGACAAGGTGCTCATCGGCGCCGCCGTCATCGGCAATCCCAGCTCCGAAATGATTTTCGGTATGGCGATCGCCATTACCCGCAAACTCAACTGCAACGATATGGCAAAGGTGGTCTTCCCCCATCCCACTGTGGGCGAGATCTTCCGCGAAGCCCTCATCATGCAGATTTAAGATCAGGAATTTATCAAGTCAGAGACTTTTAATCAAAAAATAAGGAAAAAAGAAAATGCCTAAAAGTCAGTACATCGACCCCAAGAAGGTCAGAGCCGCCGGTGAAGTGATCCTCGGCAAGATCGAAATGAACAAGTACAAAAAGAGCTTTGCTGAAGAGAAGAAACTTTACAGCAAGGAAGATATGCTGGGTATCTACAACGACATGGAGTACATCCGTGAGTTTGAGACCATGCTCTTCCAGGTCCGTACCCAGAAGCACTACAACGGTGTGGACTACCTCTACACCGGTCCTGCCCACCTCTATGTCGGTCAGGAAGCCGAAGCCGTGGGTATGGCATGGAATCTGACCAAAGACGATGTGATCTTCGGCAGCCACCGCAGCCACGGCGAGGTTCTTGCCAAAGGTTTCAACGCCATCCGCAATCTGCCTGAGAAGGAACTCATGGAGATCATGAAGAACTTCCTTGACGGCGATCTTCTCAAAGTCGTGGAAAAAGAGAACAAATCCGGTAATGTCCGCGACCTGGCTCTGGACTTCCTGCTCTACGGATTTATGGCTGAGCTTTTCGGCCGTGCCAACGGATTCACCCGCGGTCTGGGTAACTCCATGCATGTCTTCTTCCTGCCTTTCGGTATCTATCCCAACAACGCCATCGTCGGCGGTTCCGCCGGTATCTCCGTGGGTGCCGCCCTCTACAAGAAGGTCAACCGCAAGCCCGGTATGGTGGTCTGCAACGTGGGTGACGGCTCCATGGGACGCGGTCCTGTGTGGGAAGCTCTCAACTTTGCCTCCATGGACCAGTATTTCAAACTCTGGGACAAGGATTTCCAGGGCGGTCTGCCCCTGATCTTCCACTGCATCAACAACGGTTACGGCATGGGCGGTCAGACCCGTGGCGAAACCATGGCTTATGACATCGCCGCCCGTATCGGTGCCGGTGTCCGTCCTGACAACCTCCACGCCGAGCGTGTCGATGGTTACAATCCCTTTGCCGTTATCGACGCCTTCAAGCGCAAACGGGAGATCATCGAAAAGCGTCAGGGACCCGTCCTCCTTGAAACTGTCACCTACCGCTATGTGGGTCACAGCGCCACCGACAGCTCCAGCTACCGTACTCAGGAAGAGATCGAAGCCTGGCGCGCAGTTGACTCCATCCAGGCTTTCCGCGACAAGCTGGTCAAGAACAAAGTGGAGTCCGACAGCAAGTTCGATGAATTCAACGAATCCATCAAAGAGCGCATCACCCGCATCATGAAACTTGCCATCGACGAGAAGATCTCTCCCCGCATCGATCCTGCCAACGAGCCTGACGCCATGCGTAAATACATGCTTTCCAACGAGCATGTTGAGAAATTCGACGACCGCAAGCCCGATGTTTCCATGAAGCTGGAAGACAACCCCAATCTCCAGAAGATCAAAACCAAGAAGCGTTTCGCCTTTGACGAAGGTGGCAAGCCCGTCAGCAAGCTCATGGCTTTCAACACCCGCGACGCTCTCTTTGAAGCTATCATCAACAAGTTCTACACCGATCCCACCCTCATCGCTTTCGGTGAAGACAACCGTGACTGGGGCGGCGCCTACGGTGTCTACCGCGGTCTGACTGAAGCGATCCCTTACCATCGTTTCTTCAACGCTCCCATCTCTGAGAGCGCCATCGTCGCCTGTGCCTGCGGTTACGCTCTCTGCGGCGGACGCGCCATCCCCGAACTCATGTACTGCGACTTCCTCGGATGCGCCGGTGACGAGGTCTTCAACCAGCTTTCCAAGTGGCAGGCAATGTCCGCAGGCGTCTTGAAGATGCCCGTGGTGCTGCGCGTTTCCGTCGGTGCCAAATACGGCGCCCAGCACGCTCAGGACTGGACCAGTCTCTGCACCCACATCCCCGGTCTCAAGGTCTGTTTCCCCGCTACTCCCTACGATGCCAAGGGTCTTATGAACGCTGCTCTGAGCGGCACCGACCCCGTCATCTTCTTTGAGAGCCAGAAACTCTACGACACCGGTGAAATGTTCCACGAAGGCGGCGTCCCCGAAGGCTACTATGAAGTCGCTCTGGGCGAACCCGATGTCAAACGCACCGGCGCCGACCTCACCATCGTTTCCATCGGTGCCACACTCTATCCCGCCATGGATGCTGCCAAACAGCTTTCTGAGAAATACGGTATCGAGTGCGAGGTCATCGACGCCCGTACTCTGGTCCCCTTCAACTACGAGGTGGTGGTCGAGTCCGTGAAGAAGACCGGAAAGGTCCTGCTGGTTTCCGACGCTTGCGAACGCAGCAGCTTCCTCAGCGATCTCTCTGCCAACATCACCCGCCTTGCCTTTGATTATCTGGACGCTCCTCCGGTGGTGGTCGGTGCTCCCAACAGCATCTCTCCCTGCCCCGAACTGGAACAGTTCTACTATCCTCAGGCATCCTGGATCCTGGACGCTGTCCATCAGGCGATCCAGCCCCTGGCGGGCTACACCCCTGCCATGAACTTTACCAGAATGGAAAAGATCCGTCTGGCAAAACAGGGTATCTGATCTGTGGGAGTTTCTTACAGATAAGAGAAAGCCGGGAAGGGTGCAACAAGCCCTTTCCGGTTTTTGTGCGTAATACGAAATCCAATTTTTACACAGGAAAAAACATATTATGAAAACCACTGCTGTCCGTCTTTACGGTAAAGAAGATTTGCGTCTTGAGACCTTTGAACTTCCTGCTATCAAGGAAGATGAGATCCTTGCCCGGATCGTTTCCGACAGTATCTGCATGTCCAGCTTCAAGGCTGCCGAACAGGGCGCCGCCCACAAGCGTGTGCCTGATAATGTCGCCGAAAACCCCATCATCATCGGTCATGAATTCTGCGGCGAACTGGTCGAGGTCGGTGCCAAATGGCAGAGTCAGTTCAAGGTGGGCGACAAATTCGCCATCCAGCCCGCCATCAACTACAAGGGCTCCCTTGCCGCTCCCGGTTACTCCTACTGCCACATCGGCGGTGATGCCACCTATGTCATCATCCCTCACGAGGTCATGGAAACAGGAAATCTGCTCCCCTATGCCGGTGAAGCCTTCTTCTACGGTTCTGTGGCTGAACCCATGTCCTGCATCGTGGGTGCTTTCCACGCCAACTACCACACCACCAACGGCAGCTACACGCACCGCATGGGCATTGTGGAAGGCGGTAAAATGGCGATCCTCGCCGGTGTCGGTCCCATGGGACTGGGCGCCATCGACTACGCCATCCACGGTCCCCGCCGTCCCGGACTGCTGGTGGTCACTGATATCGACGATGCCCGTCTGGCACGCGCTCAGAAGCTCTACACAGTGGAAGATGCTGCCGCCCACGGCGTGAAGCTGGTTTTCCTCAACACCGGTTCCGGTGATGCTGTGGAAAACTTGCGTGCCCTCACCGACGGCACCGGTTACGACGATGTTTTCTGCATGGCTCCTGTGAAGCCCGTTGTGGAGCAGGGGGACCAGATCCTCGGCCGTGACGGATGTCTCAACTTCTTTGCCGGTCCCATCGACCCCAAATTCAGCGCCATGTTCAACTTCTACAATGTCCACTACGGTTCCACCCATATCGTGGGAACTTCCGGCGGCAACACCGACGACATGCGCGAATCCCTCAAACTCATGGAGCAGGGCAAGATCAACCCCGCCGCCATGATAACCCATGTGGGCGGTATCGACGCTGTGATCCCCACCACCTTGAATCTGCCCAAGATCCCCGGCGGCAAGAAGCTCATCTACACTGGCATCAACATGGAACTGACCGCTATCGCTGATTTCCGTGCCAAAGCCGCTGACTCCGAACTTTTCGCCAAGCTGGCTGACATCACCGAAGCCCACAACGGTCTCTGGTGCGCCGAAGCTGAAAAGGCTCTTCTTGCCCATTTCGGTCAGAACTGAAAAGTACAGGAAAACAACACCATGGATCTTCAAATCATCACTGAGCTGTCAAAGCTCTACGGTGGTGAGGAATATGTCCTTCCGGGAGGTGGAAACACCTCCTTTAAGGATGAAAATTTCCTCTACATCAAACCCAGCGGCATCTCTCTTGCCGATATGCGGCCTGAACTCTTTGTCAAGCTGGACCGCTCCATCGTGCGCCAGAGCTTTGGACTTGAATCCATCGCCGACACCGACACAAGAGAACAGCGCTTTGCCGCCCTTCTGACCTATTCCGCTCTGGCTCCTGCGGGGGCGCGTCCCTCTGTGGAGTCCCTCTTCCACGAGCTGCTCCCCTACAAGTTTGTGGTCCACACCCACCCCACACTGGTCAACGCCATGACTTGCGCCAGAGAAGGTGCCGCCGCCTGTGCCAAGCTCTTCCCCGACGCCGTCTGGCTGGGCTACCACAGCGCAGGATTTTCCCTCGCTCTTGAATTCCGGAAGGCTGTTGAAGCCTGCGGCAAAGCTCCTCAGGTCGCCTTCCTGGGCAACCACGGCGTCTTTGTCGCCGCCGACACCGCCGAAGAGATCAAGGCGCTCTACGAAGACATCATGTCCAAGCTCTCAGGCTTCATCGCCGCCAAGGGGATCGCTCTTGAAGAGGAGCTCCCCCCCTGCGACATGGATACCGTCTTTGAATACGCTCCCACTCTGCGGGGACTTCTGGGCAAAGCCGCCACCGTCACTGCCGGGGGCGCTTTCAAGGTCCCCGAAGGCGGTCTGACCCCTCATCATGTGCTCTTTTCCGGCACATACGCCATGGTCTCCGATGCCCCCGATGCCGCCGCCATTGAAGCCTACAAGGCTGCCAACAGCGGACTTTTGCCTCAGGTGATCGAGATCCCCGGCAAGGCTGTTTTCGGCGTCGGTATCGACAAGAAAACTGCTGACCGTGCCTTAAAGTTTGCCGTTAACGGTTATGAGATCGTCCGGCTTTCAGCTGCTTTCGGCGGTCCCCGTTTCTTCAACGATGAAGAGCGCATCTATCTTGAAAAGATGTGTCCCATCCCTCCCGGTCCCGGCAAAGCCCTCAGGGGCAAAGTCGCCGTTGTCACCGGCGGCGCTCAGGGATTCGGACTGGGCATCGCCCAGTACCTCGCCGCTCAGGGCGCCGATGTGGTCATTGCAGATATGAATGTGGAGGGCGCCAAAGCCGCCGCCGCCACTCTGGGACCCACCTGCTCCGGTATGGCAGTCAACGTTTCTGATGAGGAATCTGTGGCAGCTCTTACCCGTGAGATCGTCAAGGTCTACGGCGGCGCCGACATCCTTGTTGCCAACGCAGGCGTCGTCCGTGCCGGTTCCGTCAAGAGTTTCGAGATGAAGGACTGGAAGTTCGTCACCGATGTGAACTATATCGGCTACTTCCTCTGCTGCAAACACTTTGCCGCACTCATGGCACGGCAGAACGCCGCTTCCGGACTTTGGACCGACATCGTTCAGGTCAACTCCAAGAGCGGTCTGGTGGGCTCAAAGAACAACGGCGCCTACGCCGGAAGCAAGTTCGGCTCCATCGGACTTACCCAGAGCTTCGCCCTTGAACTGGTCGCCGACCATGTCAAGGTCAACTCCATCTGCCCCGGAAACTTCTTTGACGGTCCTTTGTGGAGCGATCCCGTCAAAGGACTTTTCGTCCAGTATCTCAACTCAGGCAAAGTCCCCGGCGCCCAGAGCACCGCAGATGTGAAAAAACATTACGAAAGTCTGATCCCCATGCACCGGGGATGTACCCCCGAAGATGTGGCTAAAGCCATCTGCTACGTCGTCGAACAACAGTACGAAACCGGTCAGGCAGTCCCCGTCACCGGCGGCCAGGTCATGCTTTCATAAAAAATAAGGGTTGGTTGGCAGGGGGGAGAAGGAAAAACCTTTTGAGGAAGGCGCTGTTCCCGACAACGGTCGGTAAAAAGGTTGAGGGGAGTAGGGGCGGGGGAAAAGCCCTTTTGAGGAAAGGTCTTTTTCCCCCGCCCCAAACCCCACCCCCTTCTTGTCCTCCGTAGCCTTGGCGAAGGAGGATTTCCAAACCTTTTTGAGTTGCGTTTTTTGTTTTTGACTCCGGTCAAAAACAAAAAACGGAGCTTAAAAGTTTTTGAGAATGATTTTATTGTCTTACGATTTTTTAATTTTTTAATTTTACAGTGAGGTTTGATTATGGCACTTTGGGGTGGCAGATTCAGCGGGGAAACCCGCAGCGAAGTAACGAAATTTTCAGAGTCTATCTCTTTCGATCAGCGGCTTTACAAGCACGACATCATGGGCAGCATCGCTCATGTGACCATGCTTGCCAAACAGGGGATCATTCCCGAAACTTCCGCTGAAGCCATCAGAAAGGAATTGACCAATATCCTCGGGCGTATCGAATCCGGGGATTTTAAATACGATATCGCCCTTGAAGATATCCACATGCACATCGAAAGCGCTCTTATCGGCGTTCTGGGCGATGAAGGCGCCCGGGTGCACTCCGGCAGAAGCCGCAACGATCAGGTGGCTCTGGATGTGCGTCTTTATCTGCGGGATACGGCGGAACAGCTCATTGAGGGCATCCGTGATCTGCAGCGGGCTCTGGTCCAGAAGGCTTCTGAACATCCGGAGCAGATCATGCCCGGATTCACCCATCTGCAACATGCTCAGGTGGTGCTTTTCGCCCATCATCTGCTGGCTTATGTGGAAATGTTCGACCGTGATGCCGCCCGTCTGGCGGATTGCCGCAAGCGCTTCAATGTTTCCCCGCTGGGCTCCGGCGCCATTGCCGGTTCCACCCTTCCCCTCAACCGGGAACTTGTGGCGGAGCTCCTCAACTTTGACGGCGTCACCCGCAACAGTATGGATGCTGTCGCCGACCGGGATTTCATGATCGAATTCCTTTCTGCCCTTTCCATTTTCGGTGTCCACTGCTCCCGTCTCTCTGAGGATCTCATCCTCTGGTGCGGACAGGAATTTGACTTCATCGAGCTTGACGATGCCTTCTGCACCGGTTCAAGTCTCATGCCCCAGAAAAAGAATCCCGATGTCTGCGAGCTGACCCGGGGCAAGACTGCCCGCTTCACCGCTGCGTTGAATGCCCTGCTCACTATGTGCAAAGGTCTGCCCCTCACCTACAACCGGGATCTCCAGGAGGATAAGGTGGCTCTCTTTGATGCTATTGATACCGCTTTCCAGATCCTTGCGGTCTATCCCCCCATGGTCGCAACCATGATGCTCAAAGGGGAGAACATGGAAAAGGCTGCCTCCGACCCCGCTCTCATGGCGACCGACCTTGCCGAAGCGCTGGTGGGGCTGGGAGTGCCTTTCCGCACTGCCCACCACCGGGTAGGCTCTTTTGTCAAGTATTGCAAAGAAAAGGGCAAGCAGCTTGATGAGGTCACTCTTGAGGAAATGCGCATCACCATCCCTGAAGCCACTGCCGAGTTTCCGGAGATGTTCGATCCCCGTGCCAGCGTCGCCAAGCGCAACCTCATCGGCGGCACCGGATTTGAAGCCGTCGCCGCCCAGCTCCGCTTCTGGCAGGAGCGTCTTGCATAACAGAGGGGCTCAGATCACCCGCAGCCAAGTCGGAGTTGTCTGACCTGTCGGACAACTCCGATCTGATTGGAGCGCCCCTTTCGCCGATTGAGGCGCTTGCAAATTATTTATCAAGATCCACCAGCACAACACCTGCGCCGTTCATGGTCACTTTTTTATCCACGGGGGAGAGCACACGGAATTTCACCAGATGGAAGACCTTGTCGCCCACGGCGGTACGGGTGCGGGTGGTGTCAAAGCTGACCAGATCGTAGTACTTGCCGCTGTCGTTGCTGAAAAATCTGCCCTTTGTGCCGTTGGGCAGGTGGATGATGTCCTTTTCTTCAAAGTAGGAGTAGACATAATACCCCCGCTGGACTTTGTGGATATATGCCGCCGCCGTCCCCGGATTGTCCCAGGCGTGGACTGTATCGGAGTCGGTGACGATGATCCCGTCGTAAGGAGTGACGATCTTGTAATATTTGCGCTGTTCATAAAGGAGCGCCAGCTCTTTTTTCAGCCCGGCGATCTTTGTTTCAAGGAGCGCCACATTCTCTTCTGCCTGTTTGATGTGGAGTTTCCGCAATCCCTGATCGACCCGTTTCCGGTCGCTGACGGCGATCTCCCAGGCGGCGTGAGCATCTTCATAAGCCTGTTTTTTTGCGCGCATATCCAGTTCGGAAACGCTTTTGCTGGCGTAAAGCTGCTTGTAGGCGTTCCACTCTTTCAATGTGCGCTCCATCAGTTCTTTGGCACGGTATGTTTTCCACGAGATGTTCCTGTAATCTGAAGGCAGCGGATCAAGGCGGGTCAACTCCAGTTTGGTGCGCTGCAGCGCCAGCTCTTTTTCCAGATTGGCAAGGCTGTTTTCTGTGGCAACGATCTTCTGCCGCAGATCAAAGTCGTCATACTCAAGGATGCAATCACCTTTTTTGACTTTGGTGTCTGAATAAAAGTGGACCTTGGAAACGTAGGCACCGTATTTGTTTTTCAGTGATGTGCAGCTGCGTCCGCGAATGTACCCGTAGCCCCTCAGCACTCTGGAGACCGGGCTTTGCACAGCACCGCTTCCCTGCTGCTGCCGGTCGAGGGCGTTTTTCTGATGAAGGATATGGCATACGGCAAATGCTGCCGCAGCCCCGGCGATGACGCACAGAGCGCAGATGATGACTTTTTTCATGGTACCCCTACCTGATTTTTTTTAAGATGCTCCTTAATATACAACCTTGAGAGAGGATTTGCAAGTAAAAAAAATGCAGGATCCGCGCAATGGCAGATCCTGCACTTGGGAGATCTTGCTGTTTATCTGGCAAGGATCAATGTTCCGAACCTTTCGATGTTGTGGAATCCGCCGTAGGTGGGCAGATAGCAGCTCTGCTCCCACTTGGCGGGTTCGCCGGGCATATTGTACCGGCAGTTCCGGTAGGCGTTGAACCGGAACTCATTGGCTTTGCCTTTGCCGGTAAACTTCATTTCATCCAGAGGAATGGTCAGGAATCCTTCCCAGTAGATGCCCCGTTTCATGGTGGAAAACTTCACTTTTTTGCTGTTCCACTTCATAGCGTTCTTTTTGGCGGGCATCACGTTGAAGGCATCCAGCAGGCAGCTGTCGGGGGCGAGGATGAACTGATAGCTCTCTTTGCCTCTGGCAAGGAAGAACTCCAGACTTTCGTAGTTCCAGAGCATTCCGTCACGCTTGCCGGTGGAGGGGGGCGCCCAGAGGACACCTGCCACACCTTTGGGAATGAAGCACTCAGCTTTCACATAGAGGTTTTTGTTGTCGTGGAGCAGATACATCACCGTTTCGGAGTCCTGCTTGTAGACATTGTAGCTGTCGCAGAAATCTTTCAGCACCACACCTTTTTTCCAGTCGGCAGCGCTTTTCGGGGCGGCGGCGGTTTTGGGCACGGTGATCTTGAAGGCATTGGTCTTGCGGTTGCCGCCCCGGAACATCCGGGAGTTGCGGTCAAAGGGCTGGTATCCCTTGAGCAGCTTTCTGGCACGGTAGGCGTAAGGCTCTTTGTTTCCGGCAAGTTTCACCGCTTCTTTGAGCAATCCCATCATACGGTCAACGAAGGCAGGGGGATAGAGCTCTTTCCACACCCGCTGGTAATCCCAGGTGCCGGGGAGGAATCCTTTCCGTGACCAGGCAAGTTCCATTTCCTCGTGGAACTGGCGCACGGGAGCGGCGGCAGGACCGAAGAAGTTGGTATAGTAGTTTTCAAGTTCTTTGTCGATGTCGGCACCGGGGTCCCACATAAGGCGTCCGGCGGCATAAAGGTTCTGGATATCGTAGATCCAATCCGCCCAGCCGTGGACACTTTTGCCGTCGCCGTCAATGTCGGGCATCTCAATGGCGCGTCCGTTGACTCTTCCGGCATCAATGGCGTAGATCTCTTTCAGCTGCCGGGGATAGATGGCGGGAGTGCCGTAGACGCCTCTGCCGTAACGGGAAGCGTTCCAGTATTCCCAGACGTAGAGTTTGGCGCCGGTGGAGCCCCATTCGTCAAGGAGCTTTTTCCACATCGTCTTATAGGCAAGGGTGCCCCGGGGGACGGGGTAGAAGCACAAGGTCACAGCCACATTGGGCATGAGAGGGAACTCAGGTTTGCGCAGATATCCGCCGTAGGCACAGCAGACGATGTTTTTGCCGGGCATGACTTTGGCGACTTCACCTGCCACACGGTTCACATAGCCCCACACCACATTGGAGTAAAGTCCCTGATCCCCCATGTCGGGGCGGATCTTTTTCTGGCAGGGAGGGCACTTGCAGTAAAAGAGTCCGTTGCTGTCGCCGGGCATGACTTTGGCGAAGCTGGTGAATTTGTTGCGTTTGAATTCGGCGATCTTGTCTGCCACGGTCTGTTTGAAAACTTCAGGGTGGCTCATGCAGACGTGTCCGCCGCCGGGTTCAAAAACGGTCTTGCGGGAGCCGTCTGCCTGGAGTGCCAGGTATTCAGGCTTGGTCTTGGCAAAGCGTTTGATCCAGTCGTTGAAGGAGTGGTTCGCCACAGGGTCCCCCACGGAGCCGCCGAAGCGGTTGCGGCGGTACCACTGTTCGCAATCCCAGTGCTGCACATCGGGATCGTTGCGGACGATGGAGTAAAAGGTCTTCCGTGTGTCGTAGGCAGGACGGGAGGTGATGAAAAGTTTGTTCACAGAAAGATTTTTATGAACGGGAACATAAGAACCGTTTTTGCCGGGCCAGTACCAGCGGCAGCCCACGACTTTTTCCAGAAATTCATAGACTGCATAGAGGGTCCCCACGGGAACGAAAGCGCGTCCGGCGACCATGCTCGCAGGGATGGCAGGATTGTCGCCCCCGGAAAGGACGATCACATCATTCAGACGGGCGACCACCAGATTTTCAGGTGCGAGGAGTTCGGGGTTGATGCCGTATTTCTGAGCAACGGCGGTTTCTCCCACCATGATGGCGGGACCGGATTTGTACTGGGACTCCTTCAATACCGCTGGAGCTGTGCCGCAGGCAAGTTTGATGTGGAGCTGCAGCTCCTTCACCGCATACTGGACGATACGGTTGGGCTTGTCAGCAGTGACGATGACAAAAGAGGGTTTGCCGTTTTTAATGAGCTGAAGAGGCTTTTTCACCATTGAAGCGGTAAGTTCCGCGGAAAATCCTTCAGGGAGCGCGGGGGCGGCTGCGGCTTTGACCTTGCCAGCTTCGTATTCGGCGAACCGGGCATTTTTCAGCTCCCACACACACTTTTCCTTACCCTGACGGCGGAATCCGGCAAGCATGTTGAAGTGGTGGATATTGTCAAGATCAGGAATGTCAAGAACGAACTCAACCGGCACGACCGTACCGTTTTTGACGGAGTATTTCACTTTGAACGGCTTGGCAACACGCAGCATGTTTCCGGGATTGGTGGAACAGCGGAATGTGAACCCGAGAGCGGCAGTCCCTGCGCTCCGTTTCACATCGGCACGGAACACCACCTTTTTGCCCCGGTAAGTTTGGGCGGGTTTGAAAACATAAAAACCGAAACTGGGGATGGGGGCTTTCCCGGTCTCCGTGGAAATGACCCGATCCTTGTACCTGGCGATGATCTTTTCAGCGCCCGCTGGCAGCAGCATGAACACTGCCATTGCCGTCAACAGCAATTTTTTCATTTTTTCTCCTTAATGTTCTTTATAAGTGAATTTTATTTACCAGAAGATCACTCCGGATCTGATGCCGTCATACCAGTTTTCGTAACCGGGGATGGGGAAGGGAACCCAGAATCCGCAGTAAGAGGCTCCGGCGTTCTTCTCGATGGTGGGGATCTTTCCCCGGGCAAGAAGCGCCGCCCTGCCGTCGGCAAAGACAAATCCGCATTTGTCTTTGTGCCAGAAGTAAATGGGGTTGCTTGAGAGAGGATCCCAGGTGGCGCTGATCCGGGCACAGTTGCTGTCACCCGCAACGGCACAAGCTGAGGGGCGCTTGAACCTTGCCAGTTTGCGCTTCAGTGGGTCGTTGTAGATATTGATATTGTAGCCGTAGGAGGACTTGGTTTTTCCGTAGGGAGGTGTGGCACTGGGGCAGCTGTATTTGCCTCTGCCGATCACTTCGGTATGACCGAGATAGGGGGTGAGGAGTCCGGCTGCTCCGGGATCGTTCCACCAGTGTTCCAGAGGGGTGGCGTTGTCCCGGTAGGGGGGGAAATACCCGTTGTTGGCATCGGCATAAAAGAGCATCGCTTTGCCGATGGAAGAAAGATTGTTGACACAGCCGGTGCCTTTGGCACGGTCCCGTGCCTGCTGCAGAGCGGGCAGCAGCATGGCGGCAAGAATGGCAATAATGGCAATAACAACCAGCAGTTCGATGAGGGTGAAAAAATTTTTTTGTTTCATGATTTCTGAACCTTTTGGGGGATTATACTTTATCAATCAAAATACCGCAGAGGGTAACTGGGGGAAAGATTGCGGAACGGGATAAAGAAAATATGCTGTGAGGGGATCTTGCCGTTGGGACGCCGGGCATAGGTCCCGTTGGGGATCTTGATATAGGGAACTGCTTCAGCATGACCGTCGCAGAAGGCGACTGTGGCTTGGTCGTTGTGGGCGGCGTTGGTTGTGTCGGCATCCACACCAGAGGAACCCGTGCCCTGTCCCCAGTAGGGCTGGAACGCTTCACCCAGAAAAGAGGTCCGTGAGGGGATGAGAAAACGGGTGCGCTTGTGTCCGACTTTGGCAACAGGACCGTAGAAACAGCGGCTGTACCCGTAACTTATGCCGTATGATGAGTCAGCGGTAAACTCTCCAAAGACACGTTTGGGACATGCCAGCGGGTGACGGCCGGCTTTGCTGACGGTGAAAAAGTAGTACCCCTGGTCTTTGACTCCGAAATATTGGTAAAGGGGATTCTTTCCCCCCGAAGGGTTGTACCATTTGATGGTGCTGTTTCCGCCCAGAGGGTAGATGTCGTATGTGAAAAAGCGTTCATCATTATCATCACAATAATTCTGGACCGCCAGATTGATCTGTTTCATATTGTTGAGACACCCGGCGGCACGCCCCCGCTCCCGTGCCTGCTGCAGAGCGGGCAGCAGCATGGCGGCAAGAATGGCGATGATGGCAATAACAACCAGCAGTTCGATCAGCGTGAACGCAGACCGGGAGACAAAGCGAAGATGTGAAATGCTTTTCTGTGTGGGGCACGATGTGCTGTTTTCATTACTCTTTTTCATGTTTTCACCCTTTGGGATTTTCTGTTTCATCAAAGTTCAAACGATAAAAATCGGTACTGCGTCTTGTAATGACCTCGTAGGGGGAAAGGAGGACAGGGGGTGATTTGCCGAACCATTTGTCCTGATTTCTGAGCATGTCCACGGCGATCCTGCCGACCCGGGCGTAGCCGAAGTCCACTGTGGAAAGGGGAGGCGATTGGAGCGCCGCCGAGGAGTAGCCCGAAAAGCCCAGAACCGCCATTTCCTCAGGTATCCTGACATGCCACTTTTGGAGCATGTTATATGTCCGCATGGCAAAATAGTCCGAATAGGTGTAAAGCGCCGTGGGCGGCGCATCGGAAAAAATGAGGGTATGGAGCTCTTCAGAAAAATCGGTTTCATTGTCAGGCACCGTGAGCAGAAAACGCTTCTCAAAAATGAGACCTGCTTTTTGGATCAGGGCGGGGAATTCCCGGGGCGTTATATCAAGGCGTCTGCTGCTGATTTCCCAGGAGCGCATGATGAATCCCACTTTACGGTGTCCCATGTCGTGAAGGTGCTTCAGCCCCGCCAGAAAAGCGGAACGGAAATCGGTCCGCACTGAGGGGAGTCCTGTCAAAGCAGGATCATGGGGAAAAACATGGGCGTTGACCAGAGGGAATTTCAAAAGACGCATTTTCTCAAGGATCTTTTCATCCCCGTTGAAGTTGTGGGCAAGGAGAATGGCTCCCAGATAATTTTCAGGCAGAACGGAAGTGAGAAAAGCGCTTTCCATGTATTCCACCTCGTAATTGAGTTCCAGACAGCGCCTTTCGATGCCGGGGATGATGTAAAGTTCAGGGCGGGCAATATCAGGGACCTGCTCTTTGCCTGACAGGACAATGATCTTCTTTTTCTGTTCCGCATCTGCTGTTACAACGGTCCCCCCGGGACGGGAACGCTGGAGCACTCCTTCTGAGGTCAACTGCTCCAGTGCGGCGCGCAGAGTGACCCGTGCCACCCCGAGTTCACGGCATAAAAGAGGTTCAGAGGGGAGTTTGAATCCCCCCTGCCACTGCCCCGAACGGATACGCTCCGCAAGGATCCTGTATACTTTTTCCCGTTTTAACATACTGCTGAAAATCCTCGACTTGACAATACTTTACATGAGACAATGGGTAAATGCAAGACAGGACAATGAAAAAACAGAAAAATTTCTCAACAAAAGTTGGGAGCATGGCACAGAATCGGCTCAGTACAGGAAAAGAAGAGATTTTCTCTTCTTGAAATGTTGTATTCTCTTGAGTCAGGCAGTATATTAATCCAAACTTTGAAAATAAAGGTATGACAAGGTATCATGAAGAAAAATCCCTCTGCTGCTTTTGAATTGCCGGAAATCATCTTTGCCCGCAAGGTGGCTTATGCCTCCAGCTATTCCCGGAACTGGCACGCTATCAAAGAGCATCAGATCTTCCATCTGCTCAAGGGGAAGATCACACTGGAACTTGAATCAGGACTCAGTTACGCTGCCGCCCCGGGGGACACTCTTTTTCTTCCTGCCAATGTGCGCCACCGCGACCGTTTCCACGAGTCGCAACCCCCTGAGCTTATCCATCTGCGCTTTCTCTGGCTGGATTCAGAACGGTTTTTTGCACACGCCGCCCCCGACTGCATCAGCCGTTTTGTTCCTTCTGTCAAGGCGGATATCAGCGCCATGTTCAAGCTGCTCCACTTGCCTTCACACCGGATGGATGGGAAATTTGACTCTCCCATCCAGCGCCGGAGAATTACTTTGCAGCTGGGCGCCATTCTGGGGTACTGCATGGAGCAGTTTTTCGCTCCCCTTGAAGAACTCCCCGCCCCCGGTAAAAGCCGTTTCGATGAAATATGCCGCTACATCGAAGATCAGCTTGAAACGCCTCTTTCTCTGACAAATACCGCTGCTTATTTGCGTATAAGTCCCAGAACTCTTTCAAGGCTCTTCAAGCAACATGCAGAGAGCTCTTTTCACGCTTATCTGCTCAGCAGAAAAATGGAGCGGGCAAGGGAAATGCTTGAAGCAAAAAAACATACACTCTCAGAGATCGCCTTTGCTTTGGGCTTCAGCGACCCCGCCTATTTCGGGAAGGTTTTTAAGAAACATTTTTCTGTCACACCGGGAAAATTCAAATGACCTGAATTTACGATAAAATGGCTTGTTTTTACCGTAAAACGGTGTTGATAACAAAAAAACACGGTGATATATTATTCCTGTCATCGCCTGTTGTCATTAACTCATTGAAAAGGAAGATCACCACCATGAAACTGTTTTTTTCTCTCCTTCTCTGTTCGGCGGCTTTTCTCACTCAGGGAGCGGATTTCCGCCCCACAGCCAGATCCCCCCGGAGCATTTCCATCGGCAAACAACCTCTGCACCGCCTGAGTGCCGGAAATTTTGAGATCGTCTGCCGCAACCCCAAATGCAGTGTGACCCGCTTTGCCGCTGAGGAACTTGCGGAATTTCTGGGGCAGACTTTGAAGTGCAAACTCCCGGTCCTTTTGAAGCCCACCGGGAAAAAGACCGTGATCTATGTGGGCTCTTCTGACAGTAAAGAGGTGAAAAAACTGGACCGTGACGGCTTCTATATCCGCTCCAAAGGCAAGGATATTGAGATCGCCGGACACGATGAAAGAGGCGATCCCAAAAGGAGTTACAGCACCTACGCCCGGGGAACTCTTTTCGGCGTTTACGACTTTCTGGAGCGCTTTGCAGATGTGCGCTTCTATTTTCCCGGCAAGTACGGCGTGGTGGTGAGCCCCCGGAAAACCCTTGAGATCCCCCGACTGGATATTGTTGACCGCCCTGATATGCAGTTCCGCACTCTTTACCTCAACCCCGATCCCCCCCAGATGGAAGGGCAAAAGTTCGTCTACGAAGGGATCACCGAAAGGGAAATGCGCCGTCTCATCTCTCTGCGCAGCCGTTCTGATACCATGTTTCTCCCCAACTGTCACGGGCTGGCGCGTTTGGGATATGTTCAGCGTTTCGGCAAATCCAATCCTGAATTCTTTGCCCTCAAAGCCGACGGCACCCGGTACAACTCCCCTGACTCCATGACCTTCAACGCCAACGGCCAGTTCTGTTTTTCCAACCCCGGACTCCGGGAAAATATCTATCAGGATGCCGTCGCCGTTTTGACCGGAAAGCCCGCTTCTTCACGGAAGATCATCATGCCCAACGGTCAATGTTACTGGGCAGGCATGTTCCGTGCCCCCTACTTCAATATCATGCCCAACGACAGTATGCCTGACTGTCTCTGCAAAGCCTGCCGCCCCCATCTCAAATCCGGGGATGAAAAGCGTTCGGCGTTCTACTGGGATTTTTTCATCGACACCGCTCTGCGGCTCCAGAAAAACAAGATCCCCGGCTTTGTCACCACTATGGCGTACCATCCTTATCATCTGATCCCGGAGCGTGCCATTCCTTCCAACATGATCGTCATGCTGGCGCTCCCCGGAGCGTGGCTTGAAGGAGTCCCCGCCAAACAGCGGGCATTTGATGACCGGGTGAAGTCCTGGGTAAAAAAGCTCAACAGCAAGACCTATCTCTGGACCTACGCCAACAAGCAGCACATGCCCTGGGTCCCCAACTTTGCTCCCCGTGCCGTGGGCAAATATTACGCCCGTCAGGCGCCTTACATTTTCGGGACCTTTTACGAGGGCGAAAATGATATCTGGCTCTACTCCTACTTGAACTACTATGTCCTGAGCCGTGTGCTCTGGGACTCCAAAGCCGATGTGGACGCCATTGTGGAAGAGCACTACCGCAAGATGTTCGGTCCCGGAGCCCCTGAGATGAAGGAGTTCTTTGACACCCTTGAAAAAAAGTGGCTCAAAAATGTGGTGGGCAACGTGGTTGAGACCTCTCTGGGCCCCACGGTGGTGCGTCCCCCGGAATACAAACTCTGGCAGAGCATCTATGACCCCGCTTTCATGGCCCGTGCCCGCAAACTCTTTGATACCGCCGCACAAAAAGCTGCCAAACTCCCCCAGGTGAAGGAGAGGATCGGATTCTTCCGCAGGAACTACCTTGCCAATATGGAAGAAGGCGCCCGCAGATTCGCCGCCAAGTGCGATGAAAGAGACGCCTGGAATGCGGTGATCCCGGAAAACACTTTCGCCGAAAGCCCTGTCATTGACGGCAAAGTCACAGAAAAAGCGTGGCGCAAGGTCAAACCCCTCTGGCTGGTTCCCCGTAAAAATCAGAAAAACGAGGTCCGGACTCTGGTTTACTGCTGCCGGGACAAAGAAAATCTCTACTTTGCCTTTGTCTGTGAAGAGCCCTTCACCAAAGATATGGCGACCGCTCCCCGGAAGAATGACGACCCCAAACTCTGGATGGACAACACCGTTGAGGTGCTTCTTGACACGGCGGGGACCCGGAATTTCCACCAGCAATTCATCATCAACTCCGACGGCATCGTCACCGATCTTGTCATGAAGCACCGCAAAGCTGATTACAAGTGGAACGCCCCCCACACCGCCAAAAGCTTTATCACTCCCAACAAGGAGTGGAGCGTTGAGATCTGCATCCCCCTGAAGGGGCTTGCACCTATGGAAAAAAGCGATCGCATCCACGCCAACTTCACCCGTATCCGCATCCTGAAAAACCGCAGGATCGAAACCGTCCTTTACAACTGGTGCCGCATGGTGGAGGGACACCGTGCCGATGAGTTCGGTGTGCTCCACTTTGCTGACAAAGGCAGCAAAAATCTTCTGAAAGACGGGGACTTTGAAGGCAAAACCTACCGCAACAACACCCGTCTGGGGCAGTGGGTGGAAGGCCGAGGACTGGTGCGGGATACCGCTTATTACAGGACCGCCGGAGCTTCTTTGCGCTTTGATGACAAACACAGGAATGTGCGTCAGTGGTTCAAGGGACTCAAACCCGATACCGAATATGAGTTCAGCTTCTATGTGCGCATGGAAAATGTGAAAACCACAGGTCCCCGGGGCGGACTCTATGCCCGTATCAACGATTGCGGCAAATCTGCCCACTACCTGCCTAAGATCCCCCTGACAGGTACTATGAACTGGACGAGACATGTGTACCGCTTCAAGACCTCCAAAAAGAGTGTCACTCAAGCCAACACCATTGATTTCAACTTCTACCGTGCCTCAGGGAAAGCATGGATCGACCATGTTGGTATCTATGAAGTGAAAGGAAAAGGTCAATAAAATGAAAAAAGCTCTTTTTTTGCTTCTGGTGTGTGTGATTTTTTCCCTTGGCGGTGCTCCGGCGGGATTTTCCCCCACTCCTGTTTCTTTGCGGAAACTGCAGCTGTCAAAGACAAGCACCACATTTCTGATTCGCAAGGGCAAAGTCCAAATGGGCGTTTATGCTCCCGGTGATGCCCCGCAAAAGACAGGTCAGGCGGCTGCTGAATTTGCTTCGTTCCTGAGCCGGATCGCAGGGAAGGAAAAAAGTGTTCCCCTGTTCACCAAAGTTCCTTCCGACTTTCAGGGAACTCTTTTCTGTGTGGGGGACAAACGCCTTGCCTCCCGACTCAAGGTTGACCTCAAAAGCCTTGACCGTGACGGTTTCGTCATTCAAAGCGCCGGGAACAAGATCCTCATTGCCGGCGGCGACGCTCTTGATTCAGAGGGCGACGGCACTTTGTGGGGATGCTACGAGTTTCTGGAACGCTTCGGGGGCGTGCGTTTCTACTTCCCCGGCGAAATGGGAACCATCGTCCCCGTAAAGAGGGAGTGGGCTCTTCCTCAAATCACCCTTTATGACCGTCCTGACTCCATTTACCGGCGCATCTACTGGCCGGGGATCCATGGCGTGAAACCTGTCTGGCACGATCCCGCCACGGACAGGGAATGGCGGAAGGCTTTGAGCCTTCACGAAAAGCGTATGCGCCAGTCCACGCTCTTTCTCCCCAACTGCCACGGACTTGCCCATTTGGGCTATGTCAAACGCTTCGCCAAGAGTCATCCTGAGTACTTCGCTCTCAAAGCTGACGGCAAACGCTGTGACGGCTCCGTGGTCAAGGTCTCTTACGATGCTCCCGGACAGCTCTGTTTCAGTTCCAATATCATGGAAGAGATCTATCAGGATGCCAAAGCTATTCTGACAGGAGACAAAGCCATTGCCCAAAGGAAAATGACAGGTTACTCCAAATGGGCACATGCCAAGCCCTTTTTCAACCTTATGCCCAACGATGCCATGGAGCGCTGCCGCTGTCCCCGCTGCGCCCCCCATTTCAAAGAGCTTATTGAAGGAAAAAGGTACAGCCGGAAGGGGGCGGATTTTCTCTGGAGCAAACTCCTGACCATCCCCAAAAGACTGCAGAAAGAAAAGATTCCGGGCTTCGTCACCATGATGGCCTACGATCTCTGCAAAGAGCCCCCGAAAGAAAAAATCCCCGCCAACGTCATCATCCAGGTGGCGGTGAACGGTCCCTGGAGCAAGGGACGCCCGGGGGAAAAAGAGGAACTTGATCTGATCAAAAGGTGGATCAAAGCCTACGGCAGCGCCAAGATCTATATGTGGAACTATCCCACCAAGTGCGCCGTAAAAGAATTGCCGCTCATCCCCAACCACACGCCGGAGTGCATCGGGGAATATTACAAAAAGATGTACCCTTACAGCTTTGGGACCATGCTCAATGCCACCTCAGACCACTGGTTTTTCGGACATTTGAACTTCTACGTCTTTTCCAAAGTGATGTGGGATCACAAAACTGATGTCAATGGCCTTTTGAAGGAGTATTTTTCACTCATGTTCGGCAAAGGCGGCAGCACCATGGAAAAGATTTCCAGACGCCTTGAAGAGCTCTGGCTCAAGAAGATCTGCGGCAACACCGTAGAAACTTCTTACGGTCCTGTTTCATTTCCGCCTGATGAAATCAAACTCTGGAACGAAATTTTCAGCG
Source organism: Victivallaceae bacterium (assembly GCA_045596885.1). Taxonomy (GTDB): domain Bacteria; phylum Verrucomicrobiota; class Lentisphaeria; order Victivallales; family Victivallaceae; genus UBA1784. The sequence goes on from JAZODE010000040.1 coordinate 25,986, forward strand.
CTCAAGAGGTCGCTTTCATTGAAACTCTCTTTGACAGAGCCATCAAAGAAGCCTGTAATGACAAAAGCGCCGTTTCAAGGATCCGCCACTGGAAAAAGTATATGTGGTCCCCCACGGCTGAGGGCAGAGCGCGCTATTTCAACAACCGGGGCGTCATCGACCGTTTTACGGTCCCCGTGATCCCTGTCAGAGAACAGGAACCCCTTTGGGGGAAAGAGATCCCCCGGGTCGCCCTTGTGCCCCTTAAAGGGGATGTCGCTGAAGTACAGACCTTTGTGCAGATGCGCTGCGATAAAGAGAACTTCTATTTCCGCTTTGAGTGCGAAGAACCTCAAACAGCCCGCATGGCGGCTCGGGTGCGTCCTTTTGAAGACAGAAAGATCTGGCAGGATAACGGCGTTGAGATCCATATCGACACCGAAGGCAAACGGCACTCCGGCTATCAGCTCATTGTCAACAGCTGCGGCTCCGTAGGGGATTTAAGTATCACCCCTGCCAAATTCGGGGAAAACTGGAGCTGGAACTCAGGCGCAAAAGCAAAGGTCACGGTGAATAAAAACAAAAACTGGATCGCAGAGATCACGCTCCCCCGTAAAAATATGGTTCAGGTGAAAAAGGGGAGATTCCACATCAATTTCAGCCGCCACAGAAACCTTGAAGCTAAAGGGGGCGTTTTGTTGTACACCTGGAGTCCCTTTGTCAAAAGTTTCGCCGATCTGAACAACTTTGGAACTGCCGTCATTGCTCCGGCGCCTTCCAAAAACCTTTTCAGTGATCCTGACTTTGTTTACACTGGTATTCCCCGCTCCAAAGAACACAAATGGTACGGAGCTCTGCCGGTACGGGATACAAAAGTGTTCCGCACAGCGGGAGTCTCCATGCGGTTTGAAGGCAAAAAGAACGCTCTTATCCACAAAGTCCCCCTCAAGCCTGATACCTGGTACAGATTGGGATTTTTCCTTAAAATGGAAAATGTGAAACTGCTGCCCGGGATCCGCGTGACCAACGGCGGTTTTTACCTGCGGGTCGATGAGGGGGGAAAAGCACACTATTTTCCCAAGTTCGCCTACTACGGCTCCATGCCCTGGCTTTACCTGGAGCACACCTGGCGGACAGGGGCAAAGGTGGGGCGCAGCTACTCCCCCTATATCCACTTCACGCTGCGCAATGTTACCGGCAAAGCATGGATCGACCATGTAGAACTTACAGAAATTGCTGACAAATAAAAAAAGAAGGTGTTCCTGTGAAAAAAGATTTTACCCTGATCGAACTGTTGGTTGTTATCGCAATAATAGCCATTCTGGCTGCAATGCTGCTGCCCGCTTTGCAGCAGGCAAGAAAACGGGCAAAGACCGTTTCCTGTGTCAATACTCTCGGACAGTTGGGAAGGATCACGGCACTCTATGTCTCAAATTACGAAGATTATCTTCCCAGTACCATCAACGGCAGTGAATGGAGCTGGTGGAGATTGGAAAACTCCCCTTTCAGAAAAATGTCAGATATGTGGAACTCCGCAGACAGCAACGAACCTCTTTCCGGCTGGGGACGCGCCCAACAGAACGGCGTATGGAATCTCCCCGGAAAATACCGCTGCCCGGATGTTCAGCGGGAAGAAATGGAAGCAGCCTGCAATGGCGTTTTCCCGGACAGTTCTCACCGGACTAAGAGGTGTCTGATCACTTATGGCGTCAATTTCAGATATATCAACATTTCCAGCAGCTACAAGCCCCTCAAACTGACGGCCTACAGAAGACCCTCATGGTTCATCTACATAGCTGACGGCTTCGGGACCGGCAGTATCGGTTACAATGCTGAACCCTCTCAAGCAAGTTTTTACGAGACGATCCCTCCGCGGCACAACAACGGGGCAAACTTTCTCTTTGGTGACGGACATACCTCTTATATCAAGCTTCAGGCTTATCCGTCAGACCTGAATTACAACAATTACCGTTGGCGCCGTTTCTGGGATCCCAATGCCAACAACGGACAATAATACAAAAGAGGTAATTTCAAAAGTCATTCAAAAAATGGCAAAGATGTCATTCGCAAAGAGCTGTAAAGGGTAGTTTGAGGCTGCTACCTGCAAGGTAACAGCCGAAAACGCTCCCTTTATCAGATCGAAGCGAGGACGCTTTGACAA